>LR026961.1:179903-479903 GCA_900498135.1 uncultured Desulfatiglans sp.
TTGTTTCCCGTCCGCGGTGCGTATCCCACCGATTGACCATTCAGCAAAATCTCAATCTCATCACTATAATCAGCATCGTAGAATTCGCACTCGATTATGACATCACCCGTCCTTCCGTCAAACCAGAAATCCACCGATGGTTCGTTTGCCAAAACTCCCGGGGCCAGATAGCCGTAAGATCCGGCAGCCGGTAGCTCGACTGCACCTGGGGGCACCAAAGGCGGTGGGGGAGTGGACTCGGCGACTGTAATATAATCTGTCTTGACAATCACATCCGTACTGTCCGGTCTTGAAGCTTCCAGGGAGACTGAGTAGGTTCCGGGACTCGTATAGGTATGGGATGGGTTTTTGAGCGTGCTGGTCTGTCCGTCGCCAAATGTCCAGAACCATGCGGTCGGATTTCCGGTGGAATGATCTGCAAACTGGACCGTCAGGGAATCGGTTCCCGTGGTGGAATCGGCGCTGAAATCGGCCTGTACGGGGGGCGGGTCATATACCACGTAGGAGGCGCCATAGCCCACCCGGGAGGCCCCGTACTCTATCTTCATGTAGCCGTTTTCACCCCATCCAGTCCCCCAGGAATTCCTGAGTATCCAGACTCCATTCGCACCCTGGTTGTCATCCCAGCCGACCAAAACGATGCCGTGGTTGACGGCAGCATCTATGTTTGTGTTGAAGACACCGCTTCGATAATACTGAAAGGCGCTTCCCACGTAAACCGCTGCCGTGACCGGGCCGTACGTCATGATGGCGCGCTTGATATCCTCTGTAGGAGGAACACTAAAAGGCGAACCGACATAGGCCCAATCGGTGATTTTGTAGGGATGATCATAGGGGCTGCCGCATGCCGTATCCCGTGCGGTATAGGCAAAGTCAGCTTCCAGCACCGCACCGGCCTCGGTCTCCGATGCATTGTATTTCCACTCATGGTAATCGTGTGCCCACCAGCCGCCCCCGCAGCTCCATCTGTTCACATTGCAGGAAACCAGGTATTGCTCGGAAAGGTCTACAGATTTTCCTTCGTAAAGCAGGATGTTGCTCTCTAACGGCCCCACCGTCGCGAAGGCCCAGCAGGAACCGCAGGAGCCCTGGTCCCTGATCGGGGGGCAGGCGCCTTGTGAACACCAATTAAAAGCGGAGGGCAATGCCACCGTGCCGGAAGCGCCTCCTATCGGATCCTGTGCATGCGATCGGAGCCGGTATGCCATTTCAGGGGTCCACCGGGTGGGGGCCATCAGGCCGCACAGTTCGCGCAATGAGCGATCGGTAGCCTGGTTGGCGCCGATCTCATAGGTCGCGCCACCCGCCTGCAGTTGATGTTTTAACTGCAGGAATTCAAGCGAACCCAGCTGCGCATTCACGGTTCCGCTGAAAACCAGCAGCAGGATCAACCCATGCCCTAGAAAGGTGAGCGCCTTCCATCCGCCTTTAGACATAACCAACCCCCTTTTCAAATCATGTCTTTACAACTATTTGATTTATATTATTTTTTTAAATAGAGATTCGATTCGGCCCTTTCTGGGCACGATGTTGGTTCTAGATTTATGCAAGAATAAAACCAGGGTGACCATGGGGGAGAGTCGTGTGCCGGTTCGGCTAAGGTGGTATTCAGCGGGGAGCCTGCAATACAGGCCCGCGGGGGGTAACGGTTGGCTCCAGGGGTCTTCCGGCTCCTTTCGATCTGGCTCCATTGGCACCAGGCACCTGGTGCCAATGGAAACAACGGCCACATGTCCCTGCGGGTGAGGCCGGCTGAGGGCAGGCTCAGTTACGAGTCGAATGGATCATTTGGTGGCTTGCGTTACAGAATGGTAATTGCGAGTGGAGCAGAACTAGAGCGGGGAAAAGGGGAATGCCTTTCGATCAAAGCTTCAGTTTATAGACGCGGACATCGGGTGCGCGATCCAGCACAAGCTCGAAATAGGGTTCAAAATCAGCCGGATCCCCCAGCAGCAGTTGCACCAGGTTGGATCGATACGCTCTCTCTTGCATCAGAACGGTGATCCCTTTTTGGGCGTCGATCACGGCGAAAACCCCGGAAGTGGCTCCGTAATCCAGCTGCTCGATTCCATCCTCCGTGACGAGGGTGAGACCGGAGAGCCAAACGGCTTGGTTCCGGACCGTCACAGTACCCGCCACTTTGTTGAACTCGAGGGCTTCCTGGTGCAGCTCGAAGGGCGCCTGTTCACCCTCGCCCGCCGAGAAATCCCATGTGCCCAACCGCAGGATGGCCGGGGCTATCTTGACATGATCCCAGGACAGGACCAGATACTGCTCAGGCAGGGGCTTCTTCCCAGGGAGGGGAAGATCGGCGATCCCATCGAGAAAGGATTGCACATCTGAAGGGGCTTTTTTTCGGAATATCCAGGCAAAGGGGTTCCGGTAATTGGGCAGCTCCGCACACCTGACGCGATAGGGCCGGGCCTTTTGCGCGGCGTAAGCCATCAGATGAAAAGCATATGCGGGGGAGTCGGACGCATAGATCCGGGCCAGGGGAACCGCATATTCCGCCCTCACATGCCCCCCGTCCGAAAACGTGCCCGCTCTCGCATAATACTGGGCCGTGTAACCATAATCCCACCAGATCCAGAACTGGGCGCCCGGGGTTATCTTGCCGCGCATGTCATGCAGCGCTTCGATCGTCTCCGGAGCGGCGGTCGTCATGGGGGCCTTGTTTCCCAACAAGGGGAGCGTCGTGATGACCAGAAACCCCGCCAGCAGCAGGGCTTGACACACAAAGCCGATGCGCCGCCACCCAAGCCAGCGCCGCAAAATCTGTGTGAGTCCGAACCCGAGCCCCAGCCCGATGACGACTCCGCCATACATCGTAAAGCGCTCGCCCAGGCGAAGAGAGGCCAAACCCAACAGGAGAAGGGGCAGAAAAACCCAGGCCGCCGGGCGGCGCCAGAGCAGCGCAGCGTATCCGCAAACCCCCAGCCCAAAAAGAAGCCACCCACCGGAAATGGCATGAAAAACGGAGCGTAGATCGATGTCTTGCGCTTCGACAACGGTGTCCAGGACGGCGGGATAGAGATCATCAGGCCCGCGGGCGGCCCATCCACCGTATCCCGCCAACTTTCTCAACGCTCCACTCACCCAGTTCTCGACCCCCGAAAGGGTAAACACGGCCGCGCCTGTAACCAGCAAAGCCAGGACCAGGAACAGCGGATGCGAGGCCAACCAGTCGTAAGAACAGGGCCTCAAGAACCCGACCAGACAGAGGCCCGCACCTGAGGCAAGGCCGATCCAGCCGCCGGAGGCCGCCAGGACCAGGATCGCGAGGCCCAGGATCACCAACAAACGCCCGGCCCTGGATGCCGTCAACAGGCCGAGGATCCCGGCCGTGGCGAGGATGGCCAGGAGGATGGCCGAACCCTGCGGGTAGAGCAGCAGATAGAGTTTGCTGATCAACCCCATACCGAGGGGCCAGAGGAGGGTCCATCCGTGCGTGAGGCGGCGATCACTTCCCCACGGTGGCCGCATCCGGCCTTCGAGCCAGCAACAGAGAAGGACACAGATCAAAACGGGGAAAAACAGGGCAAAGAGATCGGTGTCGAAATAGCCGAGCCGGGTGCGCCACAAGAACCCGGGCGCGGCACCCGCCAACACACCGGCGGCCACCGTCCCCTCCGGGAGGCGCCAGCGGGCGCCGAGCCATGCAAGGGGCGCAGCCACAAGGGGAGTCATGATCATGGGAAGCCAGAAGGCGATGTCGGCCAGGTTGACACCCGTAAGGGTATGCAGAAAGCGCAGAAAAACAGCAACAGGGGAGCAACTCTTGTAGTTGATACGATCCGCCCCTGCCAACCAGGCATAGGCGTCATGAGTGGCCAGGACCCTGTGGCCGTCCACCAGGAAAAATTTTTCGGGGGCGTGGATCAGATCGACCAGGCGAAGGGCGGCGCAAATGACAACGGCCACGGCGCACGGTATCAGCCAGTCCCGGTGTCTATAGGCATAGGTCGATAGGGTTTCGGCCGAGAATTGGCTGTTTGAAGGCTGGTTCGATCTACTTTTTGGTGGTGTTTTGGAACGCTTCACGATGATCGCTCGAGTTGAATGTCTATTGCCGATGGGCGCCCTCTGCCCATGACGGTCAGTCAGGCGGCTTCCTCCCGGATCGAACCAGGCATCACGGGGCGGCACCAAGGCCCGCGAACGGGGCTGCCATGCACCGCGGACCGGATCTTGCAGCCCTGAAGCAGCCGCAGAGCCAACATATAAAGAGCCGGCGCATCGAGTCAAGTGAAAGAAGGCCGGCGAAGCCGCAAAATCGCCGGAGGAGCCTTCATGGATTTTCCATTGACCCATCCAGCGATCTTTATTAAGCTCGCCTCGGTGCCACCCGGACTACATTTTTCTGCGAAGGAGTCAGCGATTGAGTACGATGGATGCACATCAGCGGCCGCAGCAGGACGAACGGTTTTACGAAGACTATGACAGCATTTCCATCAAGGAACTGATCCTCACCATCTGGGGGTTCAGAAGGTGGATCGTGATCCTGGGGTTTGCAGCGACCTTGCTGGTCGTGGCGGTGGGCGCGGTCCTTTACCTCTCGCAGGAGAAGTATCCGGTCACCAAGCTGTCCTTTCAACTGGAGTTCGACAGCGCGGAAAAGGGGCAGTACCCGAACGGAACGCCGTTCAGTTCATCGGACATTCTGGTGACGCCGGTGCTGAAAGAGGTCTACCAGACCAACGACCTCCAAAAATACATGAGTTTTTCGAACTTCAAAGGATCACTGTCGGTCATCCAGCGAAACGACGAATTGCGGCTCCTCGAGTACCGCTATGCCGCCAAGCTGGAGGATCGCAAACTTTCCGTGGAGCAGAGGGAGCGCCTCGAGGCCGAATTCCGCGAAAAGAAGAAGAGCCTGATGACCGCCAACTACGAGCTTGTGTTCGCCGGGGATGAATCCATTACACCCTTACCGCCGACACTGCGGGCGAAGGTCCTGAACGATCTGTTGAGCACGTGGGCGGAGTACGCCCAATCGGTCAAGGGAGTCACCCAGTACGATATCGCGCTGGTCTCGAGAGACATTCTCCGCCCCGAGGACATCGAGACCGAGGATTATCCCGTGGTCATGGACATGCTCCGGTCCACACTCAAGCGTGTGCTCGACGACATCGACAAGGTCATGAAGGTCCCCGGCGCTTCGGTTTTCCGACTGCCCGAAAGCGGTCTGTCGCTGCTCGATCTGCGCTACCGCACCCTCGACATCGAAAGCTACCGGCTCAATCCCATGCTCGCCATCGTGGGGGCGGCCTGGGCAAGCGGGAACGGACGACACACCGGGGAGTATCTCCGGCACCGGATCACCGAACTCAAAATGAAGGCCCAGGACGCCGACGCGCGCATCAAGGTCTATGAGAAGGCGCTAAAAACCTACGTTCAAGGGGGCGGCATCGACGCCGTCGGCAACGAGATCGCGGGGGCCTTGCAGGGGGCGCCTCCCGGCGCCGGCGTGCAGCCGTTCGGATCGAACGTCATGCCGCAGATCGGAGAATCCTTCCTCGACAATCTCATCAGCATGGTCAAAGCGAACCTGGACATCGAGTTTCGGCGAAGCCTGACGCAGAAGATCATCGAGGTCGGCCTGGAAAAGGCCAGGATCGACTCGGACCTGAACTACTATGCGCAGATACTGAAAAACATCGAGGATGCGGAAAAACTCGGGGCCGGGAAGCTTGCCGCCGACGGGGCACGGCAGGAGATCCGAAGGAGCATCGCAGCGATCTACGACAACCTCATGCAGACCATCAGCCAGATCAGGACCATCTACGAGGGGTTGAGCCAGGCCAACCTCAATGCGGCCAGCACCCTCTACAGCCTGACCAAGCCGGTCTATTTCACGGTCGAGAAGGCGCTGACGACCCAGAGGCTGATCCCCTACCTCGTGGTCGCCTGGGTGCTGCTCCAAGGCTGCATCCTGCTGGGCGTCCTGATCGCCAGTGCTTTTATGAAACCCGGGGGAAAACAGCCGGCAACGGCATAGGGGAGCGAATGCCGCACACCGTCTTTTGCGGCATCAACTCAAGAGAGACCGCAGGATGCGGCGGAGGGCGAGGCTGCGGGTGAGGCCGTGGTTGACTCGGGCGACGGCGTTTTCGTGGTATCTTTGAGGGTCGTCGACGACGAGGAAGATCACGCGGACGTAGTCTTCATCGAGGAGGCGGGTCTTGGGGCAAGCCGGTTTGAGGGCGTCGACGCGTGCGTGGCCCAGGCGGAGGATCTCGTCCCGGTCACCGAAGCGGATCGCGCCCGTGGGGCAGGCGGCCGCGCAGACAGGGAGCAGACCGTTGGAGATGCGGTCGATGCAGAAGGTGCACTTGACGATGCGCCCGTCGGCGGTCCGGCGGGGGATGTCGTAGGGGCAGACGTCCCGGACATCCTGAAATGCCGCCTGACGGGCCTTTTCCGTGTAGACCACGGCGCCGGTCTCCGAGTCCTGGATCACGCCGCCCGAGACATACCCTTCGATCGCGTCCTTGCAGTCCGGTGAGAGGCAGTGGCGGCACTGGTCCGAAAAGAAGTACCAGGCGGGCGTGCTGTCGGGCGCCTCGGCGGGACGCTCCTTGAAGCGCACCAGTTTGAAGGTCTGGCCGTCCAGGTCGGCCGGGTTTTGATGGCCGCCGCGGTTGGATGAACGGTCGGCGCCGTTACGGTTCCAGCTCTTGCAGGCGACCTGGCAGGCTCGGCACCCGGTGCAGCGGGTCGTATCGATCAGCATAGCCTTCCCATCCATTGCATCAACCGTCCTTTCGCTGCAGGCTCACCATGAAGGCCTTGGTCTCGGGGATGCGGGTGTTCGGGTCTCCGGCAGAAGGAGTTAGGAGGTTGGCGCTGTCCCCGCCGGCATGGGGCCAGAGCCAACCATAATGCCAGGGCAGTCCTACCACATGGACTTCGGCGCCGTTCACCTTGAAGGGCCGGAGGCGCGAGGTCACCATTGCGACGGCCTCGAGCGAGCCGCGGGCGGAGGCCACCACTACTCGGTCGCCGTTGCGGATGCCCTTCTGCCGAGCCAGCTCCCGGCTCATCTCGACGAACATCTGCGGCTCGGCCTCCAGGAGCCAGGGCATGGAACGGCTCATGGCGCCGCTCTGCCAGTGCTCGGCCACGCGGCAGGTGGTGGCGACGATCGGGAAGCGCGGATCGGCGGCCGGCCGGCGCAGCCCGCCGAAATCGTAGGCGCGCAAAAGCGGGTTCACCTGCTGAGCGTTCATCAGATTGGCCGAAGCCGGTCCTTCGACCGGTTCATAGTGCTCGGGGAAGGGTCCGTCCAGCAACCCCGGGCCGAAGACACCCCCCAAACCATCGGCGCGCATGATGAATGGGTAGCGGCTATCGGGACGCGCTGACCCGTCGGGGTTCTGCATGGGAAACCAGCCGCCGTCCGGCACATCCCCCTCCCATTGATTGGCGACGTAGCGGCCGGCCTCGCTTGAACCGATGAAGCGGATGACGGGCTTCTGCGGATTCCAGGGGCGGCCCTGCAAGTCCACGGCGGCGCGATTGTAGAGGATCCGCCGGTTCATGGGCCAGGACCAGGCCCACTGCGGATAGAGGCCGATGCCGGTTGGGTCTTCCCTGCCCCGGCGGGCCATCTGGTTGCCGTCGGCGTTGTAGCTCTGGCAGTAGAGCCAGTTGCCGCTTGCCGTCGAGCCGTTCTCCTGGAGGAGTGCGAAGGAGGGCACCGCGTCGCCCTTTCGAAAGGCCTTGCCCTGGATCGTTGCATCGCGGGTGAAGCGGCCGTTGATGCCGCGCGCCGCCTTGTGCGCATCGAAACGGCCCTCGGTCCGGTAGTCCCAGGCGAGATGGGTGATGGGCTCGGGGAAGGCCCCGCCCTCTTTCTGGTAGAGCGCACGGACGGCGGCGAAGAGCTCGGTCAGGATATCCCCGTCGCTGCGGGCCTCTCCGGGCGGCTCCTGGGCCTTCCATCGCCACTGGGCCCAGCGGCCGCTGTTGGTGATGGACCCTTCCTTTTCCATCGACGCCGCGCAGGGGAGCAGGAACACCTCGGTTCGAATGGTGCGCGGGTCCATCCCCGGACCTTTCCAGAAGGCGGCGGTCTCGGTCTCGAAGAGATTCGCCGACACCATCCAATCGAGCTTGGCCATGGCCGCGCGGGTGCGGCCGGCATCCGCCCCGCTGCAGGCCGGGTTCTGGCCCCAGGCAAAGAACCCGCGGAGTTCTCCCCGGTCCATGGCGTCGAAGAGGTCGAGCCAGGTGTAGGTCCGGTGGTCGGCGAGCTTCGGAAGCCAGGCATAGCAGAAGCCGTTTTCGGGGATGGCCGCCTCGCCGAACAGGGCCTTCAGGAAGCTGACCACGTATTTCGGGCGGTTTTGCCACCAGTTGGCGCTGAGGGGGTCGGAGGAGGACGGCGTGTTCTCCTTCAGGTAGTCGGAGAGGGTCGCCATGGTGGCCCTGGGGACCGGAAGGTATCCCGGCCAGTCGCCATAGAGCAGCCCGTGGTCCGTGGAACCCTGCACGTTCGACTCCCCGCGCAGGGCGTTCACCCCGCCGCCTGCCATCCCCATGTTGCCGAGGAGGAGCTGGATGATCGCCATAGCGCGGATGTTCTGGACCCCCACCGTGTGCTGGGTCCAGCCCATGGCATAGAGGATGGTGCCGGCCCGGTCCGGCCTGCCGGTGGCGGAAACGCATTCGTAGACGCGGAGCAGATCCTCTCGGGGGGTGCCGGTGACAGCGCTCACCTTCTCGGGCGTGTAGCGCGCGAAATGGGTCTTCAGGAGCTGGAAGACGGTGCGCGGATGGGATAAGGAAGGGTCCTTCCGGACGGCGCCGCCCGCGTTCGTCTCGTAGGCCCAGAAGCTCCGGTCGTAGGCGCGGGCGCGGGGGTCGAAGCCGCTGAAAAGGCCGTCGTGGAACGCGAACTTTTCGCTGACGAGGCAGGCGGCATTCGTGTAGTGGGCGACGTAATCCCGGAAGCAGCGGTTTTCGGAAAGGATGAAGCGGATCATGCCGCCGAGGAAGGCGATGTCGGTCCCCGGGCGCAGAGGGGCATAGATGTCCGCCTTGCTAGAGGTCCTGGTGAAGCGCGGGTCCACGTGGATCACCGTGGCGCCCCGTTCGCGCGCAGCCTCGACCCATTTGAAGGCGACGGGATGGTTCTCGGCCGGATTGCTCCCCATGATGAGGATGCAATCGCTGTTGCGGATGTCGATCCAGTGGTTCGTCATGGCGCCGCGTCCGAACGACTCTCCCAGAGCCGTCACCGTGGCGCTGTGTCAGATGCGGGCCTGGTGCTCGATGTAGACCAGGCCGAGGGCGCGGAGCATGGCCTGGTAGATCCAGCACTCCTCGTTGTCGAGCGCGGCGCTGCCGACCGAGGCGATCGTGGCGCAGCGGTTGACGGTCCAGCCGTCGGGGTCGACCGATTCGAAGCCGTCGTCGCGGGTCTTCTTGATCCGCCGGGCGATCGTGGAGAGCGCCCAGTCCCAGTCTTTCGTCTCCCAGTGGTCGCTGCAGGGCGCCCGATAAAGGACACGGGTCAGGCGGCGCTCGTTCGCGGCCAACTGGTCGAGGGCGGCGCCTTTCGCGCAGAGCGCGCCCGCGTTGATCGGGTGTTCGGGGTCCCCTTCGGTGTAGACCACCCGGCCGGTTTGAGGATCCGTGTGGCAGATCACGCCGCACCCGACGGCGCAAAAGGGGCAGATGCTGCGGGTCGGCACGGTCCCGCCGGTTCGGTCAGGCCAGGCGGAGGGGCCGGATTCGGGCGGTTGCAAACCCAGGGCCTTGCGGCCGCCCACGGTCACGCCGGCCGCCACGGTCCCGCTCAGCTGCAGAAATCTGCGGCGCGTCACGTCCATAAGGAACCCGCTCCAGAGTGGCATGGTGCCGGAAGGGGATGGATCCTGTCATTACAGAATGTCACGGACCTTCTCCGCGATGGCCTTGATGGAAAACGGCTTATCGATGAAATGCACGTCTTTGTCCAGGACGCCGTGGTGGGCGATGACATTGGCGGTGTAGCCGGACATGAAGAGGCATTTCAGGTTCGGTTCGATCTCGAGAAGCTTTTCAGCCAACTGGCGCCCGTTCATATCGGGCATCACCACGTCGATGATCAGAAGCTGGATCCCGCCGGGATGCTCCTTCACGATGCGTATGGCATCCTGAGGAGACTCCGCCGCCAGAACGCGGTAACCGAGCCCTTCGAGCATCATCTCCCCCATCTTCCGCATCCCCGCGTCATCTTCGACGAGCAGCAGGGTTTCCCCCCGGCCGCGCGGCGCCTGCCCCTGATCGGCCCCCCGATCCCCCTGCTGCACATCGTCCCCGACATGCCTCGGCAGGTAGATCCTGAAGGTCGAACCCTTCCCCGGCTCGCTGTAGACATGAACGAATCCGTTGTTCTGTTTGACAATGCCGTAAACCGTCGGCAGCCCGAGCCCTGTCCCCTCTCCAACCCCCTTCGTCGTAAAAAACGGCTCGAAGATCCGGTCGAGGGTCTCACGGTCCATCGATCGGCTGGTTGACGACATGCAGGTTGGTGAATCCATGCTCCTGAATAAGGCGGAGGGCGACCAACCGCTGAATAACCACCGCGTCATAAAGCCCCTCCGACAGTTGACGCAGGGCCTCCTCAAAGGTCGCGGTGGTGTGGATCTCCATCCCGCGGTCTTCCCTTCGCAGAAACTCCTCCGCATTGTCGGCCTTCATGACGCCGACCCTGCGCCCGCGCAGATCCTCCAGGTCGAAGATGTCGGCTGTCCCCTTTCGGACAACGATCGCCCCGTGCAGCGACATGTAAGGGAACGTGAAGTCGAAGAGCGCTTCCCGTTCCGGCGTACGTCCGACGAGCGGCAGCGCCCGCACCTCCCCCTTCTTGAGCCATCCCTTGACATCGGTCCAGGTGCCTTTGCGGAACGTGACATCCAGCCCCATCGTATTGACCGCCGCCCGCATGAGTTCGACCGAAAACCCGGTCGCACGCCCTTCCGCATCGGTAAAACAGAGGGGGGGGTAATCCACCTCCGCGGCGGAGGTGATCGGGGTCCTCGGGGACGGCCAATCCTCCTGCGCGAAGGAGATCTGGTAGGATGACAGTAAAAGAAAGGCAATGATCAGGAGGCGGAAGCCAAAAGAGGACGGATTTGCTCTCCGCTTCGCGAAAAACAAATCCGTCCCCTTTTTTTGCTTCTCCGGTTCCCGCATAGGTTCGACAGGCCTAGTTTCCATCCGGAAATGGTCTTTTTGGCCAATCTCGGCGTCAATCTGCACGTTTGCTTGTGCGGCGACCACAGGTCGCCTCCGCGCAAACGCTTGATTTCCATCCGGAAATGGTCTTTTTGGCCAATCTCGGCGTCAATCTGCACGTTTGCTTGTGCGGCGACCTGCAGGTCGCCTCCGCACAAACGCTTGATTTCCTTGATATTGGCCAAAAATCCTCATTTCCGGATTGGAAACTGAGTTCTACCGCGAAATCATTTCCGGATGGATACTAGCTAAAGTATCGCTTCAACGATAAAAAATAGCGCCTGCCGCCTGTTGGCACCTCATTCAAACGCTATCGGGTCAATTATCTGTCCAAAATCAACACCGTCAGGTTCGAACGTCCAAACCGATCCCACTTTCAAAACCTTGCGGACACGCTGGCCTGTGATCGGGTGGCAGTAACTGATCGCGTAGGATGGACCGTCTTTCCCTTCCCGGATATAGATGCCCCTGTGTTTCGTCTCGGTCATACAATCAACATTTTCGAGCACAAAGCTCAAGAAATTTGTTGCTGCGATCTTTTAGGGTCTGTCTTTAGTAAAACATCAAAATCGCGCACCAATGACGCCCTTGAGTCATTTTCAAAAAAAAATTGGATCTTTGCCTTTCCTGAAGATTTAACTGGAATGTTTGCTATAATAGAAGATATAACAACATCTGAACCTAGCTTGCCTTCCATTTCAGTCTCTAAATTAACCGTCAAAGGCTTATTCCCCGGCAGAGATAACACAAAGCGACATTTAGTAAATATATTTTTCACAGCGTTAAGTATAACGCAAACGCATAAACTCCTAAGGACCATAGGCATTTGTGGCAAAACTACATCTTTATGGTATATTCCCATCATTGATAGTTTACCACCGACCTCTTCCCTGACATCATCACATAAAATCAAAGCCGCGTATCTCGCATATTTCATACCATAAACTCTCAATGTGCATATTCAGATTCATTTTCATTTGAAAAATTGGTTACGATACTCACATGTGAGTCCGAGCTACTTTCTGGCCATAAATTTGCAATTAAAATATTTTTATTTAAAAGATAAATATCCTCTTTAATATGAAGCAACTTTTTTTCGATATTGCTAACAGACGAACGTGCTGATAACATTTGAACCATTAAGGTGTTTAGCGAGACACCCTCTTGTTTCGCTTGTATTGACAATGACTTGTGAAGGCTTTTTGGTAGACGAATCCTGATTTGACCACTATATTCAGCCACATATTCAGGATCAGGCAAAATCTCGCCATCCTCCTCCATAACTTTAATAAAAAGCTCCTTGGCTACTGAGAGTTCCTTAAGGGCTTCTTCAGGGCTATCGCCAAAAGCAGACAACCCTTCTAGCTCAGGAACTATAGCAATATACGCCTCATCCTCTTCACTCCATTGCACGATAGCCGAATATTTCGGTTGCATTACTCGCACTCTTCCTATCTAATAAGTTCAAGTTCTATAAGCTTATTTATAAGTTGTCTTACTTGGTATGCTTTAGCCATGCCATCTTTCTCTTGCAAAGACAAACTAAAAGCAGGTGGCTCTTTGCGCGTATAGACCTTATGGCTACCATCCCCCTGCCTCAATACCATTCCGGAGTACTCGCAGAGTTTGCATAACTCAGAAAATCTAACATTTTTAGGATTTTCAATAGCTTTTCTGATAAGTTTATCAATTTGCGCCATAACATTCGCCCTTATGGTACCACATATGGAACCTTAAGATCGTAAAAAAATGCATAGCTATTTATTTTTTTCTCCTTCGCCCAAGGCCTTTTCAATCCCTTCTCACCCCCGCATCGGTCACAGGAGTCGGTCTTGACCAGTTTCCGGCGGAGGCTTTTCTTCATGGCCCCGGATGCAGTCTGCCTCCTTCCATCCTTCCTTCTGGGATCAGGTTTTGCCATCAATACGGCGATTACGCCATTTAGCCAGTTTCCATCCGGAAATGGTCTTTTTGGCCAATCTCGGCGTCAATCTGCACGTTTGCTTGTGCGGCGACCTGCAGGTCGCCTCCGCGCAAATGATTGATTTCCTTGATATTGGCCAAAAATCCTCATTTCCGGATTGGAAACTTAGTCCTACCGCGAAATCATTTCCGGATGGACATCTAGTCAGTTTTTTCCTTAACACTCGCTTTACATCTGAACAAGAAAAAACCCAAGACTTGCCCAGCACTGCATCCACAGGTCAAAAACCGGCGTTCACACCTCATCCCATACCGCGCTCAAGGCCTTCGCCTGCTCGTCGATCCTGGCGCGTCCTGCTACGTTCCTGGAGGGCACTAAGGGCAAAAAGAAACCGCGGACCGTCGGGCAACGGCAATGAAAACCTTGCCTCCTGCTGGGAAAAAAGCCTTGCAAGAACCCTGCGCAGCAAGGATTTCAGCTGTTCCTACCTCCTGATTTGCGACCAAATTGTGACCAACTTCTTCGGAAATGCCACCCAAAAAGGCCAAAAACAACGAAAATGTCACACAAGAAAAGGGTTTAAGCTCAAAGCCTAAACCCTTGTTTTTACTGGTGCCGGAGGTCGGAATCGAACCGACATGGACGCAAGGTCCACTGGATTTTGAGTCCAGCGCGTCTACCAGTTTCACCACTCCGGCATTTAATCAAAAAATTATAATTAAAACCTAAAACCTATGTCAATAGCATATTGACTTTATCATTCAGCATCTGATAGGTTAAAAAAATTTTGGGGCTGTAGCTCAGTTGGGAGAGCGCATGACTGGCAGTCATGAGGTCGTCGGTTCGATCCCGATCAGCTCCACCAGAGCATGCACGTGATCAGAGGGAGTGTCCGCAAACGGAGGCTCCCTCTTTTTTTTCGCTCCAGGCGGATTGGCAGTCATATTGCATCCTTGGTGCAATTTAGACGGACCGCCCTTCGAAAAGCGTTTAGGACTCCGTCTATATGCCTCAGCAGCCAGAAAAATCTTCGACGTCCCTGGTTCTTTAAAGGTCGAAGACGCGCCCTACGGCGGCGATGGTGAAGCGGTCGCCGAGGAGGCGGGCCAGTTCGAGCGTCGGGCCGAGGCCGGTGCAGTGCGAGACCGCCAGGAGGGAGACGGAAAACTGTCGGATCCTTTCGGCGAAGGCCGGGACCGTCTCGGGTCCGTAAAACATGAGATGCGTCCCTCCGAGGATCGCGTGGAGCCGATGGATCCCCATGTCATGTTCCAGGTAATCGAGGATGTTAAGCACCCCGGCATGGGCGCAGCCGAGCAGCAGGATCGGGCCCTTGTCCGTCTGGATCAGGAGGCTTGCATCGTCCGGGATGAGATCGGGGCCGATCCGGCCTTCTTGTTCGAGGAGGAGCCGGTCGTCCTTCGGCCGCCGCTCGACGGGCGGGTTCAGTCCAGCCAGGAACCAGATGCCGGGGGCCGCCTCCTCGGTGTGGTCCAGAAAGCGGAACCGGGCGCCTTTCGCCTCCAGGCTCTCGCGCGTGAACGGGCAGCCGATGTAGCGCGGCGCGGTGTCGCCGCGAGACGGGTCCTCCACCATGTGGCGGGCGAAGACATCGGGGTGCGCAACGATCTCGACGAGTCCGGCCTGGCCGACGGCATATTCAAGCCCCCCCGTGTGGTCGTAGTGTCCATGGCTGATGAAGATCCTGGAGAGGCCTTTCAGGTCGGTCTTGAAGCGCTTCAGGTTGAGGGGCAGCGAAAGGCCCGGCCCCGTGTCGAAGAGGGAGCGTTCCCCGTCGCGTTCGATCAGGACGCTGAACCCATGCTCCCCAATGAAGCCCGAGCCCATGATGCAATTATCACAGAGGATGGAGAGTCTCGTTTTCATGGCTTTTCCCTTTCTTTTCCAACCGTGTCCATCCGGATATGTTCAACGAGCATGGACCGATGTCCAATCCGGAAATCATGTTTCGTCTTCACGGGCTTGCCCTGCTCAGTCCCATTCTTGCGGGATAGATCCCGGTTCTTTCAAACTCGGCAAATCGCTCTTTGGACGATATTCAAGAAATCTCATGTTTGCGCGGAGCCAACCTTTGGTTCGCCGCACAAGCAAACGTACAAATCGTCGCCGAGATCGGCCGGAAAGCTCTTTACCGGATGGAAATCGGCAACGATCAATGTAACCTAACCCGCGTGATTTATAGAACGAAGCCGTCGATTCTGTCCAGGCAAGAAATTCCCAACTGGGGGAATCGAACAGGCAAGATCGATAGGAAAAGCGCAGCAGGCCTGTTTCCTCCGCTGGCGCGACCCTTTGCCGGCGGGCCCGGATTCGACGAATGCGCTACGCGCCCGGCCCGGGGCGTGCATCCGCAGGGGACTCGGGCTCGAGGCGCCCTTCGGGGGCGCGGCGCGCCGGGCTGAAAAGCCGGACCACATCATCGACGACCAGGTAAAGGCACGGCACCAGGATGAGGGTGATGAGCGTCGCGAACACGATGCCGAAACCGAGGGAAATCGCCATCGGTATCATGAACCGGGCCTGCCGCGAGGTCTCGAAGATCATGGGGGCCAGCCCCCCGAAGGTGGTGAGCGTCGTCAGAAGGATGGGCCGGAAGCGCTGAATGCCGGCGGCCTGAACCGCGTCATGGGCGGATGCCCCCGCCCGGCGCAGCCGGTTGGTGTATTCGATCAGAACGAGGGAGTCGTTCACGACGACGCCCGAGAGGGCGACGACGCCGAACATGCTCATGACGCTCAGGCTGTAGCCCATGAGCATGTGGCCCAGGACCGCCCCGACGATGCCGAACGGAATACTCACCATCACGATCGCCGGCTGGGCATAGCTCTTGAACGGAACGGCAAGGAGGGCGTAGATCGCCAGCATGGCCAGCAGCAGACCCTGCACCAGGCTCTGCATGCTCTCGGCCATGTCCGCCTGTTTTCCCTCGAGGCTGTAGCGCAGACCGGGATATCGGTCCATCAGCATCGGCAGCGTGTCGGCCTTGACGGCGTTCAGGACCCATCCCGCCTGGCTCTGCGGCTCAACGTCCGCCGTCACGTAAATCACCCGCCGGCCGGCGCGCCGGTCGATCTCCGTATAGGCCCGGCCGCGCTCGATGTCCACCGCCTGGCGGAGGGGCACCTCGGTGCCGCCGTTCGGAGTCCGCAGCATCAGTTCCTCGATGTTGTATTCCGAGACGCGCTCCTCGAGCGGCAGGCGCACCATCACCTTGACCTCGTTCCGGCCCCTCTGCTGACGCAGGACCTCGGCCCCGTAGAAGGCATTGCGCACCTGCCGGGCCACTTCCTGGGCCGTCAGCCCGAGCGCCCTGCCTTCCGGCCGGACCGTGAAATCCAGCTGCTGCTTCCCGGGCGAAAACCCGTCATCGATGTCCTTGACGATGGCAAAACCCTGCAGGGCGTCCGCCAGGTCTTCCCCGGCCTTTTCGAGGACCCCGAGATCCGGGTGGGTCAATTCGACGGTGAGGGCCGCCCCCGAACCGGGTCCCCCCCGGTCGGACTGGAGGGACAGCCTCTCGAGCCCGGCGATCTCACCCACCTTCCTGCGCCACTCTTCGATGAACCGGGCCGTCGAGATCGGGCGGACCTCGGGGTCCGTCAGATACACGCGGACCTGGAGGGCGTGTCCGCCGCCCACACCCTCGTCGCTGCTGCCGATCTCGGCATAGATCCCTTCCACGAGCCGGTCGCCGCCGTTTTCCTCCGCCACCTCGCGCGCCGTCCGAATCAGGTGGTCGCGCACGGCTTCGGTCCGCGACACCGCGGATCCGTAAGGAAGCGCCGCCTCCACAAAGGCGTAGTCCGCTTCGATCTTGGGGAAAAGGGTCATCCCCATCCGCCCGCTCATGATATAGCTGACCGTCAGCAGGAGAACCGCCGCCCCGACAGCCAGCGTCAGGTAGCGGTTCCTCAGGGCCGCGTCCACAAACGGGCCGTACCGGTCCCGCACATTCCTCGAAAACCAGGCGCTGAAGCCCTGCTGCCGGTCGTGAAACCACCCGAAGAGGCCTTTCGGTGCGCGCTGGCGCTGGTGCCCGAGATGGGCCGGCAGGATCAGCAGGCTCTCCAGCAGCGAGACCATGAACACCGTGATGACGACAAGCGGAATGGTCATGAAGATCTTCCCGATGATACCGGGAACGAATGCGAGCGGCAGAAAAGCCACGACGTTGGTCAGGATGCTGAACGTCACGGGCATGGACACCTCCCGTGCACCCTGGATCGCCGCCGCCATCATGGACATCCCCTCCTGGCGGTTGTGGTAGACGTTTTCCCCGACGACGATCGCATCGTCCACCACAATGCCCAGGGCCACGATGAACGCGAACATGGACATCATGTTGATGCTCACGCCCAGGGTCGGCAGAAACAGGAGGCCCCCCAGGAATGAAATCGGGATGCCCAGCGCCACCCAGAAGGCCAGGCGCGCCTCGAGGAACACGCCCAGCACCAGGAAAACCAGGCCGAGCCCGATCAGGCCGTTGGTCAGAAGCAGTTCGAGACGCTGACGGTAGATGTCCGAGCGGTCGTTGAGGACCGCGATGGACAGGCCGGGCGCGAGGCTGGGACGATAGCGGTCCAGAAAGCTCTTCACCGCCGAGGAGACGCTGATCGGCGTCTGGTCCCCCACGCGGTACACGGCGACCATGATCGCCGGTTTTCCGTCGTAGGTCGCGTAATAGTCAGTGTCCTCGAAGCCGTCGATGATCACGGCGATGTCTTCGAGCCGCACCTGCGTCCCGTCGTTGGTGGTGATCACGGGGATGCGGGCAAACTCGCGCCCCCAGTCGCGCCGCTCCTTCATCCGGACAAGGATCTCGCCCCCTTCGGTCTTGACCCCGCCGCCCGCCACCTCCACTGCGGCCGCCCGCACCCGGCGGGCCACCTCCTCCAAGGTGAGGTTGTGGTTGCGGAGATTCTGCTGCGGGACCTCGATGCCGATCTCGAGATTGCGCGCGCCCGAAAGCTCGACCTGCGTGATCCCCGGCTCCTGCAGGAGGCCGTCCCGAATCCTTTCGGCCGCATCCCGAAGGACGCGCTCTTCCTGCTCGCCGTAAATGATCAGGGTGACGACCTCGCGGCGCCGGGTGGCGATCTCCACACGCGGCTCCTCGGCCTCCTCGGGGAACGACGTGATGCGGTCGACCTCGTTCTGGACGTCCTGGGCGAGCTTCTGGATATCGGCGCCCACGAGGACCTCGATGGTCACCGTGCCGACGCCCTCCCGCGCCGTAGCTGTCACCTTGTCTACCCCGTCGAGCCCGAGGACCGCCTCTTCGACCGCGAGCACAATCCCCTGTTCGACCTCCTCGGGGCTCGCCCCGGGATAGAGCACGCTCACGGTCACGATGTCCAGATCGAAGTCCGGGAAGACCTCCTGCTTGATTCGGCTGCCCCAGATTAGGCCGCCCACGAGGAACACCACCATCAGCAGGTTGGCGGCGACATGGTTGCGCGCCATGTAGGCGATCGGGCCGCGCTTCGTCGTAGGATCCAGGCCTTCCGTCATCTTCGGACTCATCCCGGCGTCATTCCTCGCTTCGAGCCTTCCCGGAGGCATCCCCCCGCCGCTCTTCCACTCTGACCGCCATCCCCGGCACCCCGGAGGCCAAGTCGGAAACGATCAACCGGCCCCCCTCGCTCAAGCCCCCGTCCACCAAAACGAAGTCGGCCTCGCGCCAGATCGTCTGCACCCGCCTGACCTCCATCAGCCCGTCCTCGCCCACCAGCCACACATGGTCCCCGTCGCGCAGGGCGGACCGGGGGATGCGCACGACCTCCGCAAGTTCGTTCCCGACAACCTCGGCCCGCACATACTCCCCGATCAGAAGAGGCGGTCTGCGGTCTGCGCCGCCCTCCAGGTCGAGGGGGTCATGGACAACCAGCAGAACGCGCGCCATCCGGCCCTCGGCATCGAGGTCGCTCAGAAGCCGGAAGACCCAAGCCTCCCGCTCGTAGCCGCCCGAATAGCTCACTTTGGCCGCAGACCCGCGTTCCCTGTCCTTCCCCGGAAAATCGATCCACTTCAGCCGGTCGACCGGAACCGAGACCTGCACCCAGTAGAGGTCCGTCCCGACGAGGCGGGCCAACTCCTCCTGCGCCGACACCTGGGATCCAATGGAGACGCTTCTCGTACGGACCACCGCATTGAACGGGGAGCGGACGACCGTCCGCTCCAGGTCGAGCTTCGCCTGGGCAAGCTCCGCCTCTGCAGCCTCGAGGTCCGCCTTCGCCTTCGCCAGGTGCGGTTTTCTGAGCGCCAGCTCCTCGTCCAACGGGTCGGCCGGCCGGCCCTGGTTGAGGATCTCCCACTCGCGCCGCGCCACGGCCTGCCGCCCTTCCTCGACCCGCAGCTGATAGCGCGCATCGACCACGGCGCTTTCCCTGCGGGCCACGGCAAGCTTGTAGTCGGTCGCATCCAGCCGCAGGATGACGTCCCCTTCACGGAAGCGCCCCCCCTCGACGAAGTTCGGGGCCACGAAGACCACTTCGCCCGCCACGCGGGCCTCGAGGGCGATCTCCCGCGCCGGGATCACGGTCCCCATAACGGGCAGGATGACCGGTTCGCGCGACGGCCTCACATCCATCACCTGCACGAGGGGCGCATGCGCTTCTGGCGGCTTCCTGGGCGCCTTCGGGGCGGTGTTCTTGATGTAGGTCGCGCCCGCAATCCCAGCGGCCAGGACCAGAAGCGGCAAAATCACCCGGATCGCCAGCCGCCCCCGCGACCCCGCAGCAGCCTTGGACGCCCCTTGGGCCGATGCGCCCCGATCCTCCCCGGATGTCGGTTCAACTCTCATGCCTGTCAACCTTTCCAGCGCCTTGCGTTCTCAACCCCTCCTCAGGGTCGAGGTCCGTCGTCCAGCCCCCGCCAAGGGCGCGATACAGATTGACTCTTGCCGTCAGAAGTTCGCTCCTTCGCCGAATCAGATTCAGCTCGAGCTCCTGGGTGCTCAGGATCTGCGTCAAAACGGGCAGATAATCGCTCAACCCTTTCCGGTAACGCTCCTGCGCCTCCCTGAGCGCGCGCTCCGCCGTCACGAGCTGTTTTTCCACCGCGCCGATGTGCTCCCGCAGGGCAGCCTCCGTCACGAGCGCGTCCTCGACCTCTCGGACGGCCGTCAGTACGATCTCCCTGTGGCGGGCAAGCGCCTCTTCGACGACCGCACGCGTGCGGTCCACTTCCGCCGCGCGCCGCCGCCCGTCGAGGATAGGGGCCGCGAGGTCCGCCGCCAGGCTGAAAAGCCATTGATCGAAGAGCCGGTTGAGGTCGTCGGAACCGAAGGTGAAATCGGCCCTCAGGGTCAGGTTCGGCAGCCTGTCGGCGCGCGCGGCCGCCACCTGCCAGTCCGCAGCTTCGAGCCGCAGCATGGAGGCGCGGACATCCGGGCGCGCCGCCAGAAGATCAGCCGGGAGCCCGGTGGCCGGGACCGAAGAGGGCGCGGGCAGGGCCTTGCGTCCGATCTCCATCGCGGCGCCCGGCGCCTTTCCAAGGAGCACCGCCAACTGGTTCAGGCTCAAACGCTCCTGCTCTTCCACGAGCGGGATCTCGGCCCGGACGCGATCGATGATCTGCTGCTGCTGATAGACATCGAGGGCGGAACCGAGCGCCATGCGGAAGCGCAGATTCACCAGTTCGAGGTAGATCCGGTTAATCCGCAGCTGCTCATCGAGAAGCTCCCGCTGCATCCGCTGCGCAATCACGGCCGCCCAGAGCCGGGTCACCTCCGCAGCAAGCGTCATGGCGGCGGCGTGGACATCCTCCCGTGTCGCATCCACCTGCAGGAGAGCGGCTTCACGCTCGGACCGGATCTTCCCCCACAGATCGACCTCGTAGCGGCTCATGGCCCCGAGGGAATAATCGTCGCCGCTGGTGCGCACAGCGCCGCTGCCCTCGCCGTGCGCATGGGAGTAACCGGCGCCCGCGTTCAGCGTCAGGTCCGGGTAAAGGCCGGAGCCGGCCTGCACCGCCACCGCCCGGGCCTGATCGAGCCTCGCCCAGGCCTGCCGCAGCGTCGGGTTCGCGGCCAGGGCCCCTTCCACCAGGGCGTTCAGTTCAGGATCCTCGAAGCTCTCCCACCAGCGGCCAGGCAGCGCTTCAACGGCCTCGCCAAGCGTGTAGCGCTCCGGCAGAAGCCCGCTTTCAGGCGCCCGCAGATTTGGGCGGAAGGGGTGGCAGGCCGACAAGACCAATAGGCAGCAGAGCCATGCCAGGGCCACGGCTGCCCGCGCCTTCCAAACCTTCGAAACCTTCGATATCGTGTATAACGCCTGCGGCATCGACCCCTGCTCTATCCGCGTTTCCATGCGGTCCGGCCTGTCCCGGCGGCTCCCGAACCGTTCACACCCGCACACCCGCCGAATATCGAGGGCAGGCCCTCGATGCCTCCCCGCGCTTCCGGCGCTCCAGACGCACTCCCATTCATGGAACAGTATGGGCAAGCGGTTTTCCAATGCTTCAATCGAATCAGTCTAAACTTTCCCCGATGCCAATTCAACCGGCTTTCACGCACCGGCCGCCGGTGGAGGGCGGCCGGCGACCGTCCCTTGCCGGAGCGGCACCCCTCCCCCGCCGCTTGAATCAAAACCGCTGCTGGTGTATCTTCAACAGGGTGCCGTTTCCGATCCGACGCCCGGGCCCCGAGGCCTCCGGCCATCTGGAAACGCGCCGAACGCAGCACAAGGCGAACGCGGCAATGAAAACCGATTGGGCGACCAATCCTTGACGATCAGGAGGTTTGAAAATGGCCATCAAAGTGACCTGGTACGGACATGCCTGCTTCATGATAGACACCGGCGACGCGAGCCTGCTCATCGATCCTTTCATCACCGGCAACCCGACAGCCCCCGTCACAGCGGACCAGCTGAACCCTGACTTCATCCTGGTCTCGCACGGCCACGGCGACCATGTGGGCGATGCCGTGCCGATCGCGAAACGCACCCATGCCACGACGATCTCCAATTTCGAGATCCAGAACTGGCTCTCTTCCCAGGGCGTCGAAAACACCCACCCGATGCACATCGGCGGAGGGTTCGACTTCCCATGGGGGCGCGTCAAGTTGACGATCGCCCACCACGGCTCCGTTCTGCCGGACGGCACCTACGGCGGCAACCCCTGCGGCTTCCTCCTCACCATCCAGGGCAGGAAGATTTACCATGCCTGCGATACCGGTCTTTTCTACGACATGAAACTGATCGGCGAGGAAGGCATCGATCTGGCCATCCTGCCGATCGGAGACAACTTCACCATGGGGCCCGACGACGCCCTCCGGGCGGTGAAGCTGCTCCAGCCGAAGCGGGTCATCCCCATCCATTTCAACACCTTCGACGTGATCCGCCAGGACCCCCACAAGTGGGCCGAGCGGGTCAAGAGGGAAACGGCCGCCGAAGCGATCGTGCTCGAACCCGGCCAATCCATCGAACTGTAAGCGTTCGAACCGGCCCCGAAAACCGGTTCGGGGCCGTTCCTCGACATCCGGGAACTCCCCGCGAACGGGCGGAAAAGGGGTTCTCATTCACCGAAGAGCGGCAGGAATGCGCCGTACCCTTCCTTTTCGAGATCCTCGACCGGGATGAACCGCAGGGCCGCCGAGTTGAGGCAGTAGCGGAGACCGGTCGGCGGAGGGCCGTCCGGAAACACGTGCCCGAGATGAGAATCCGCCCGGCGGCTGCGCACCTCAGTCCGGACAGTGAACAGCTTCCGGTCTTTCCTTTCCACAATGTTCGCGGGCACCAGGGGCTGCGTGAAACTGGGCCACCCCGTGCCCGAATCGAACTTGTCGCGCGAGCTGAAGAGCGGCTCGCCCGAGACGACATCGACATAGATCCCCTCCCGGTGATTGTCCCAATAGGCGTTGTCGAAGGGGGGTTCTGTCGCCTCCTCCCGGGTGACGGAGTATTGAAGCGGCGTGAGCTTTTTCCGCAGCTCGGCATCGCTCGAGGGCGCGGGGTCCCCGCCCCAGACCTCCTCGAGAAATGCGTCCCTGCCCGATCCCTGGCGGTAGTACCGGTAGTGGACGGGGTTTTTGCGGTGATAGCCCTGGTGGTACTCCTCGGCCGGGTAGAATTTCCCGGCGGGCAGGATCGGCGTCACGACGGGCCTCCGGAAGACCCCGCTGCGCTCCAGTTCGGCCTTGGATGCCTCCGCCGCCCGCTTCTGGTCTTCATCGTGATAGAAGACGGCCGTCGCGTAATGCGGACCGCGATCGACGAACTGGCCCTTCGCGTCGGTGGGGTCCACCTGACGCCAGAAAACATCCAGGAGCGTCTCGTAGGAGACCACCGCCGGATCGTAGAGCACCTCGATCACCTCCAGGTGTCCTCCCTCGGCATAGGTCTCGTAGGTCGGATCCTCCGTGGTGCCGCCGGCGTACCCCGGCATGACGGAGACGACTCCGGGCAGTTCCTCGAAGGGTTTTTCCATACACCAGAAGCATCCGCCCGCGAAGGTCGCCCTCTTCAGGCGCTCCGACACGCCCCCCGCCAGCCCCGGTCCGTTCGCCAGCAACACCATGCAAAGCCCCGCAAACAGGCTCATGATCAGGTACCATTCCATGCCTTTCATACGATCGCCCTCCCGAAATGATGCAGACGCCGCCGGGCGGCGGCGCTCCAGTGGTTTCGAAAATCCATGCCCGTGGTCTTCCGGATGGAGGCTAGTTTCCATCCGGAAATGGTCTTTTTGGCCAATCTCGGCGTCAATCTGCACGTTTGCTTGTACGGCGACCTGCAGGTCGCCTCCGCGCAAACGCTTGATTTCCTTGATATTGGCCAAAAATCCTCATTTCCGGATTGGAAACTTAGTCCTACCGCGAAATCATTTCCGGATGGACACGAGGCTAACCCGCAGCGATCCGGAAACGATCCATCACCATAGGGTTCCCCCGGAAATAAGGACGTTTTTTTCACACGCTTTGCGTGCTCGGCCCCCCGCTTCGCGGAGGGGGCCCGGATTTTTCGATATCAAGGAAATCAAGCGCTGACGTTCAGGCGGCCAACCGGCCGCCCCACAAGTGAACGCGCGGTTGGACGCCGAGATCGGCCAAAAAAACGCTTTCCTGATGGGAGCAAGGTAAGCATGCAGGGCATGGAAGGCAACAGCGGTCGCAGGAGGGCTCTGCAGGTGGGAGCGGCGCCGTCCGCTATTCCAGCAGGCCGCTGGCGTGATTGAAGCGCTTCGAAAAGACGGCGCCCTTGCCGCTGAACATGCCGCACTGCGTGAGGATGTACTCGGATGTTTCAGCCCGTTTGGCATCGTCGAGGCTGTTGAAGGCCAGGATGAAATCCTCCTCGCCCGGTATCTTCGAGAGGGCGGCCCAGATCTTTTCGGGGGGGTCCTGGGGATTCATACCGGCCGCACCGCTCTTGGCCGCGCCGGAGAGAAACCGCGTGCCCTCTTTGAGGAGCCCGTCCAGCGCATCGTGGAGGGCCTCGATCTCTGCGGCGAAAGACCGCTCGTCAAAACAGGTCTCGGTGCAGGGGCAAGGCACGGCCTTCCCGCCCACCGCGATATCGATGTCGATCCGGAGACCGGGTTTCCGTTCCCCGCCCGCCTGATCCATCTTGATCAATTTGAACATGGTTCCTTCCTTCCGTTTTTCGCCGGGGGTTCACCGCCCCAGACATCATGCTCTCCATCCGGGGATGGATGTTTTCTCCATGCCGAAGCCGAACTGGACGTCGGCGCGATGCAAGCCCGCCCGCAAGCGGCAGCCCCCTCACGGGAGGTCGACGGACGCCTGCATTGCAGGCACAACGTCACGGACGGAAGAAACAATTCTTCCGTCCTGCATTCAACGGTCTCCAAGGCCGAAGGGCGGCGGAGCGGCCGCCTTGCCGTCCGCTTTGAGCACCAGCGGCAGCCCGGCCACCGTCAGCACCACCCGGTCGGCCGCGGCGGCGACGCGCTGATTCAACCAGCCCGCCAGGTCCCGGAAAAGACGCCCCAGAGGGTGCGCGGGCACCACGCTCATCCCCACCTCGTTTGCAACGGCCGCAACGAGGCAGGACCGCTCCTCCAGGGCCTGCATCAAACGGGCCTCGTAGGCCGGAACGGCGTCTTCGCCCTTCTTGAGGAGGACGTTGCTGAGCCAGACGGTGAGGCAGTCGATCAGGATGCCGTCGACCTCCGGCGGCGCCGAACGGATCGCCCGCTCGAGCTCCAGCGGCTCTTCGATCAGGCGCCAGCGGGCGCCCCGAGCCTCTTGGTGCAGGCGGATGCGTTCGGCCATCTCATCGTCGGACACCTCGGCGGTGGCAATGTAGAGCGGCGCCCTGGAACAGCCCTCGACGTGCCCCTGAGCCCACCGGCTCTTGCCGCTCCTCGCCCCGCCGAGAACAAGGATCAAATCCCGGTATCCACCCTCAACCAAGTCCCCTTCCCCTCCATCCACCTCTTCGAGGCGGCGTTCCTCCGGACATGTTCATCCAACGCGGACACTGCTACCGAACCCGGTGAGGCATGCCCTTTACAGACCCGGCCCCAAAGCAGCCGAGGAGGCTCTACGCCCCGACCCGCACGTGCGCGCCCTCTCTGGCGGCGTCGATTTCAGTGCCGGCCCGCCGGTCGCGGAGGAGGCGCCGGGAATCATCTAAAATCGCGGACAACTCCGCATCCGTCCGTCCGGGATCGTGATGAAAGAAAAGCAGCCTCTTCGCCCCGGCCTCTATCGCAAGGTCGACCACGGCGGCGTGGTCCGAATGCCCCCACCCGCACCGCTCCGCATGCTCGGCCGGTGTGTACTGGGCGTCATGAACCAGCAGCTCCGCCTCCCCGCAAAACCGCACGTAGTCCGAAGGCTTCCTTCCGGCCCAGGCGTCTTCGCGCAGCTCGTTGTCCGTCAGGAAGACGAAGCTCCGCCCGTCCTCCCTGAACCGGAATCCCACGCCGCCCTGCGGATGCTGAAGCGGCATGGCATCGATCACCACGTCATCCCACTCGAGAGGCCCCTTGCCCATCCGGTCGATGAAGTGGATGTCCGCCTTCAACTCCTCGAAGGCGATCGGGAAGAACCCGTCGCCCATGCGGTTGTCGAAAATGGCCCGCAGCCCCTTCATGCAGGAGTGGAAACCGTCCACCCTGATGGTCCAGTCCTTCAGGTAGGCCGGTTTGAAAAACGGAAATCCCTGAACGTGATCCCAGTGGTTGTGCGTCATCAGGAGGAGGATTTCATGCGCCCCTTCCCGGGAGGCAAGCGTCTCGCCCAGGGGCCGGATGCCCGAACCGGCGTCGATGACGATAGTCCGCCCGCCGGCCGTGGTCACTTCCACGCAGCAGGTGTTGCCTCCAAAGACGACGGTATCCCGGCCGGGCGCAGCGATGGACCCCCTCGTTCCCCAGAATGTGATTTGCATGGTTCTCCTTGCAGACCAACGGACAAGAAGGGGCCTTCACGCCCCCAGGCAAACCTTCGAACCCTCGGCCGACCGCTTGTAGCGCCGCGTCGACACCGCCGCCGGCGCCTTCCTCGTGGCAGGAACGCCGATGGCCTCCACGGACACGATCCCGTCTCCATCCGGAGCCCGGATTCTACCGGAAAATCCTTATGAATGGACACAATCTACGGAATCCGCCTGGATGTGTCAATCCTGAAATATAAGTAAATCGGAGATGATAGCGAGGGCCCGCCCTCCGGCCGCTACACGCGCAGCTCGCACCCGTCGATGATCCTGCGTGCCTCCGCCTCGAGACGGTGCGCAAAAGGGTCCCCCTCCTCCAAGGCCTTCTCGAGCGCATCGAGGAGATCGTAATAGTCGTTCCAGGCGCGCCTCTCCGCCGCAACCCGCTCGGCAAGGACGTTTGGTCCTCCCCCGGATGGATCCCCCATCCATCGGCCGAGGCGGGCCGCACCGCCCTCGAGGAGCTCGCAGGCGGTTCTCGAATCCCCTTCCGCAAACGTCCGTGCAGCCTTCAGCGCCAGCCGCAGGACGGCCGCCGTCACCGGGATCCGGGATATGAAACAGCCCGTAAAGGGGTCCACCACGCCCTTGGTCTCTTCCACCGGCCACGGAAGCGCCCTCGCGTATTCCGTGAAGAGCAGCATCCGGATGTAGTCGCCCACCTGCTTGCCGGCGGCTGCGGCGCGAACCGCCTCGGCGGCAAAGGCCCCCTTGTCGTGGCGCATGATGAGACCGGGCTTGTGGACATAGCGGAGGAACTCCCCGCCTGATGCGAAAAGGCAGGACAAGAGATAAGCCTGGTCTTCCGCCCGGCCGATAAAGGTCGGAGTAAAGGGACGGTGGCGCCGCAGATCCTCGATCCATGCGCCGCAGGTCCCGCCGGTCACATGGATGCGCTGGATGCAGGTTCTGCGTCCGTCGAGGTCCTCCCGGTCGTAGCGCGCCATCATCTCGGCCCGGGTGGACACGGCCTGGGGCAGGGCGCTGCAGAAGATCCACTCGTCCCCTCTCAGGGCGGATGTGTCCGGCATGGGGACATCGGGCTCGAAGAGCGAGCGGTGGGCATCCTCGGCATTGACCAGGGCCCCGGCAATCAGGCCCAGGCGGACCTTCTCCCCCCGGGCGTCGATGCCCGAGGCGCCCCACAGGGGGGTCTTCAGGTGGGCGAACGCCGAGCATCCGGTCTCCCTGAGCAGCTGCTCCTGCGGGAAAACCTGGTCGAGGTCGATCTTGAAGGTCGCCCTCACGCGGCGATCCACGAGGACATGCCATAAGGCCGCCAGGGCACGCAGGAACGTGTAGTGCCGGCCGTATTCGCCGTTCACCCCGTAAACCGCCCGCAGGGCAACGAGATCGGCGCCCCCCCGATACCGCTCGGCGGCCGGCGCCAGGACCGCTGCAAAAAGCCTTTCGGCGTCCGCCTCCGTCAGGGCATAGACCCGGAGATGCGGCAGACCGTCGAGGCCTTCCCGCAGCGACTCTTCGAGAACCTCCCGCGCGAGCGAGGCAAGCCCCTCGTGGGTCACGGAAACCGAAAGGACGCAGCTCAGCCGCTCGTCGGGCAAGGCGACCCGCTGCCCCTTCTCGAAGGCCACGGCCTGGTCGAGCGCCCGAAGTCCGTAGATCACCTCGTTCTGTCCGGGATCGACCCCGATCGGGATGGGATGATCGTACCAGAAAAGCTGCGGTTCGTCCCGGAGCTCCGCCAACCGATCCCGCATCCGGGCGCTGCAGTGCGCCTCCCCCGATGGCCGTGTCAGGAGGACATTCGAGGCGAAGAGGACCTCGCTCACCGGACGTTCAATGGGCCGTTCATTGAGGCCGGTCAGGGCGACGGTCCGCGCCCCGCGAAGGCCTTCGACGGCGCGCCCCGCGTCCCTCAGCGCTTCCACCCCCTCGGGAAAGAAAACCCGCCAGCACGCCTCCAGGGCATCGAGGCCGGTGAAGGCCTCGCCTGCATTCACGGCCAGGCCGTTCAGACGGGCGATCTCCTCCCCGAACCTTCCGCCGCTGCGCCGAATGGCATCGTCGAGTTCAAGGGGGAGCCGCTTCAACGCCTTCTCGTAGAAGTCCGCGACGGACGCCCAGCGCGGGTCCCCGGCGAGCTGCGCAAACCAGGCGCGTGCGCGGCTGCGCTGCGGCTCTCCCTGCCTTCCGCAGAGGCGGATCAAAAAGGCGGCGTTCAGGTTCCTGCCCGCCGCCTCCACATCCCTCTCCTCCGGCCTGAACTGTGCGTCTGCGTCGATGCCGCTCAGCGGCGGCAAGGCGCCTTGCCGCCGGTACAAACGGGAAAGGATGAAACCAAGCCTCTCTCTCACGATCAGAACTCCCCGATTCTTGCAAAAGGCCCAAAATTCCCCCGGAACGGCCTACGGCATCCGGGACCCGAGATAAAGCAGGGTGGATCTCGATCGACGATTATTTGTAGTGGATCTTGATCCTCGGTCATTTGTAATTAGTTTATTATATGAATTTTCTTTTTCCTTCGATCCGGAAAAAGAAGGCTGCTTCCTCCGCTGCGATGCCCACTCCCGATGCTGCGCGGCGGACTTTGCGCGGCCGCTGTAAAGCCGATCGAGCGCCTGCCCGGAGCCGGCCTGCAGGCCGCCCCTCAAGTGAGACCGGGCTTTGACACCGGGCAGGTGGAAAGACCGTTTCCGTATCGGAGACGGCTCCGAACGGTTCGCTTCTTGTCATGAATACCACACATCCCCCTCCAAAGGCCACCTCTTGAAGGGGTGTCTGCCGGGGAGCCATCCTCCAAACCGTGCGCCTCCATGCGCCGGGGATCGGGGCAGACGCCGGGAGGGGTGCACAGCAAGGACGGTTCATGCGCATACTGGTCGTTGAAGATGATGAAAAGATCGCCGGCTTCATCGCCAAAGGATTCAAGGAGGCCGGGTTTGCAGTAGACACGGCGCCGGATGGCCTGGCCGGGCTCGATCTGGCCCTGACCGAAGACTACGATGCCGCGGTCATCGATATCATGCTGCCGCACCTCGACGGCCTTTCACTGATCGAAAAGATCCGCGCGGAAGGGCTCAACACCCCTGTCATCATCCTGAGCGCCAAGCGCTCGGTGGATGACCGCGTGCGCGGGCTGCAGACCGGGGGCGACGACTACCTGACCAAACCCTTCGCCTTCACGGAACTCCTCGCCCGGGTGCAGGCCCTGCTTCGGCGAGCCGGCGGCCATTCGGAGGCCTCTTCGCTCTCTATGGGCGGGATATCCGTGGACCTCCTCAAACGGGAGGTCTACCGCGACAACCAGAAGGTAGACCTGCAGCCCAGGGAATTCAGCCTCCTCGAATACCTCATGCGCAACGCGGACAAGGTCGTCTCCAAGACCATGATCCTGCAGCACGTCTGGGACTACAGCTTCGACCCCCAGACCAACGTGGTCGACGTGCTGGTCTGCAGGCTGCGAAACAAGATCGACAAGGATTTCCAGAAAAAATCGATCCAGACGATTCGGGGCGTAGGCTATGTTTTTAGACCGGATGCGTAGGATCACCCGGACGATCGGCTTCAGGCTGACGGCCTGGTATTCGACCGTCTTCATCCTGAGTTCCTTCTGCCTCTTCGTGCTGACCTATTTCTTCCTGAACGCCAGCTACCGCGCGCAGAACCAGGCCTCCATCAACTCCCAGATGCTCAAACTGATTTCCCTCTATCAGGCAGGAGGCGCAGCCCTCATCGAGCAGGAAAACCGCGTCGAAAAGAAATTCGCGCAGGAAGACCGGTTTTTCATCCGCATCGCCGACCCGCGGAACACGACCCTCTTTCTGAACATCCCCTATCAATGGGCCGATTTCGACATCAAACGGCTCGAGAGCACCGATCCCTCCTCGATCGAGGAATGGTTCCGCCTGCCTCCATCGAGCGGCGGCCCCAATTACCTCGAGCTCGCCCGGGTACGGCTTCCCGACGGGAACTGGCTCCAGGTCGGAAAGACCGCCGAAGAGCAGGTCAAACTGCTGCAGCGCTTCCGCAAGACCTTCATGCTTGTCGTCGTTCCGTTCGTCCTTTTCGGTCTGATCGGCGGCGCCGCTTTTTCCTTCAGGGCGCTCAGGCCCATCCGCCACCTGATTCAGACGGTCCGGTCCATCGACCTCGACACCATGACCGCCCGGGTGCCGAGCCCCCACTCCAACGACGAACTCGATGAACTGGTGCGCCTCTTCAACGAAATGCTCTCGAGGATCGAGGCCCTCATCCTCGCGATGCGGGGCTCTCTGGACCATGTGGCGCACGACCTCCGCACGCCGATGACCCGGCTGCGGGGCATCGCCGAGATGGCTCTCCGCAGTGAGATGTGCGACCCCGACATCCTGCGCGAGGCCTTGTCGGACTGCGTCGAGGAGTCGGAAAAGGTGCTGACCCTGCTCAACACCCTGATGGATATCTCCGAGGCGGAGACGGGCGCCATGGCGCTCAGGAAACGCACCTTCAGTGTGAACGAACTGATCGAAAGGGTCGTTGAACTCTATGAGGTCGTCGCAGAAGAAAAAGGCATCGAGGTGAGCGTCTCCGCCCCGGCAGACCTCGTGCTGACCGCCGATCAGACCCGGGTCGGGCAGGCCCTGGCGAATCTTCTGGACAACGCCCTCAAGTACACGACCGATGGGGGAAAGATCCACCTCGAGGCCCGGGTCGAAAACGATGAGATGGTCATCGGCATCACCGACACGGGCGTCGGCATCCCTGAGGAAAACCTCTCGAAGATCTGGGATCGCCTCTACAGAGGAGACAAGAGCCGCTCCCAGAAAGGGCTCGGCCTGGGGTTGAGCCTGGTGAAGGCCATCGTGGAGGCGCACAAGGGACGGATCCAGGTCGACAGCCGGACGGACAGGGGATCCAGTTTTACGATATTCCTGCCCATCCGGGCATAACCCTTTGATTTGAGCGCCCGCATCATCGGCGGGCGGGAGAAAAGAAATGGCCATCCATAATGGAATATTACACTATTGTAATTTTTCGGCAATCCCGCTGAAATACTCCACCTATATACTGCCTCGCGAAAGATAGGCTTTCACCTCGAAAAAAGGAGGAGCAACATGTCGGCAGTCCGCAAATCCGTTTTGGAACAAGGCCCATACCAGCTGGAAGTGATTCAGTGCCCCCGGCAGCCCGGGAGCCTGCGCATTACGAAGCGGGCTTGCGCCCTGCGTTATCGCATGGCGCAGAAAGACGATCTGAAGATCCCCAATGACGAATACGGCATGGCTCGCCGAAGCGGTCTGGATATATGCCGCAAGTGCCCGCTCGGCAGACGTTTTTCAAAGGCGCTGGCCAGCCAGCTGGACATGGAGGAGTCGAAGCGCCGCGTAGCCATCCCCTTTCAGAAAGAATCGTTCGACGTCCCGCTCGAGGAACTCTCCTGAGCATTTCGGTGATGCCAGGACGGTCTTTCGGATATCGGGACGATCAGGTGATCGAGGATCGAGGAAAGGAACGATGGTAAACGCACGCTCCGTTTGTTTCGGCACTGTCTGCCTGCTGCTCGCATGCCTTTCGACGGCTGCATTCATGGCGGCGCCCGGCGGCGTTTCAGCGGAAACGACAATCATTTCCAGCCCCATCGACTTCTGCAAGGCCATCTCCGCCGTCGCCAAACGGAATATCCCGGCGGTGGTGCACATCGAGGTGGTCCAGCGCCAAAGTATTCCCAACCCGTTTTTCCCCTTCGAAGAAGAACCTTTTTTCCGGTTCTTCTTCGACCTGCCCCGCATGCCGCGTGAATTCAACCGGGAGTACAAAGGGATCGGCTCAGGGATCCTCATGGATGCCGACGGGCACGTCCTCACCAACAACCACGTCGTTTCAGGGGCAACCGAGATCAAGGTCCTGATCGCAAGCGGTGAATCCTACCCCGCCAAGCTGATCGGGACCGAGCCTCAGACAGACCTGGCCGTACTCAAGGTCGAGGCCGGGAAGCCTTTCACATACGTCACCTTCGGCGATTCGGACAAGATGGAAGTCGGCGACTGGGTAGTGGCGATCGGACATCCCAGGGGACTCGACCACACCGTGACCCAGGGGATCATCAGCGCCAAACACCGGCGCGGGATCCTCAGCCCCAGCAGCTATCAGGACTTCCTTCAGACGGACGCGGCCATCAATCCGGGCAACAGCGGCGGACCGCTCCTGAACCTCCAGGGAGAAGTAATCGGCGTCAACGCCGCCATCGTCTCCCAATCGGGGGGGTTCGAAGGCATCGGCTTCGCCATACCGAGCAACATGGCACTGCATGTCGCCCGCCAGCTCATCTCGCACGGCAAGGTCTCGCGGGGCTGGATCGGGTTGAGCCTTCAGGATATCACCCCGCTCCTCGCCCGGTCCTTCGAGCTGCCTCAATCCAGAGGCGCCCTCGTTGCCGATGTAACCGAGAAGAGCCCGGCCGGCGAGGCCGGCCTCAAACGCGGGGACGTGGTCCTGAGCTACAGCGGAAAAGCTGTCGCCGACTCTGCAGACTTGAGAAATCTCATCGCCGGCAGTACAATCGGATCGACGGTCCAACTAAAGATTTGGCGCAACGGCGAGGAGATTCCGATATCGGTGCCGGTGGGCAACCTGCAGGAGGCCCATGACATGAAATCCGTGTCATTGCGCGCCAAACTCGGGGTGGATCTGCGCCCCCTCAGGCCGGAGGAGAGCCGTAAATACGGGCGGAAGATCCGCCAGGGTCTCGTGATCGAGTGGATCGATCCGGCCGGCCCCATGGGGCAGGCCGGCTTCGAGATGCACGATGTCATCCTCGAGGTCAACGGCAAGAGCGTGAGCAGCCTCGAAGCGCTTTGGGAAGAACTCAACGCAACCCATCCCCGGCACCGACGGATCACCTTTCTGGCGATGGACCATCGCAGCGGGCGCACCGGGTACGTTCAACTTCCGCTTAACTGAAATCCAACCTGGAAGAAACCGGTCAGAAATCCGGTCCAAACGACAACCCACATGAATCGGAGGAGAACAAAACCATGATCCATCCTGTAAAAAAGCGTATCCGCGCGGTCTTACAGTTGTCTCTCGCCCTTCTCGCAACGCTCTTCCTCGCCTCGCCCTCCAGCGCCGCCTTCCCAGGCTTCGGCAGCAAGATGCCGACCTCTTTCGCGGATCTGGCCAATGAAGTCAAGAGCGCCGTCGTGAACCTCTCAACCACACAGGTGATCAAGGAATCCCCTCTGCATCCGTTCATGGGGCCGGACTCTCCCTTCCGCGAATTCTTCGGGGACGAATTCTTCAAACGCTTCTTCGGCAATCAGGGCGATACCGAATTGAAGACCCACGCCCTCGGCTCGGGCCTCGTCATCAGCGAGGAAGGCTACATCCTGACGAACAACCATGTCGTCGAGAAGGCCTCGGAGATCAAGGTGAAGCTGGAGGACGGAAAGGAGTACGACGCCAAGGTCATCGGCCGCGACCCGAAGACGGATCTGGCCCTGATTCAGGTCACGCCTGACAGCGACTTTCCGAAGCCGGCGCGCCTGGGGGATTCGGACAAGATCCGGGTCGGGGACTGGGTGATGGCCGTGGGGAACCCCTTCGGCCTCGGTCATACGGTGACGACCGGCATCATCAGCGCCAAGGGGCGCGTGATCGGGGCCGGTCCTTATGACGATTTTCTGCAGACCGACGCCGCGATCAACCCCGGCAACAGCGGTGGACCGCTGTTCAACATGGACGGAGAGGTAGTCGGGATCAACACGGCCATCGTAGCCCAGGGGCAGGGCATCGGCTTCGCCATACCGGTCAACGTCGCCACCGCTCTGCTGCCGCAGCTCAAAACGGGCAAGATCGTGCGCGGCTGGCTCGGCGTCATGATCCAGGACATCACCCCTGAACTCGCCCAGTCCTTCGGGCTGCAGAATACGACCGGCGTCCTGGTCTCCGACGTGCTCGCCGACAGCCCGGCCGAGAAGGCGGGTCTGAAGCGCGGGGATGTGGTCCTGCAGTTCAACGGCAACAATGTCCTGGACGCCAATGCCCTTTCGCGGGCCGTCGCGGCCACCGCCCCCGAAAGCAAGATCCCCATGCAGATCGTCCGCAACGGACAGCAGAAAAATATCGACGTGGAAATCGGGACCATGCCGGATGGCGAGCAGGGAGAACCGGCCAAGGAAGGGCAAACGGAAGAGACCCGTTGGGGCATCACCGTTCAGGAGGTGACGCCTGAAATCGCCAGACATCTCGGACTGGAGCCCCAGGAGAAAGGGGTCGTCATTTCGAACGTGAAGGGCGGCAGCCCGGCACAGGAAGCCGGCCTTCAGCCAGGTGACCTCATCAAGGAAATCAACCGCAAGCCGGTCAAAAACCTCAAAGACTATCAGGAGGCCCTCGAAACGGCCACCCGGGAAACGGGTCTCCTCCTGCTGGTCAAACGGAGCAAAGGAACGTTTTATGCCGTCCTGAAGCCGGCGAACGACTAAGGCGGCATCGGTCCAGCGGCAACGATCAGGGCAACGGGAATCTTCTGCCCCGAGGTGATGCATCGGCGTGAACCGGGTGCTGCTCGATCCGCCGTTTGCCCCATCAAAACCCAAATTGGAGGGTTGCCATGACAAAGCAGATTTCCTTCACGAAATACGAAAACCTGGTTCTGCCCCATTTCAGGGACAAGTTGAACAAAGCGGAATCGACCGAAGACGTGAAGAAGTTTTTCGTTCAATCCGCCGCCGATCTGATGGACAAGATCCTGGAAGGGGCGGTCGAACTCGAAAATGAAGACATCGCCCTGTTGCCCGACCAGCCGCCGCATTACAAAATCAGCAAACGCCTGCTGTCGCTTGCGCCGTTCAAGGATATCTGGGGCGAATCGGACCTCGCCCGTGTCTTCGAACGGCTGAGTGAGTCAGCCATGAATCGTTACCGGCATCTGCAGAAGCATCCCGAAAAGACCGATTCCAAGATCCGGATGTAGCGGAGCCAGGACAAGAAAAGAAAGGCGCCCCGCCCTCCCGCAAAGGGGGGACGGGGCGCCTTTTTCGCCTCACGAAAAGGGCAATGCTACAAAGGAGCGAGACCGGCTAATACACCACGACGTTCTTGGCGTCCAGCATCCCATCCACGAGGGTCGCGCCCGCCACCACTTCCGCGCCGTCGATCAACTCCTCCGGCGAGATCTGCCTCGCCTGAATACAGGGATCGCAGACCCACAGCTTTCCCCCGTGCTCCAGGAACAGATCCCGCAGATCCTCGAGCGCCGGGAGCCCCGACGCCTTGACATGGCGCGCATACTGCTTCATCGCCAGGTAGACACCCATCGACTGGAGCACCACGATCACCTCCACATCCATCGCGAGCGCGGCGTTTCCAAGCACAAACGGGAGGGTGGCCTTGTCCGGGTTTTCCTCTGCGCAGGTCGTGATAAAAAGCAGCCTTTCCTTTTTCTCCGTCATTCGTCCGTCTCCTTTTCTCCGATATGATGCGTTTCGATCAAACCAAACGACTTGTCACGCAGCTTCATCATGAGGCCATCAGATGGAACGTATTCATCATAAAAGAGCCAGTTTGCGTTGAAAGGTTACTGCAAAGGGGAGGAAAAGTGAAGCGGCGAAGGAGCAGAAGCAACTGCCAGGGGGCCCTCGGCTTCAGGGGGAAAACCGGGCCGGCCTCCAAAGCGAGGAATTCGGCAGCCGCTAGCCGATCTCGAAATCCACTTTGATCTTGAACATTTTTTTGGCGGGAAGGTTCAGGATCTCGACCCCGCCGGTCTCGGCCGATATCTCGGCCAGCGCCTGCTCGATGCGATCCATGTCCTCGGCGATGAAGGTGAACCAGACATTGTAAGGATGGTTTCTCAAGTAGTTGTGGGTCACCCCGGGATAGCGGTTCACCACGTCCACGAACCGCTCCACCTGTTCGGCCGGGACCCTGGCCGCGCAGAGGGTGCTGGTGAAATGGAGCCGGTTCGAGTGGAAATTGCCCCCGATCCTGCGGATGATGCCGGCTTCTTTGAGCCGTCGTACACGCGAGATGATCTCCTCCTCGCCCAGATTCAACCGTTCGCCAAGGTCCCTGTAAGGCCTCGAGGTAATCGGAAAATCAGACTGGATCTCGTTCAAGATCGCCTTGTCGGTGTCGTCCATGTCCGCTCCACGAACTCTTTGGCTTCCGTCCGAAACCGGAGCCCTCGTTTCATCGGCCCCATCGCCGGCCTCCCCTCCGTCGGGTCGTTTGGACAAGAGCGCAAGATGATGCAAAAGGCCGCCCGTTCATAGCAAGGAGGCGATCGGGGTTGACATCTCTTTTACGGGCGAAAATCAATCGTGGGGCGCAGCCCCTGCCGAACCGGTGCGGGCGTGCGGCTGGTATGCGCAAAGCGGCTCCTCGGCGAGGAAGTTCCCCGTCGCCTCGTAGGCCCGTGCGCGGCAGCCGCCGCAGACCCGCAGGTATTCGCAGCGGCCGCATTTGCCCTCGTAGGCCGAAAAATCCCTGAGCTTCAGGAATACGGGCGAATGCTGCCAGACCTGCTCGAAGGACGACTGTTTCAAATCCCCGCAGTTCAGCTCCAGGTAACCGCAGGGCTGGACGATGCCGTCGTGCGAGATGAAGCAGAACGCCGTCCCGCCCAAGCACCCGCGGGTCACGGCATCGAGGCCGTACGTCTCGAAATTGACGGTCTCTCCCCGGGCATGCGCCTCCTGGCGCAGGATGCGGTAGTAGTGGGGCGCGCAGGTGGCCTTCAGATGCAAGGGGACCTGGTCCCGCATCCGGTAGAACCAGTGCAGGAGCTCCTCGTACTGGTTGGCCTCGATCTCCTGGTTGACCATCTCCCGCGCGCGACCGGTCGGCACCAGCAGGAAGATGTGGTGTGCAGCCGCGCCCAGTTCGACCGCTAGATCCAGGATGCGGTCGATCACGTGGACATTGTGGCGGGTGACCGTCGTGTTGACCTGGAACTCGATCCCGCCCTCCCGCAGGAATCGGATCCCGCGCAGGGCCTGATCGAAGGCGCCCGGCACCTGGCGGAAGGCGTCGTGTTCGGCGGCGGTGGCCCCGTCCAGGGAGATGCTCACCCGCTGGATGCCGGAGCTGCGCATCCGTCCGACCATGGACGGGTCGAGCAGGGTCCCATTGGTCGCCATGACCATCCTGAGCCCCAAATCGGTGCCTTCGCGCGCGAGGTCGAAGACATCCTCCCGCATGAGCGGCTCCCCGCCGGTCAGGATGATGATGGGGCTGCCCATCCGGCTGATCTGGCGCAGGAGGTCGCTGCAGGCCGCATGGTCGAGTTCCCCCTCGTAGGGGCCGCGCTCGGCCGAGGCCCGGCAGTGGACGCAGTTCAGGTTGCAGCGCCGTGTGATCTCCCAGGCGACCAGGCGCAGCTGGGACCCGGGTCCGGCCGGCCTTTGCCCGGCCGGCATATTCTTTCCTTGGGATGGCTTATCCGGATGCATCGCGGCCGCCTCAGCGCATCAGCACGGCGGCATCGCGCGCAAAATAGGTCAGGATGATGTCGGCCCCCGCCCGCTTGATCGCGGTCAGGCTCTCGGTCATGACGCGCCGCTCATCGAGCCAGCCGTTGGCGGCCGCCGCCTTGATCATCGCGTATTCTCCGCTCACCTGATAGGCGGCGAGCGGAAGGCTGGAGATTTCGCGCACGCGCCGGATGATGTCGAGGTAGGCCAGAGCGGGCTTGACCATGATCATGTCCGCCCCCTCCTCGATATCGAGCCGGGCCTCTTTGAGGGCCTCCCGCGCGTTGGCCGGATCCATCTGGTAGGTCGTCCGGTCGCCGAACTGCGGCGCCGAATCGGCCGCCTCGCGGAACGGACCGTAGAAGGCGGAGGCGTATTTCACCGCGTAGGAAAGGATCCCGGTGGACTGGAGACCGCTTGCGTCCAGGGCGCGGCGGATAGCCGCCACGCGGCCGTCCATCATGTCGGAGGGGGCGACGATGTCCGCGCCCGCCCGCGCGTGCGACACCGCCTGCCGGGCGAGCAGATCCAGGGTCGCGTCGTTGTCGACCTCGCCCCCGCGGATCAGGCCGCAATGCCCGTGGTCGGTATATTCGCAGAGGCACACGTCCGTGATGACGACCAGGTCGGGCAGGCGCTCCTTCAAGGCCCGCACGGCGACCTGAACGATCCCGTCATCGGCCCACGAGCGGCTTCCCGTCGCATCCTTGCTGTCCGGCAGTCCGAAGAGGATCACCGCCGGGATGCCGATCTCCCAGAGGGCCTCCGCCTCGTCGACCAGGGTGTCCACGCTGAATTGGTACTGGCCCGGCATCGATCCGATCGGGTCGCGCACCCCTTCCCCCGGTTTGACGAAAAGCGGGGCGACGAAGTCTTTCACCGAAAGGGTCGTCTCCCGCACCATATCCCGCAACGCGGCTGATTTTCTCAGCCTCCGTGGTCTTACGATCATGACGCTCTTTCCGTTCCTGTCGCCCGCGCGCCGGTCTCGGCCGCGGGGGCGATCTCTTCGTCCGTCAGGTAACAGGCCGGGTCCTCCGCCCAGACGTTCCCGGTGACCGCCTCGGCCCGCACCCGGAAATTGCCCCCGCAGATATCCAGCCACCGGCACCGGGCGCACCGCCCCTCCACATAGCGCTTCTTGTCTTTGAGCCTTGCCATGAGGGGGTTCGACAGGTCCGACCAGATCTCGCTGAAGGGCCTCTTGCGGACGTTGCCAAAGGAGTTATGCCGCCAGAACTGGTCCGCATACACCTCGCCGTCCCAGCTCACGCACCCGATGCCCCGCCCCGAGCTGTTGCCCTCGTTCATCTCGAGCAGCCGAAGGACCTCCGGGGCCCGGGGGCTTCCCTCCCGCAGCATCCGCAGGTAGAGGTAGGGTCCGTCGGCATGGTTGTCCACGGTCAGGACCTCCTTTTCAAGGCCGCGGTCGAAAAGGTCCCGCGTGCGGTCGATGATGAGGTCCACCGCGCGGCGGGCCTCGCTGCGGTCGAGATCCTCCTCGACCAGGTTCGAGCCGCGCCCGGCGTAGACGAGGTGGTAGAAGCAGACCCTCGGGATGCCGTGTTTTTCCAGGAGGTCGAAGATGGCGGGGATCTCCTGGACATTCATGCGGTTGATCGTAAAGCGCAGCCCGACCTTCAGGCCCACGTCCTGGCAGTTCCGGATCCCCTCCATCGCCGCCAGGAAGGCGCCCGCCTTGCCGCGGAAGCGGTCGTTGACCTCCTCCATCCCGTCCAGGCTCACGCCCACATAGGACAGTCCTACATCCTTCAGCCGCAGCGCCTTTTCTTTGGTGATCAGCGTGCCGTTGGTGGAGATCACGGCGCGCATCCCGCGCTTGACCGCGTACTCGGCCAGTTCGGCCAGGTCGGGGCGCACCAGCGGCTCCCCGCCGGAAAAAAGCAGCACCGGCGCGCCGAATGCCGCCAGGTCGTCGATCAGGGCCAGTCCCTCGGCGTGCGACAATTCCCCCTCGCACCGGCTGTCGACAGCCTTTGCGTAGCAATGGACGCACTTCAGATTGCAGGCCTGGGTCACATTCCAGACGACGACAGGCTTCTTGTCGGCTGAAAACTGCAGCAGGTGCGACGGCAGATCCTTCGAGCGCCGCCCGTAACGCAGGGCGTCGGAAGGTTCAACGCTCCCGCAGTAAAGCTTCGATATACCGATCATCTCTCGTCACTATCCTCCTCGGAACCCGCTGCGCGATCGCGGACGGCGTTTCCGGGGCTCTCCGTCTCCTCCGGCGATCCCGCTTGGACCGATGAGCACGAACGGCTGTAGGTCTTCTTGATCAGGTCGTTGATAAAGCCCTCCATATCCGTCACGGCCTCGCGTGTCAGCGTGAACCGCGCCATGTCCGAGCGGTCCCGAACGAGCTTCAGACCGTATTCCAGCCGCTTGGCGAGCTGGAAGGCCAGCGGGCCGACCTCCTGACCGGAGGCGATGGCCTGAAGGATGATCTCGTCCACCGCACCCTCGTCCAGTTCGAGGCCGACCTCGAGCTTTTCGTGCCAGTGCGCCTCCTCGTCCCGGATCTCGCTGACCATCTCCACGAACGCCTCGACGGCGTTGTTTATATCAGAGAGCGTCTCGAAATACAACGCCGCGATGACCCCCGTCCGCTCTTCGGAGATGCCGAGCCCGGTCCGGACGCTCAGTTCATCGGCCCGCCCCATGATATAGTTCTTGATTTCCAGGAGTTCCTTCTCTCGTGCAAGGTCATACCGCTCCCGTACGGCCTCCTCGTGCGGGGCCGCCAGAAGCTTCAGGAGTTCGGCCTCGGGGTCCGTCACCACTTCGGGTGTGACCAGGAAGCGCTTCAGCCCGGTCGAAGGCAGCCGCTTCTCGAACGGGATCAGGACCTTCTCGATCACGCTGACCAGGCCGCGCGCGCCGGTTTTCTGCGCGGCGGCCATCTCGGCGATCTTCTCGAGCGCCCCGGCCTCGAAGGCGATGTCGATCCCGTAGGATCGGAAGTCCAGCCGCTTGCTGATGATGATGGGATTGTTGGGGTTGTTGAGGATTTCGACCAGATCGGGCTTCGTCAACTCATCGAAGACGACGATGACCGGCAGACGCCCTACGAATTCGGATTCGAAGCCGAATTCGATCAGGTCCTGGGCCGTCACCTCCTTGAGAATCTCCCATGGCACATCGGTCGGAGAGACCTTGGCCTCGAACCCCAGCCCCTGTTTCTGGAGGCGCTTCTTGATGATCTGAGCGAGATCGCCGAAGGCACCGCTCATGATGAAGAGGATGTTCCGGGTGTTGACGACCTGCTTCTCCTTCTTCCCGGTCTTGCGATACTGCTCGATCGCCTGGATCTGGCTGATGGGGTCGTGCGGGACCTTCAGATCGACGTCGGTCTCCTCCATGGGTTTGAGGAGCGCGCGCTGGACCCCGGTCCGCGATACGTCGTGCCCGATGATGTTCCGTGATGAGGCGATCTTGTCGATCTCATCGACGTAGATGATCCCGTTTTCCGCGAGGGCGATGTCCTCCCCGGCTTCGTAGACGAGATCCCGCACCAGGTCCTCCACGTCGCCGCCGACATACCCCGTTTCGCTGAATTTGGTAGCATCGCCCTTGACGAACGGGACTCCGAGCCTTTCGGCGATCAGCTTGACGATGTACGTCTTGCCGACGCCCGTCGGCCCGATCATGAGCACGTTGTTCTTGATCATCCCGACGCGGGAGGATTTCTTCCCCCCCTTGTGCAGAGCGGTGTGCTTGATGCGGTTGAAATGGGTGCAGATCTTGGTGGCCAGCACGGACTTGGCCTGCGACTGTTTGACGACGTAGCTGTCGAGGTATTCCTCGAGATCCTCCGGAAGCATGTTGAACTGCCCTTCACGATCCGGCCCGAAGCCGACCGGCGTCTGATCGTTGCGGTCCTCGCCGGGCCGCGGAAAAACCATGGGGGACACGATCTTGATTCTGCTCCCGTATTTTTTGGAAAGGTACTCGCTCAACTCCTTTTCGAGTTCCTTCTGATTCGGCACCTTTCCAGTGTCTTTCTCCGCCTGTCCCAATGTATCGTCCATTTTCATAAGCTTTTCCTGTAGGTTCGGACCCCGATGCACAGGAGTCCTTATTCATGCCATTTTTTCCCTAAAATAATTTATTCATAATATATCCATTACCCGGGCCATTTCAAGCGCCGCCTTCAGAAAGGAATCGGTTGACGGGCCGGGCCGTTTTCATTAATGTCACCGGTAAGCGCAACCGGCGCCCTTCGAACGAAAGCAAGCCGGATACCGGCGCATTGTTCGCTCGATGAATCGCTTCCAACCTCTCCTGTTCAGGAAGATCCCATGGTCAGCAGACTCGAAATCAGACTCAAACCGGAATTGACCGACGCCGAGGGGGAAAAGATCCGCCGAAAGGCCCGTGCCTACTTCGGATACGACGTCGCGGATGTCCGGACCATCCGCGTCCTCACCTGCACTGCAGACCTCTCCAGGGATGCGCTCGAGCGGATACGGACGGAGATCTTCACCAACCCGGTGACGGAGGAATCTGCTTTTGAACCGATCGCGCGCGGCTTCGACTGGCTGATCTGGGTCGGGTTCCGCCCCGGGGTCCGCGACACCGCCGGCAGCACCGCCGTCGAGGCGATCGAGGACCTCCTCGGCCTCCGGTTCGGCGAGGGGGAGGCGGTCTACACCTCGACCCTTTACGAACTCCGCGGAAGCCTTCGGGCCGGGGAGGTCGACCACATCGCCGAGGGGCTCCTCGCCAACGGCATCATCCAGCAGTGGCGGGTCTATTCGAAGACGGAGTGGGACCCGTCCGAGGGCATCGGGTTCCCGGTCCCGCGGGTCCTGCTGGACCACGAACCGCAGGTGGACGTGATTCCGCTCGACAGCGACGAGACCCTGCAGCGGATCTCTGACGCCCGCAATCTCGCCCTCAACGCCAAGGACATCCCGGTCATCCGGCGGTATTTCCTGCGGGAGGACGTGCGGGCCGAGCGCGCCGCGGTGGGGCTCGACCTGCCGACCGACGTGGAGCTCGAGTTCATCTCCCAGGCCCGCAGCGACCATTGCAACCACAACACCTTCCGCGGACGGTTCCACTATAAGGATCTCGCGGCAGGAACGACCGAGGTCGTCGACAACCTCTTCAAGACGTGCATCGAGGCCCCCACGCTCGAAATCCAGGAGCGGAAGGACTGGGTCGTGTCCGTCCTCTGGGACAACGCCGGGGTCGGCCGCTTCGACGCCGATCACAACTACGTCATCACGGGGGAGACCCACAACAGCCCGTCCAACATGGAGGCCTACGGCGGATCGTTGACCGGGATCGTGGGGATTTACCGCGACCCCCTCGGCACGGGCAAAGGCGCCAGACTGATCCTCGGGATGTATGGATTCTGTGTCGGTCCGCGCGACTACGCGGGCGAACTCAGGCCGCACCTGCACCCGAGGCGCCTCCTGGACGGCGTCATCGAGGGGGTGCGCGACGGCGGGAACAAGAGCGGCATCCCCACGCCATACGGCATCCTGCTCTTCGACGAGAGCTACCTCGGGAAGTGCCTCGTCTTCGTGACGGCGCTCGGCATCATGCCCGCCAGGGTGGCCGGTGAGCCGTCCCACCTGAAGACGACCGAACCGGGCGATCTGATCGTCATGTCCGGCGGCAGGGTGGGAAAAGACGGCATACACGGTGTTACTGCATCATCAGAGGTCTATAGTGAGCACACCCCTGCAGGGCATGTGCAGATAGGCGATCCTTATACACAAAAAAAGATGCACGACTTTCTGCTGGAGGCAAGGGATGAGGGCCTTATCACCTTTATCACTGATAACGGCGGAGGGGGGCTGTCCTCGTCGATCGGGGAATCCGCCCGATTCAGCAACGGGTGCCGGGTGGATCTCGACAAGGTCCCCCTGAAATACGCGGGCCTCGATCAGTGGGAGATCTGGGTGTCCGAATCGCAGGAGCGGATGACCATCGCCGTCAAACCGGAGCGCATCGACCGCTTCATGGAGCTGTCGGCCACCCACGCCGTCGAGAGCACCGTGATCGGGGAATACAACGATTCCGGCTACCTGCGGCTCGATTATCACTCCCGCCCCTGCGCCTACATCCGGCTGGACCTGCTGCAGGAGGACTTTCCCCAGTGGGAGTTCGAGGCCGAGTGGACGCCGCCCGAGCAACGGGGTCTTTTCGAGCCCGTCATCACCGAACCGCGGCGGCATGGGGCGCTGTTGAGAGGCCTTCTGGCGCGGCCTAATCTCTGCGCCCGCAACTGGATCCCCAGGCAGTACGACCACGAGGTCCAGGGCGGGAGCGTCATCAAACCCCTGCTCGGCGTAAACAGCGACATCCCGGCGGACGCGGCCGTCGTCCGGCCGATCCTGGACAGCCCGAAGGGGCTGGCGGTCGCGCAAGCCCTTCATCCGACCTATGCGCCCATCGACACCTACCCGATGGCGGCCGCCACCATCGACGAGGCGGTCCGGAAGCTCATCGCGGTCGGGGCCGACCCGGAGCAGATCAGCGGTGTCGACAACTTCTGCTGGCCGACGGTCCAATATCATCCCGTGGACAACCCGGACGGGAAATACAAGGCGGCGCAGCTCGTGCGCGCCAACCAGGCCCTCCGCGACATCTGCCTCGCCTACGGGATCCCGCTCCTCTCCGGCAAGGACAGCATGTACATCGACGGAAAGCTGGAGGGTCCTTACGGGGAGCGGCGCAAGGTCTCCGGCCTCCCCACTCTGCTCTTCACCGCCTGCAGCGTGGTGGAGGATGCGGCTGCCTGCGTGACGATGGACTTCAAGACTGCGGGCGATTTGATTTACATAATCGGGCGGACCGCCGACGAACTCGGCGGAGGAGAATTCTATCAGATGATGGGGACCACAGGCCTGCACGTCCCCCGCCTCGATGCAGCCGGATCCCTGGAGGCTTATCAAAGGCTCCACCAGGCGATCCGGGAAGGGCTCGCGGCCTCCTGCCGCGCAGTCTCGCGAGGCGGGCTGGGGGTGCATCTGGCCCTGTGCGCCATGGCGGGAGACCTGGGGCTCTCGCTCGACCTCGCGAAGGTCCCCGCCGCCGGTGAACTTGCACCGGCCCAGCTTCTCTACTCGGAATCGTGCGGCCGCATGATCGTCACGGTGGCGCCCCGGAACCGGGAGCGTTTCGAGCGCTGCCTCGGCCCCGGGGTCCCGTGGTCGCCGGCGGGTCAGGTCCAGGAAGACCGCCGGATGACCGTAACGTGGAGGGGTGAGGCGATCGGCCTCGACGAACCGCTCGAGGCCCTTTACGAAAGCTGGCACAGCCCGTTCAAGGATTTGCGATGAATACGGTAAAAGCGCTGGTTCTGACCGGCTACGGATTGAACTGTGACTACGAGACCCACTACTCCCTCCAGAGGGCCGGTGCCGAGCCCCACCGCGTGCACATGAACCGGCTGATCGGGAGCGCCCCTTCCGGAGCGAAAGTGCGGCTGGAGGACTATCACATCCTGGTCCTCGGCGGAGGATTCAGCTGGGCGGACGATCACGGGGCCGGCGTCCTGATGGCCGCCAAGCTGCGCAACCACCTCGGCGAGGAGATCCTGCGGTTCATCGCGGACGGGCGGCTCGTGATCGGGATCTGCAACGGCTTTCAAGCGCTCGTCAACCTCGGTCTCCTCCCCGCATTCGATGCGAATTACCATGAGCGCAGGGTCGCCCTCATCTCCAATGACAGGGGCAACTTCATCGACACCTGGGTCAGGCTCCGGGTCGACCCGGACTCCCCCTGCGTCTTCACCCGGGGAATCGACGCCATCGAAATGCCGGTGCGCCACGGCGAAGGCAAGTTCTACGCGATTGGGGAGGATCTCGAAAGGCTCAGGGAAAACCACCAGATCGTCCTGCATTACAGCGGCCCGGACGGCCGGCCGGCCGATGGCCGATGGCCCCTCAACCCGAACGGCTCCCTGATGGACATCGCCGGCATCTGCGATCCCACCGGCCGGGTCTTCGGGCTCATGCCGCACCCCGAGGCCTTCAACCACTGGACCAACCATCCCCGTTGGACCCGCTTGAAGGAGGAGCGCCTCAGGCGCGGAGAAACGGCCTGCCCGAACCCGGACGGCGACGGGATCCGCCTGTTTGCGAACGCCGTGGCCTATATCCACGAGGCCTTCGGTTGATGGATTTCTCCAGAGGGAATCGGCCTCCGCAACCCGCCGGGCTCGCTTTCCGCTTGACAAAGGCGAAAATTTGCGGCTAATTAGATGGTTCAATGTTTCACTGAACCTAAGGAGCGCTGTCATGGCATCGAATTCGAAAAGAACATCAAGCATCCGCAAAAAAAAGGACAAGCCCAACAAGAGAAACATGAAGGCCGATCAGAAAAGGCTTCAGGAAAACGCCAGGCGACTGAAGGAATTGGCTGCTGACCAAGGATGATCCCGTTTCGATCGCCGGCCTCTTTCGAACAGAAGATTCCCCCAGAAGCTCGTTCACCCCGGTATCGGACCGCAGTGCCGGCCCGGGCCTTCGGCGGGGGAACGGGCCTTTCGCGCGGCCGAGTAATTTTTTGGATGCTGCCTGAAGCAGGATCCCCTGCTTTGCCTCCCCCCTCAACCCGCCCATCCGGCGGGTTTTTTTCTTTACATCATATCCAGATTCATCTATACAGAGAATGAATGTTCATTCACCTCCAGCCGCCGGCCGGCTGGAGGCCTTTTGTTCCCGGATTTCCGCTCGAAGGTGCGAAGGGCCTGCAGCGTGCATCTCCTGGGGCCGGGGACGCGCCTTCGAGGTCTGAGGGGCCGCCCCCCGGAGAAGCGGGGTCCGGGGCCACCCACCCGATGACGAAAGGCCTGGCGGCTATGCCCGGGCAAACCACACCTTTACAACCAGAGGAGTTGTTTATGAAAGACGTTGTCATCGTTTCGGCATGTAGAACGGCTATAGGGGCCTTTGGTGGCACCCTGCGGGACATGAATGCAGCGCACATCGGGGCTGTCGCCATGCGGGAAGCCATCAAACGGGCGGATATCGACCCCGCTCAGATCGACGATGTCCGCTTCGGATGCTGCCTTGAACCGGCCGATGCCCTGAACGTCGCCCGTGTGTGCGCCCTGATGGCCGGGATCCCGGATCACGTCACGGCGGTGACCATCAATCGGGTCTGCATCTCGGCCATGGAATCCGTGATCTCCGGCATGGCCATGATCCAGGCGGGCATGGCCGACATCATCCTCGCCGGCGGGGTCGAGCACATGTCGGGGGTCGCCTACACGGTTCCAAGCGCCCGCTGGGGATGCCGGCTCCAGGACCAGGCCTTCGTGGACACCATGATCCACGCCCTCCACTGCGGCTCCCATCTGATCCCCGGCCCGGAATCCGGCCCCTTGAAGGAAGGCATGCCCCTCGAACTCTTCAAGGGCAAACCCTACATCATGGGCCACACGGCGGAGTTCATCGCGCAGATGCACAACATCTCCCGCGAGGAGATGGACGAGGTCGCCCTGCGAAGCCACAACAATACCGAGCGGGCCACCCTGGAGGGGGACTTCAGGGAGGAAATCGTTCCAATCGAGGTCCCGCAGAAAAAGAAGCCGCCGATCATCTTCGATAAGGACGAACACTTCAGGCCGGGCCTGACCATGGAGGCCCTCGCGAAGCTGCCCCCGGCATTCATCCCGAAGATCGGCAAGATCACAGCGGGGAACGCCTCCGGCATCAACGACGGCGCAAGCGCCATGATCATCATGAGCGCCGAAAAGGCGGAGGAACTCGGCAGGCAGCCGATCGCACGCATCCGGGCCACCGGCCGGGGCGCCTGCCACCCGTCGGTCATGGGACTGAGCCCCGTCCCGGCGGTGCGGAACCTGCTCGACCGGAACCCCGGCATCAAACTCGCCGATTTCGAACTGATCGAACTGAACGAGGCCTTCGCCGCCCAGTACATCGGGTGCGAGCGCGAACTCGGCCTCAACCGCGAGATCACCAACGTCAACGGCTCGGGGATCGGACTCGGGCACCCCGTCGGATGCACCGGCGCCCGCATCATGGTGTCCCTCCTCTATGCCATGAAAAAGCGCGGGAAGTCCTTCGGCCTCGCGACCCTGTGCGGCGGCGGCGGGGTCTCCATGGCCTGCGCGCTCGAAATGCTCTAGGGGCTTCGAGGGGGAGGCTCCTCAAGTGGCCTCCCCCTCGCTCTTACAGATTGCTGTCGACGGCGATGCCGCCCCATGGGAGGCATTCCGGAAAAAGATCCCGCGCCTCCAGCAGGCCGGCCGCATCGGAGCAGAGCGCTCCGCTTTCCTTGATCAGGGCGCCGTCGGCCCCGATCCATCGCAGGAAACAGCCGGCGGCGGCCCGTTCAATAAGCTGAACGGTCACATCCTCCTTCGTAGCCTCTGCCAGCAGGACCTCGTCGCTGCCCGGAACCGGCTTCATAGTCCTTCCTTTGCACACGGCGCACCCTCCCGGATTCGGGGCGCCCGCTCATCGCGCGGCCTGCGCCCCTTCCTTCTCGATCTGTTCGGTTATCGTGTTCCGAAGGGCTACTTTATTCACCTTGCCGACATTGGTCAAGGGAAGGGCGTCGACGAGTTCGAGCCGCTCGGGGAGTTTGAATTTCGCTATCCGGCGCTCATCGAGGAGAAAACGGTTCAGTTCCGCAAGGGTCAGCGCCTGCCCGGGCTTGGGGACGATGAACACGCACACGCGTTCGCCCAGGACCGGATCGGGCATGGCGACGCAGGCACAGATATCCACCGCGGGATGGGCCAGAATGTGGTTCTCGATCTCCTCGGCGCTGATCTTTTCCCCTCCGCGGTTGATGCAATCTTTCAACCTCCCCTCGACGACCACATTGCCGCTCGGATGGAGCCTCACCAGATCGCCCGACTTGTAATACCCGTCCGGGCTGAAGGCCCTGGCGTTGTATTCCGGCGCCCGGTAATAGCCGCGGATCGTATGGGGGCCGCGGCACCAGAGTTCTCCCATTTCCCCGGGATCGACCTCTTCACCTGTGGAGGGGTCCGCTATCTTGAAATCGTCGCCGGGGGATTGCGGCCGCCCCTGTGTCCCGAAGCGCACCTCGTCGGGGTCATTCAGCCTCGTCCAAAAAAGCGGCCCTTCCGCCATTCCGAGAACCTGCTGGACATCGCAGCCGAGCTCCGGGCGAACCCGGAGAGCCACCTCGGGGTTGAGCTTCGATCCCCCCGTCAGGATGATCTTCAGAGATTCCAGATGGTAACGGCTTCGATCCGGGTGGTTGAGGACCGCGATAATCATGGCCGGCACCGCGATCCAATGGGTTACATGATATTTTTCGATCATTTCGAGCGCCCCCTCCGGGGACGGGACGGCGCTCAAGACCTCGCAGCCGCCCGCTGAAGCGACCCCCATGAACCCGGGGCACGCGAGGGCAAAATTGTGCTGCTGGGGAATCGCAAGCAGAAGAACGGTGTGTTCATCGAGCCCGCAGACCCGGGCGTTGCACAGAAAGTTGTAGATGTAGTCGTTGTGCGTCCTCGGGATGAGCTTCGGGATCCCTGTCGTTCCCCCGGAGAGCTGCAGCACCGCAGGCAGGTCGGGATCGGCCCTCGGAAAGGACGGGTCCGTTATCCGCTCTTCGATCGGATCGGCGAACAAGGCGTCCAGGGAATGATATCCCGGGCGCGGCGTCCCACCGCTCAACAACACCATATCGAGGGATGGGGCTTCCTTCTGGATGTTTTCCGCCATCTGCTGCTTGTCCGCCTTGCGGAAAACGGCCGGGATCACCAGCGCCCTGGCCTCGGCCAGTTTTGCAAAAAAGCCGATCTCGGCCTCCTGATGCGGAGGGAGAGCCATGATCGGGATCCCTCCGGCCTTGAGGATCGCCAGATAGGTGATGAGCACCTCGGGTTGATTCGGGAGCTGCAGGATCACGCGGTCATACAGCTTGAGCCCGAGGGCCTTGAGGTGCAATGCGAGCCGTGTCGCCAGGCGGCCGCATTCCTGATAGGAGTAGACGCGCCCGCTCTGAGCCGCGATCAGGAGGGGATTGGATGCAAAGCGCTCGAAGCTTTCCTCCATGACTTCCGTGATCGTCTTGTCCAGCCAATATCCCTCCTGACGGTAACGATGGGCGAATTCCGGTGGCCAGGGAACAAAACCTTCCATTTTCTCCCTCCTTTGATGGGGTTCTTTCTCGTGAGCGATCTGAAATTTCCGCCGGGAACCACCCCGAAGGGGTGGGATTGGGCACGGGAAACGGGGTTCTATCCGGAAATCCTTTCCAGACGGAAACATTTCTATTCCGATCAGTTCGGTGAGCAAAAGCCGTGCCACAAAATTTATATTGCATATCAATAGCTTGAATACTTACGGGGGATTTTCTTGCAGAATATTTTCAGCCCTGGTTGAAAGAAAATTGCAATCCTGACCCCCATACGCCTTGCGGAGGAACCTTTTTCGAGATAAACTCATCGAAACAAAAAGAGGTACGAATCCCATAGCCTTCGAAACCAACCGCCAGGGGGTTCAATGGATGCAAGGCAGTTTTTCCACGAGCGCCACGAAGAGATCGTCTCTTCATGGTTCGATATGCTTCACGACGATCCGTCCACGCGATACCACACCGAGCCTCCCCAGGATCTCCGCAGATTGATGGACTATGCCGCCCTCGCCTTTCGGCGTGTGATGCTGGAAGACGATTGGACCGACCTGAAGGAGTTTATCACCCATATCGCCAAGAAACGATTCAGCGAAGGCTTCAAGGTTTCAGAAGTGCAGATGGCCTTCGAGTACTACCGCCAGACATTGATCCCTCTCTTGTTCAGATCGATCGACCCGCCGAAATTGGAACCGATGATGATGAAACTTCAGGAATGCATGATCTTCACCATCACGCATTTCTCTGAGTTCTTCCAAGGCATCCATGAAAACTTTTTGCGGAACCACACCGAGATTCTGGAAAGTCAGATCAAGACACGCACCCATGAACTGGCCGAATCCCGACAGAAATACAAGACGCTTGTAGAGGATATCAACGAGGGGTTCTTTGTTTTGACGGACGGCCGTATCGTCTTTGCCAATCGCATGTTCGCCGAGATGCACGGATGCGGGTTGACGGACGTTCTCGACAAGAGCTATCTGGATTTCATCGCAGAGGAACACAGAGAAAAGATCCGGAGTGTCTACGAACTGAGCCAGAAGCAGACCCATGTGCCGGCCAGAATAGAGTATCTGCGCTTGTGCAGGGACGGTCAAAGACTGCCGACCGAGATCATGGCCAAGCGGACGATATTCGGACATCAGACCGCCAATATCGGCATCTGCCGCGATATCGGCGAGCGTGTAGAGCTGGAGAAGAAGACGCGGGAGGCGGAAAAACTGAAGGCCCTGGCTCAGCAGGCCGCCTCTCTGGCCCATGAAGTGAGAAACCCGCTTTCGACGGTGCGGATCAATCTCCAGCTGCTGTCCCGGAACGCCGTCAAGCCGGAGCAGATCGGCCTTTTGCAGGCGAGCCTCGATGAAGTCGTTCAGATCGAACGAACCCTGCAGGAGATGATGGACATCAGTTTTCCGGTGAGGCTGTCGCTCCAGCCGGTCAATCTCAGATCGTTGCTCCAGCACTGTCTCAACAGCATGCGGCAACGCCTGCTCAACAACCAGGTGAAGGCATTCCTCCGCTTGAAACGGGGTGCCGAGGGCATCCACGCGGACCCGCATCGGATGGAGCAGGCCCTGGTCAACCTGCTTTTCAACGCCGTCGAGGCGCAGCCTTCCGGAGGCAGGGTGGCGATCTCCGCCCGGCCCGTCACCAGAGGGGCAGACCCGTGGGTGGAGATCCTGATATCGGATCAGGTCCCCGGTGTGCCCAAGGAGGTCCTTCCTTACATCTTCGACCCGATGTTCAGTCAGAAGGCGATGGGAACCGGCCTGGGGCTGCACAACGTCAAAAGGATCGTCGAGGCGCATGGCGGCTCGGTGCGTGTCAAGCTGAACCGGAAATGCGGAATGAGCTTTTACTTGAGTCTACCGGCGAGGTGAAATGGTGATCACACGTGTGCTGATAATCGATGACCAGGATTCGCTCCTGAATTCCCTGAGGATCTTTTTCGAGCTGCGGGGATGGGAGGTAACCACCGCCTCGACGGGGCGGGAAGGCTTGAAAAAGGCGCGCGCCTTGCAGCCCTCTCTGGTGATTCTCGATTTGAGGCTGCCGGACATAGATGGGCAGGAAATCCTGGAACGGCTGCGCCATGAGATGCCTGCAACTCAGGTGATCGTCGTGACCGCCTTCCAGGATATGGACAATACGATACGCTGCATCAAGCTGGGCGCCTTCGACTTCATTCACAAGCCGATCGATATCGACGAACTGGAAACGGCCTTGAACCGTTTCAGCAATGTGAGCAAGGCCCAGGGGGCGGAGCCCCCCGTCGAGGCGCCGCTGCACTCCGTTTCCTGCGAAGATTCCCCGTACATCGTCGGAAAGAGCCAGGCGATGAAAGACGTCTTCAAAAAAATCGCGATGGTCTCCGATGCCAGGGTCACAGTGCTCATCCAGGGGGAAAGCGGGACGGGAAAAGAACTCGTAGCTCGGGCGATTCATTATCAGGGGGCCTATCGGACCCATCCCTTCATGGTGGTCGATTGCTCGACACTCGTAGACACCCTGACTGAAAGCCAGCTCTTTGGATATGAAAAAGGCGCCTTCACCGGAGCCGAAATGATGCGCAAAGGGACGCTCGAGTCGGCCGGAGAGGGAACGATCTTCTTCGACGAGATCGGCGAACTGCCGCTGCGGCTGCAGAGCAAACTCCTTCGGTTTCTCCACGAGAAGGAATACACCCGCCTGGGAGGCACTCAGCCGATGCACTCGGAAGCGCGCATCATCGCTGCAACCAATCGGAATTTGGAACAGATGGCATCGGAGGGGCGAATGCGCACCGACCTTTTTTATCGGCTGCAGGTAGTCACGATCTACATGCCGCCGCTCAGGGACCGCCGCTCCGACATCCCGCTTCTGGCCTCCAGCCTGCTCGAAAAGATAGGACACAAGTTGAGGATACCGATCAAGACCTTGACCAACGGGGCGATGCAGGAACTGGAGGGCTATTCCTGGCCGGGCAATGTCCGGCAGCTTGAAAACACCCTCACCAAAGCAGCGGTTTTGACCAAGTCTTCCGTGCTGGACAAGGAAGACATCATCCATGCAATTGGGGACCTCGACCGGTCCTCTCCCGAAAAGGGAGGGGTGGACAAGACACTGGCGGAGGTCGAAAAGGAGCACATTCTGCGGGTACTCAACGCAAAAGAGGGGCATCTCGGTCAGGCGTGCCGGACGCTTGGAATCAGCCGGCCGACGTTGAGAAGCAAGCTGAAGCAATACGAGGTGAGACAGGCTTGAACGGCCCGAACTGCAGAAAGTCGCCGGAGATCAGTGCTCCGAGCCTCCCGCTTTTTCCGACTTTTTCAAGGCCGCTTCGAACTCTTTGAAAAATTGATCTTTTTCGCGCCAATCGGGGCCGAACTTGCTGTTGAAATAGGCGCCCATTCCCGAGAACAGTTTCGACCAGACGGATTCCTTCCTGCCGAGGACAACCTCTTCCAGGAACTCAGGCAGTTCCCGCATCTTCTCCTTGGGCAGAAACGACACGGCACCCAGCTTGATGGCCTTCTTGAGGGCCTCGGGCGTGAGGGCGTGGGCCGTCAGCATCACCGTCGGGAACCCCATGGCGACCGACGTCCTGAGGAGTTCAAAGCCGTTGACACCCATGATATCCAGGATCACGATGTCGTACGTGTAATTGAGGAGATACTGCGTAGCCGTGTCGAAGTCGCGCGCTTTATAAAGGATGCACATGTTCAGGATCTCCTCGATGGTTTCGAGGACATCCGGCTCATCGTCGACCGCAAGGATCACCTTGTCTTTCAGTACGCTGCTGTCCATCATCTTGACGTATTTCCTCTTTTCCGGTCTTTGAAACAACGGTTTTCCACTTATACTACCGGCTTCGATGAGCGTTGCCTAGCAGAGATTCTCAGGCACGGGAAACCTTTGGGAGCGACCCTCCGGCGATCGAGTTCGAACTCCCCCTCGACGAAAACATCCGCTTGGTTTCCATCCGGAAACGGTCGTTTTGGCCGATCCCGGCATCCATCTCCCCTTACGCTTGTGCGGCGAGCTGCAGTCGGCTCCGCGCAGACGCCTGAATCCCTCGATATTGGCCGAACCAGGACCCGCCCCGAAGGGGTTGGGGCTGAGCCCGCCCCTTACATCCCCAGGTACCGGGATTTAATCTCCTCATTTGCGACCAGTTCCTGCGGGGAGGATTCGTGGACGATGTTTCCGCGGCTCATGACGTAAACATGATCGGCCAGGCGGGTGGCCATCTGGAAGTTTTGCTCGACCAGGACGAGCCCCATTCGCTGCTCCCGCAGTCCGGAGATGACGTCGCCGATCTCCTGGACGATCAACGGGGCGAGCCCTTCCGACGGTTCATCCATGAGGAGGATCTTGGGCCCGCTGACCAGGGCCCGCGCCATGGCCAGCATCTGCTGTTCCCCGCCGCTCAGGAAGCGCGCCTTTTGCCCTTGCCGGATTTTCAATATCGGGAAGATGCGGAAGACCTCCTCCATGGCCATCGGTTTGATCGCCGTTTCATCCCCGTAGCTGCAGCGGAAAGGGACGACCAGATTTTCGAGGACGCTCAGGGACGGGAAGATCCGTCTCCCCTGCGGCACCAAGGCGATGCCGGAGCGCATGATCTCATGCGTCGTCTTTCCCATCAATTCGGCGCCTTCCAGGAGGATGCTCCCCTTTCTCGGTTTGACAAAGGCGACGATCGAATGGATGAGCGTGGTCTTCCCCACCCCGTTGCGGCCCAGGACGGCGGCGATATTCCCTTTAGGGACCCGGATGGAAACGCCCTGCAGAATGTAACTGTCCCCGTAGTAGGTGTGCAGATCCAGAACTTCAAGCATGATGTTCACCCATACCCAGATAGACTTCCGCTACGTCCCGATTGCCTCGGATCTCCGACTCCGTGCCTTCCGCGAGGATCCTCCCCTGATAAAGGACGGAAATCTTGTCCGCTATCTTGAAGGCCACATCCATGTCGTGTTCGATGAAGAGGATCGTCGTTGACGGATCGATCCGGTTGATCATGGGGACAACCAGGGCGGTTTCGGCGGGGGACAGGCCCTGGGTCGGCTCGTCGAGCAGGACGACCTTCGGCCTCCCCGACAGCGCCAGGATGATCTCGAGTTGCCTCTGCTCGCCGTGGGAAAGATTCTTCACCTGTTGATCCTTCTTGTCCCAGATGCCCCAGTCTTTCAACTGCGCCTCGGCATCCTCGATCATCTTCCTGCGGCTGGACGTCCGACGGTAGAACAGGTATTTGGTGGGGGTCAGCGCCTGCACGCCCATGAAGACATTTTCCCATACCATCAGGTTCGGGAAAAGATTCGTTATCTGAAAAGTCCGCGCCAGGCCTAAGGCTGCACGCCTGTGAGCCGGGTAGGCGGTGATTTCCTGGTTGAAGAGACGGATATCGCCGCCGGTCGGCTTGATGACCCCGCTGATGATGTTGAAGAGGGTCGTCTTGCCGGCCCCGTTCGGGCCGATGATCGCCCGCTTCTCGCCTGCACCGACCCTGAAGGAGCAATCGTAGAGCACCTTGACCCCACCGAAGTTGACGCTGATCCTGTTTACTTCCAATGCATTCACGGTCGCTCCAGAGTGTTCCGAAAAAATGGGGGTTCTTCGACTCCCGGAAATGGGCTGTCGCCATGCCGAGGAGCCGCCGCACCGCTCCTTTCGCGTGCCGGAGCGGCTGCATTGGGGAGCGGTGCGGACCGGGAGATCCTCTCTCTGCCGGCTATTGCGCCCATTTCCCCTTCATCTCGGAATAGGGCGTCATTTTCATGTAATCCTCGGCCTTCCAGTTCCAGAACTGATTGACCATGGGGAAGGTTTTGATCGGGACGCTTTCCCATGCACCGGCCACTTCTTCCACCTTGCGGATATAGCTGTTCTGGATGGTGGCGCCGTAATCATCGAATCGGACCGTCCCCCGCGGCGCCTTCAATTCGAGGGAGCGCATCACACGGACGAATTCCGCGCCCTTGATTTCCCCGTTGGTCTTGTTGAGCGCCTCCGCGATCAACATCCCCGTGACATACCCCTGTTCGGCATACAGCGTGGGACGATGCCCATACTTGTCCATGAAGGATTTCTTGAAGCGGTCGTTTTCCGGGGTGTCGAGCAGGTAGCACCAGTGGGACTCCGTCACGATGCCCTTGGCGGACGCCCCCTGCTTCGGCAGGATGTTGTCGTCTACCAGATAGCCTTTTCCGATGAGAGCCACCCTCTTATCGAGGCCGTACTCCGCAAACTGCTTGACGAAGCGGAGGGAATCCGCCCGGCGAAGAAGACCATTACGACATCTGCTTCCTTTGAGATCTTAGCTAGATAGGGAGCGTAATCCTTGGTGCCGAGGGGCGGCCAGATCTCTTGGACGATCCTTCCCCCCATTTGGGTGAAGGTCCTGCAGATCCCGCCGACGTGTTCATAGCCGGCGGCATAATCCGCCCCCATGGCGACCGCTTTCCGGTACCCGTTCTCATAGGCCCAGACCCCCAGCGGGTGCGATCCGGCGCTGTTGACAAAGGCCGGCCGCACGATGAGGGGATTGGATTTGCGCTGCGTCAGGTCATCGGCCCCGGCGTTCGAAATGACGAACGGGATGTTGTACTTCTGCACGAATTCGGCCAGGGCATAGGCCGATCCCGTCCCGACGACCCCTGCCAGAATGTCGATGTTGTTCTTCTGGACGAGTTTGCGCGCCATGTCCATGGCCTGGCTGATCTGGTTGCTGCCGATGTCCTCGACCAGCACCTCGATCTTGCGGCCCCCGGCCTGATGGCCGATCTCTTCCATGTAGAGGTTGAGTCCATCCCGCATATCGATCCCGAGCGCCGTGTAAACGCCCGAAAGGGAGATGGTGTAGCCGATCTTGACCGGTTCCGCCGCCGCGCTCTCCCGATCTGTGAGCGTGAAAAGACCCACGAGCGCTAAAAGACCGACCAAGACCCCGCTCATCCCTGTAAGGAAACATCGCTTTTTCATCTCGAATCCCCTCCGTGTCCCAGAAAAAAGTTTCTCCATGTTCAACATGACTTCTACGATTACACGGCCCGCTCCCGGAGGCCGCCTCTTCCCGCTTCGGCAGACGCCTTGTCCGGAAGGTCGACCGACGGCTCCCCGATTGCGCCGCAGACCTTCGCAGCAGCCTCATCCCTCCTGTTTCGGTTCGGTACGCGGCCTCAGCATTCGGTTCAACGCCCCCAGGATGCCTTCCGGGAGCAGGAGAACGACCAGGACATAGACCGTTCCGAGCACCATGAGCCACCGATCCGTGATGCCGCTGACGAAATCCTGTAGAAAGACAATCACCAGCGCACCCAAAATCGGTCCGGCCAGCGTTCCCGGGCCGCCCAGGATCACCATCAACAGGGCGGTCGAAGAAAGGATCACCCCGAAATTCACGGGATTCGGCGTCAGATCGTAATAGGCGTTCAGGACCCCTGAAATGCCCCCGATGAAACCGGAGACGATGAAAGCGAGGTACTTGTAAAGCCAGACGTTGAATCCGAGGGCCTTCATCCGGCTTTCGCTGTCCCTGATGCCGCGCAGGGCCAGGCCGAAAGGAGAGTTGATCAGGACCCAGAAGCCGCTGATGGTCAGGAGGAAGACGACAAGCACGAAAAGGTAGAATGCGCTCGTATCCCTCAAATCGAGCCAGGGGGCCATCTGCCGTGTGAGGATCCCCGGGAGTCCGTCGTCGCCGCCGGTGACGGAGCGCCAACTGTAGGCGATGCCGTAGAAGACCTGGCAGATGGCGAGCATGATCATCAGGAAAAAGATGTCCTTCGTGCGGGTGGTGAGCAGCCCGAAAACAGCGGCTGCACCGGCCGTCACCCCGAGCGCGGCAACGCACGCCAGCCAAGTGCTATCGGCTATGTGGCGGGTGAAAATGGCCACCGTGTAAGATGCGATCCCGAAAAAGACCCCATGGCCGACGGATGCCAGGCCCAGATGCCCGAGCATGAGGCTCACGGAGGTCGCCAGGATCGAGAGGATCAACGCCCTGGCGACCAGCCCCACGTAGTATTCCGGCAAAACGAGCGGAACCACGGCAAGCGCGACGACCGCACCGAAAACAAGGGCGGCAAAGCGAGACTTTCCTATCATGATTTACCCCACAGACCGGTCGGTTTGAGGGCCAGGATGATCGCCATCGGCGCGAAGATGGTGAACATCGCGAGTTCGGGGAACAGGGCCTTTCCGAAGTTATCGAGGAAGGCGACGATCAGACTCCCCAGAAAGGCCCCCTTCATGCTGCCCAAGCCCCCGACGATGATCACCACCACCGCAAACAGCAGGACCTCCAGATCCACGCCCGGGTAAACCCCGATGAACGGGCCCCCCAAAACGCCGCTCAAACCCGTCAGGCCGGTGCCGATGATGAAGACGACCGTGAAGAGGGCCGGAACCTTGATCCCCACGGCGCGGGCCATTTTTTCGTCGTCGACGGAGGCCCTCAAAATCGCCCCCCACTTGGTCTTCTCCTGAAGAAACCACAGCAGGATTCCGAAGAAGAGTCCGACCCCGATGACGAACAGCCGGTAATAGGGGAAAATGATGGAGCCGAGCATCAAGGAGCCTCTCAGAAACGCCGGTTTGGGGAGGGTCATCGGATCGGCGCCCCAGATGATGATACTGATATCCCCGATGATGAACATGCACCCCATGGTGAGCAGAACCTGAAGCAGGCGTTTCCCGTAGATTCGCTGCAGGAGGAATTTCTGCAGGAAAAAGCCGGTAACCGCTGCAGTCGCCACGCCGGCGAAAATCCCGGCGAGGAAATTCCCGGTGGCATGGATGGCGCTGAGCGCGGCGTAGGCGCCGAGGAGATAACACGATCCGTGGGCCAGATTCAGGATGTTCATCAGGCCGAATATCACCGACAGACCGGCACACAGGAGAAACAGCAGCATCCCGAAAGAGAGGGCATTCAAGGCTTGTATAATCCAGAACTCCATAAAACCCCCGATCGTGGGTGGGGACGGCCGGGCCGCAGGAACGCTAAATCCTGGCCCCCAGTTTGAACCCCTCGTGAACGGCGTTGTAGAGGCTTCTGGGCATCACGGCATCGCCGACGACATAGAGCTCGTCACAGAGATATTCCAGATCCCGGACAAGGGCCTGCTTCGGGGCCAGCGGACCGGCCAGGATGACGGTGTCGGCGGGCAGAAACTGCTCCTTGCCGTCCTTGTCCAGGAAGCGCACGCCCCCGTTTTCGACCGCAAGAGGCTGCGCCTCGGTGTACACGCCGATGCCGAACTCTTTGACCAGCCCCGCATGCCGCCATTTGAACGTCGTCGACACATCGAAGTCCACCCGTCGATTGGGTTCGATCACGATGGGTTTCTTTCCGGCCGAAGCGAGCACCTCGGCACAGGTAAGCCCCACCTTGCCGCCGCCGAGAAGGATGACCCGCTGCCCGATTTTGGTGATATCGCCGCCGTCCAGCACGGCGTAGGCGTTCATGATGTCTTTGCCGCCGATCCCTGGAATCTTCGGAGGTGCGATGACGGCGCCTGTAGCCACGATGACGACATCCGGGAAGAAGTCCGCCGTGACCTTGCGGTCGACGAGCGTATTCAGCCTGGTTTCGATCCCCAGATCCTGCAGACGATAGATGTAGTACTGCAGGAGTTCCATCAGGACTTCCCCCCCGCCGATATCCCTGGAGGAGGGATTGAGCGCACCACCCAGGTGATCGTTCGCCTCGAAGACAACCACTTCATGACCGCGTTCGGCAGCCGCGACAGCCGCTTCGAGGCCCGCCGGGCCGCTGCCGATCACCATGACCTTCTTTTTGACAGTGGTCGGTTTGATGGTGTACTCCGGTTCGACCTCATGGCCGAGCCGGGGATTGACGGCGCAGATGTAGGGCTGATTGGCGAACATCTTCGCCAGGCAGAGCATGCAGCCGACGCAGGGTTTGATCCGCTCCGGCTGACCGCGCTCCAGCTTATGAGCCAGATCGGGGTCGGTCAGGAACGGCCGGCAGATCTCCCAATAGTCGAAGACCCCGGTGCCCAGGGCGTGATCGGCAGCGTAGGGATCCGAAAGACGGGGACCGAAGGCCAGGGGAACATCCCCGATGACCTTCTTGGCCTTTTCGGCCAGGTGCAGCCACTGCGTGCGGCTGACATCCCGCCCGAGAGCGCCCTGGCGCGACTCGTGCCAGCCGATCACCATGCTGATCATGTCCACACCCCGGTCGGCCGCAATGCGCATGATCTCGATGCACTCGTCGTTGCTGTTTCCGCCGTACTCATCCATGAGTTCGGTCCCGTTCAGACGGATGATCACGAGTCTGTCCGGCCCGACCGCCTTGCGCAAGGCGTCGAGGATCTCCACCATGAACCGGGCGCGCTTTTCGAGAGTGCCCCCGTACTCGTCGGTCCGCTTGTTGGTAAAAGGGGAAAGAAAGGTGCTCATCAGATAGCCGAGAAAACTCGTGACCTCGACCCCGTCATAACCGGCCTTGACGCAGCGTTCGGCGGCTCGGGCGTGGTCCTCGATCACTTGCGCGATTTCGTCTGTGTTCATGGCGCGCGGCGGGCGAAAGTGACGAAGGGTCTGGGGCGTGTCGGAGGGCTGGATACAATAGCCGATATCGATCCCTCCGTAGCGCCCCCCATGGAGTATCTGCTGGATGGCGACCGCATGATGGTCATGAAAGAGATCCGCAATCCGCTTCAGCCCGGGAATGTACCGGTCGTCATTGATGCAGAGCTGACGGTGATAGGCCTTCCCCTCCCCCGATTTATCCGGGTAGGCGCCCTGGTTGGTCATGATGGAGGCTCCCGTCGATGCAATGACCTCGTCCCGGGCGAATTCCCTTTCGGAAAGGAAGCCGTCCCGCGTATTGAAATTGCTGACGCAGCAGGCGGCATATTTGATCCTGTTCCGAACTTTGAAAGGTCCAATTTTCCCTTCACCGAAGATGTGTGAAAAACCGTTTGAATCCATGGTGCTCTCCTTCGCTCCTTGGCGTTTACGGCTGGGGATGCCCGCTTCGACGTCCGCATTTTCTTTCAGCCGCAGATAAAGGTGTAACCAAGCAGATGAAGCGCAAGACTCCGAGGATCCAAAGGAGTCCAACCGCCTGGCAGGAAGCTGCAGCAACAAGCATGCCAGCATAAAATAGCCCTATTTCTGATGTGTTGGACTTCCGAAGGAAAGCGGTTTGAAACTTTATTTCAATCGGCATTGAAACATTTTTTAAATGGTTTCCATCCGGAAATGATTTCCCGGTAGAACCCGGTTTTCAATCCGGAAATGGTCTTTTTGGCCAATCTCGGCGTCAATCTGCACGTTCGCTTGTGCGGCGACCTGCAGGTCGCCTCCGCGCAAGCGCTTAATTTCCTTGATATTGGCCAAACCGGAACCCGCCGCGAAGCGGTGGGACTGAGCACCCGGAGGGTGTAAAGAAAAATCCTCATTTCCGGATTGGAAACTAAATAGGCCGGCGTGCCGGCTTATGAGGACATCGAGGCCGGTGGCGGAACGGGGGAAAAAATGATGAGGGTGGACCATAAGGGGACCCGGAAAGGAAGGGTGAAGGGGAACGCCGCTGAAGAACCTGCCCCTCCAAAGCCTGGAACTAAAGCCATGCCAGGCTTTTCGGCCGCCGGCCGAGGCGGTAATCCATGTGGCGGCGGTTGACGCGTTCGATGGCCTGCACAATCTCCCGCGTCAGGGTCATCCGCTCGAAAAGGTCCCATTCCAGGGCTTGAAGGTGTCCGAGGGCCTGAACCCCAAGGGGATCCAGGCCCGGATTGAGCGCGGATTCGGAGCCGCATCGCAGACACACAATCCCCCCCTTCTCCGGATGAAAGGCGGCCCTGCCCCGCCCCTCATAGGTCCGACCGCAGGAACAGCATCTTCCGAGTTCGATCCCGTAGCCCCCGAGCGCCATGGCTGCAGCCTCGAAAAAGATCTGCACGTTCAGCGGCTGGATTTCCCCTTCCAACAGCTTGAATGTCCTGAGCAAAAGGCTGAACAAAGAGGGGTCGGCCGTCTGGGGCGGAGAAAGCATCTCGACCACTTCCACCATGTAGCCGGCCAGGGTGAGGATGCCCCAATCCCGTCTGAGGCCTTCAAACCCATCCAACAGCCGGCAGGAGATCATCGTGTGAAGCTCCCCGCCCCTGGGATGCTCGGCGTATTCCACGCGGCTCAGGCAGAAGAGATCGAGGCAGTTCGGGAACCGCCTGCGGCTGCGGCGGGCGGCCCGGGCCACGCCTTTCAGACACCCCCGTTCCGGAGTGAAAAAGGTCACCAGGAGGTCGGCTTCGCCGAAATCCCTGACACGCGTAATAATGGCCGGAGAAATGCTGGTCTTCACGCTCTGACGTTCTTCAACGGAGACCTCCTTCACACGGGCGCCTTTGGATGCCCTGAGGCACATTGATGATCAGGCCGCCGGGCCCATCTGCTGCGGTCCGCTCATCCCATGAGCCTCTTCCGGTGCACCGATCGGTACGCCTCATTCAGAGGGCCTTTGCCCACCTTTCATCCGGTCGTTTTTAGCGGCCTGTGCGCAGGGGATTTTTCAAGTCTTTGCAGTGTGCGAAGGTTGAAGGATGCCGCCGCTTATGAAAAAAGGCCCTGCGCCGTTGTGCAGTGCAGGACCTCGCTGTTTCAGGCGGTCAGGGAGCAGGAGCGACCCTATGCCCTGCCCCCATAACGTTCCTTGACCTTGGCCCGATCGGGGTTCCCATCCTCGAGTACGGGCATGGCGTCGACAAATTCCACGTACTGGGGTTTCTTGTAGCGGGCGATGCGCTTTCCGACAAAATCGATCAGCGCTTCGGCGCTGAGCGCCTCCCCCGCCTTGAGTTCGCAGACCGCTTTGATGCCTTCCTTCCATTTCGGGTCGGGGACCCCGAAGACCACGGTCCTGTGAATGGCCGGATGCTCCAGGATCGCCTTTTCGACCTCCGCCGGGTAGACGTTCTCGCCGCCCGGCTTGATGAGCTCCTTTTCGGCCTTCCGGCCCGCATACCACAGGAACCCTTCCTCGTCGAAACGCCCCAGGTCCCCCGTGTGGTGCCAACCATCCCTGAACACGTAGCGGTTGTCTTCGGGCAGATTCCAGTATCCCCTGAACACCATCGGGCCTTTCATGGTGATCTCCCCCACCTGCCCGACAGGAACCGGCCGGTCATACTCATCCACCAGCTGCACCCGGGCGAGCGGCAGCATCCTGCCCGCCGATCCCGGGCGGTCGTTGTAGGGGGCGAAGGTCGCCACGCAGGAGGTCTCCGTCTGGCCGTACATGCAGAAAAACGTGCCCCCGGTGATCTTCTGATACCGCTCGATCGTCTCCGCCGATTCCAGCCCTACCACAGACTTGAGGGAGGAGATGTCCTGCCCCGTCTTCTCGTGGGTATCCAGGATGGAAGCCAGGATCGGCGCAAAATCGAACATGAACGTGACGCCCTTCTCCTCGATCAGATCCACGGCCTTCGCTGCATCGAACTTGCTCATGTTCACATTCAACGCACCGGCATGGAAGATCGCGGTGGCCATGTGAAGCCCACCGACATGGAAGAGCGGCAGAAGATTCAGGTGGACGTCCGTGCTGTTCAACCCGCAGAAATAATCGAAATGCATATCGGAGCAAAACAGGTTCCCGTGGCTCAACAGCGCACCACGTGGACGCCCGGCCACCGCGGCGGTGTGGATGATCACGAAGCCGTCGTCCGAGGCGACATCCGGCGCTTCGAATGAGCCATCGCCCGACAGGAGGGATTGGATAGGCTCGAACCGCCCCCCGTTCGCTTCCAGACTGAAGAAGCGCTCTACAGACCCGAGCCGGCCCCGAATCTCCTCGATCAATCCTTGAAACTCGGCCCCGGCAAAAAGGAAACGCGGCGTGCAGTCGTTCAGGTTGTACTCGATTTCAGGTGCGGACAAGCGCCAGTTGATGGGCAGAACAATCGCCCCGAGCGCCGCCGCCGCCCCATAGAGGATGAAATACTCCAGGCAATTCTTTCCAAGAATACCGATGCGGTCTCCCTTCCGAACGCCGCATGCCTGAAGCCCCTGCGCCAACCGATCCACCTGCTCCTTGTATTCCGCAAATGTCAAGGACCGTGAATCATCCACCTCGAACCACGCCGCCTTCCTCCCGTAGGAGAAGGCGTTCCGGTTGACGAGGTCGTAGAATGTAAAATCGTACAATCCCATGCGCGTCCTCATTCAAAAAAAGCCCTTTACCGGCCTGGGCGCAGCACCGGCAAAGGGCCTTTCGATCTCAGGCTTTAGGGATAAACGGTTTCGAAAGGAACCACCATGGTCTTGCCGTCAGCCGAAAAGGTAAAGGCACCCTCTTTGACCGAGACAGGCACCGAATAATCCGGGACGCCCTTCCACCACCTCTCCAATGCATCCCAAGGACTCCAGCCCTTCTCCTTCAGCTTGAATCCGCCGGTCACCATCAGGCTCAACAAGGCCGAACGGGCCGTGATCATGGTCGTCGCTCGCACATGGCTCGTCTTGCCGGCAGGGATCCAGATCGTGTCCATGTTGGCGACCGTCACCAGCTCGAAATCGCTGTCGAAGGCCACCGTGAATTTGTAGTCACTCAACTGGACCGGATAGGGGTTCGGATTGTTGACACTGAACAGGAAGCTCATCGGCAAAGGAGCTCCGCGGTCGCCCGCATCCCCCTTCGTGGGTGCGATATTCTTGCCATAATACCAGTACCCGTCGTACTGGGGCACTTCGAAAAGTTCGAGGGTGATGCTGGGCGCCACCATCTCGGGCATCGCCTGCTGCGCGGCTTGATGGGCGCACCCAAAGAACAAAAGGCCTGCTGCAAAAACCATCAGGGTCATCAGGATCAGCTTCTTTTGCATCTTATCCTCCCCTCTTCATATGAGAAAAAAACCGCCGCTACGCACTCTTCGGCTGCGACCGTCACCCGTTCGTTCGGACACGGCCGCCAGCCGTCAACCCAGCCAGCGCTTTCTTCGCTTGTAATGTTTCACTTCGCGGAAACTCTTTCTGCCACCCTTGTCGGTCAACCCAAGGTAGAAGTCCTTGATATCCTCGTTCTGGCTCAGCTTTTCGGCCGTGTCATCCATCACGATCCGGCCGGTTTCCATGACGTAAGCATAAGGCGCCACGTTCAGAGCCAGCTTGGCGTTCTGTTCGACCAGCAGGATCGAAATCTTCTCTTCCCGGTTGAGCTGGGTGATGATATTGAAGATCTCATGGATCAGCATCGGGGCGAGCCCCATGGAAGGCTCGTCCAGGAGCACGAGCTTCGGCTCGGTCATCAGGGCCCTGCCGACGACGGTCATCTGCTGTTCTCCGCCGCTCACAAAGCCGGCGGTTTCGCTCCGTTTCTGCCGCAACCGTGGAAAGTAATGGTAAACCAGTTCGAGTTTGTCCTTGACCGACCCGGTCTTCCTGAGGTGGGCCCCTACCTTCAGGTTCTCTTCCACGGTGAGATGCTCGAAGACCTTACGCCCCTCGATGACCTGGACGATGCCCATCTTGGCGATCCTGGCGGCCGGCTCGTGATGGATCATCTGTCCCTCGAACTCGATGCCTCCATCCGTCACCTCGCCGTCCTCAACCTTGAGGAGCCCCGAGACGGCCTTCAACGTGGTGCTCTTTCCCGCCCCGTTGGCCCCGAGGAGGGCGACGATGCCCGCCTTCGGGACCTCGATGGAAACCCCCTTCAGCACAAGGATAACCTCGTGGTATTTCACCTCAATGTTCTTGATCTTCAAAATGGCTTCAGGCGTCTCCAAGATCCCTACCTCCCAGGGTGTTGACAGATTCTCTGCAGACTGACGCCGCAAGGCCCCGCCCGCTTACAGGGGCAACGCCGCAGGCTCCTACCAGCCCAGCCACTCCTTTTCCCATTTATCCGGCCAGCGCTCCTTCAGATCCACACGCTCGACCACCTGGAATTTCCCGCCCTTGTATTCCTGAATGAGGCAACCGGTAGTCGGGCGGTGGTCCGTCGCCGTGTAGGTGACCGGCGCGGCGGCGAGCCCGATCTCGAACTTGTCCATCGTCTCGAAGCCCTTGACCATCATGCCGGGTCCGGTCAGCTGACCTGCACTGTCGGCGCGCTTCATGGCCTCGACGGTGATGATGGCATCGCACCAGGCCTGAATGGTCCTGTTCAACCGCTTGTTCTGGGGAACGCTCGGATTGTACTTCTTCGCAGCGGCCACAACGATATCCATGTTTTTGGATTCCTGACCGTAAAAGGCGCACGGGGTCGCGCCCATCACGCCTTCGGCGGCCTCACCGGCCAAGCGCGGCAGGTTTTCGTCGAAGCCAAAGTTGTTGACGATCCAGTCGGCGCCCAACCCGAGGGAATAGGCGTCACGAATAGTCGCGGAAACGGACATGGTGGTGTTGCCATGCCAGACGACATCCGGCGCGAAGGTCTTGAGCGCCATGATCTGGCTCTTGGTGTCCAGGGCGAACAGCGACACGTCCTGATCGTCGCCGATGTCGAAACCCAGCAGGGCGGCCTGATCCTTGATTGCCTTGATGGGGGCGCTGCAATAAGGAGAGGCAAACATGTAGGCGCAGGCGAAACGCGGCTTGCGCTTCCCGTAATCGGCCTTCTGGGGCCAGCGCTTGTCGAACCAGGCCGTCAAGGCGGCCCGTGCATTGGTGGAATAATCGGAGGAGAAGAAGATGTTGTAGCGGGACTTGGCCGGATCGGTCAAATGGGCCGAGTAGGAGGCCGAAATATAGGGGATCTCGTCCTTGTTGACGGTCGGCGAAAGGGCCTCCGTATCACCGGTTCCCCACCCCATGATCGCCAGCACACCGAGCCGCTTCAGCAGCTTGTACTTGGTGATGGCCTCGGGAATCCGATAACCGTAGTCGAACCAGGTGTATTTGATCTCTTTCCCGTTGACGCCTCCCTGTTCGTTGAAATACTTGAATGCCTCGTCCATGCCGATGGCGTAATCCTTCCCGACGTCGGAGGTCCCGCCGGTCGTGTCCATGATCCCGCCCAATTTGATCTGATCGGCCGACGCGAAGCCCGAGAATCCGAACACCCATCCAACACACAGTGCAACCGCCAGTAACTTCAGGAAAAATCCTTTCTTCATGATCTCTTCCCCCTTCTCTTTTAAAAAGATGAAACAATGGCCTATGTCACTCGACCCAGCTTCAGCGGCACCCAGAAACCCGTCACCTCCTTTCATCTCATCAATACGAAAACGGCCAAAGGTTGAAGTAGTTTTTGACCTGCCACCAGCGATAAGCCAAACCATTCGGTTCATAAATCAAAAAGCCGCAGATGGCGAGCCCGAAGGCCGCATCCTTGATATAAGCGAAATCGAAAAGCAGTTTGGGATAATAAATCGAGAGAGGAATCACCACCGCCTGCAGGAGCTCCATGATAACCACCATGAAAATGGATCCGAAGATCGCCCCATGGATGGAACCCACACCCCCGATCAAAATCACCCCGACCAGCCAGAGGGACCAGAACCATGGGAAATGCTCCGGGCTGAGCGCCGCCGTGTTGCTCACCCAGAAGGCGCCGGCGATCCCTGCCATGAAACCGGCGACGAAGAAGGCAAGCAGCTTGTAATAGACGATGTTGATCCCCATGGCCTCCGCGGCGATGTCGTTGTCGCGGATCGCCACCCAGGCCCTGCCAGGTTTGGAACGGAGCAGATTGGCCAGAACGATGACCATCAAGGTCAGCAGCACCGCCATGAGATAATAGATCTGCCGTTCGTTTTCAATCGGCCACGGCCCGATCTTGATCGTACCGGGCGGGAGGGAAAAGGCCTGACCGCGCCCGCCGATCTGACTGACGTACTGCGTCAGGATGAAATCCACTGTGACGAACTGCGCCGCCATGGTCGTCAAGATCAGATAGAATCCTTTGACCTTGGCTGAAGGCAGACCGAAGAGGACGCTCCACATCCCCGCCGCAAATCCGGCCGCAAGGATCGAAACGGGGTAGGCCAGCCCCCAGTCGAGCAGGATTTGGGGCCAGGGGAACTGCAGGATCAAAAGGGTGCTCGTATAGGCGCCCACCGCGATGAAAGCAGCGTGGCCAAGGGTAATGAGGCCAGCGAACCCGATCAAGAGTTGTACCCCGAGGGCCCCCATCGCCGTATAACCCACCATGGTCGCCACACTCATCCAGTACTCGGGAATCAGCCACGGGATCACCACGAATATCGTCAGCAGCAGCAGGATCATCTTGCCTTTGATGAAGCTCGACTGCCACCATCCCTGATCTTCAGTGTAGCTCTGATGGTAGTCCCCGCATGGCAACCAGACGCTTGACATAATGCCTCCCTTTCACATGGTGTTTTCGCTGAAACGCATTCTCGTCCCTGCACGCGACGGGAGCCTGGACCGCTCGGCCTCGATCCGCAGCGGCTCAGACCCGCTCGATCCTTTCCCAGCCCCAAAGCCCATAGGGCTTGAACAGAAGAAACACCGCCATGAAGGCGAAGGGTACGATCTCCTTTACGCCGCCGGGGAAATATTCGTCGAGATAGGTCCCGGCAAAGTTCTGGAGGAGCCCGATGACGATGCCGCCGACGATCGCCCCCGGCACCGAATTCAGGCCGCCGAGTACAACGGCCGGTAGAACCAGGAGGCCCAGATACCCCACCGACATATTGATTCCGTTGATATTTCCAAGCAGCGCCCCTCCCACTCCGGCGCTCATGAAGGCGATGGCCCAAGCCGCGGCATAAACGAACCTCGCACTCACACCGAGCGACAACGCGGCGGTCTCGTCATCCGCAGTAGCCTGCATTGACAGACCCCACCGGGTGTACTTGAAGAAGGCCACAAATACGATTAGCAACAGGATGGCCAGAATGAACGACCACAGATAAACGGGGGAAACCTTCAAAAAACCGATGCTGATGGGCTGGATAGAAAAAACGGGCGGGGTGAAAACGCGGGTATCCGTGGCCCATATGAACTGCACCACGCCTTTGAAAAAAAAGGACAATCCCACCGTCACCATGATGACAGCCAGGATCGGCTCGCCAATGAGCTTATCGAGGAAGATCCGCTCCGTCAGGATTCCAAGGATGATTCCCACTAAGAGCGTCAGGATGACAGCCAGGATAAATGGAATCCCAAGATTATAAAAAGTCAGTGAGACGTAAGCGCCGATGATCGTCAGCTCCCCCATGGCGAGATTGAGGACGCCTGAACACTTGTAAATCAGTACCCAGCCCAGGGCCACCAGGGCATAGATCCCTCCGACCATGACTCCGGTGGTCAACGTCATCAAGAAAAGTTCCATACCCCCTCCTAAAGGTTGATCTTTTGGATACGCAGATCCGTTTTGATGCGCTGTTCCCTGCCATCCTCGTAGGTAATGGTCGTATCCATGTGGACGACGTCGTTTTCTGAATAGAGCCCTTTGACGATATCCTGATACCGGTTTTCGACAAACGCCCGCTTGAGTTTGCTCGTACGCGTCAACTCCTCATCGTCCGCATCGAATGCCTTGTAAAGGTTGACGAACTTGTGGATCTTCGCAGGCCCGGGAAGGTCCTTGTTGGCCTCCTCGATCTGGTTCTGAACGAGATCATAGACCTCCGGTTTCTGAGAAAGCTCCGTATAGCTCGTATAGTTGAGCTTACGTTCGTCGGCCCACTTGCCCACCACCGCGTAGTCGATGCACATGACGGCTGTCACATAGGGGCGCTTATCTCCGATCACCCACGCCTCCTGGATGAAGGGGCTGAACTTGAGCCGCGTCTCGAGGTATTGGGGCGAGAAGGGGCGTCCGTCGTTGAGCGTCATGACGTCCTTCGAACGGTCGAAGACCACCAGATGCCCGTCCTCGTCGATGAACCCTCGGTCTCCCGAGTAGAGCCAGCCGTCCACCAGCGTCTTTTTCGTGGCCTCATCGTTCTTGTAGTATCCCAGGAATACGGAGGGGCTGCGGGAGAGGATCTCGCCCTCCTCCGTAATCTTCACTTCGGTATCCGGTATCGGGGTCCCCACCGTGTCGAACTTGATGTCGCCGTCCCGATGCACGATCGAGATGCCCGCGATCTCCGTCTGGCCGTAGATCTGCTTCAGATTGACACCCAGGGCGTGGAAGAACCGGAAGTGATCCGGCCCCATGGCGGCGCCCCCGGTATAGGCGTGCCGCAGACGCGACATGCCCAGATGGTCCTTCAGCTTCTTCTGCATGGCGACATAGGCGACCCACTGCAGCAGTTTCAGATGCCAGGGGATAGGCTCCTTTTCGAAGTGCATGTTGGCGACCTTGTAGCCCACCTTGGTCGAAAATCCGTAAATTTTACGTTTGATCCATGTCGAATCGATGTATTTGACCTGCACCTTGCGGGTCATCCCTTCATAGAGACGCGGAGGTGCAAACATGACGTGCGGTCCGATCTCGCGGATGTTCTCCTGGGCGGTCTCGGGCTCTTCGGGAAAATTGATGGTGAAGCCCACCTGAAGGCCGCACGAAATCGACATCATCTGCTCCCCGATCCATGCGAACGGAAGATAGGACACGAAGTCGTCGGTGTCATAGCAGGGGTCCACGGACATGAGGTTCTGCCCCATGGTCAGCATGTTCCAGTGGGAAAGCAGCGCGCCTTTCGGCAGGGCGGTCGTCCCCGAGGTATAAAAAAGGAGGCACACATCATCGCCGTGTCCCTCCTCTATGAGCCTCTCGAACAATCCGGGGTCTTCTTTGTCGAGCTGTCGACCCAGTTCCTGGACCCGGGGGATGCTCATCAGAAAGTCCTGATCGTAATTCCGCATCCCCTTCGGATCGTCCCACAACACCCAGCGCAGCTTCGGGCAGGCATCTTTGATGGCCAGGGCCTTGTCAACCTCTTCCTGCGTCTCCCCGACGAAGAACGTGGCGTCCGAGTGATCGATGATGTATTTCACCTCTTCCATCATGCAGTCCTGGAAGAGCCAGACCGCAATCCCGCCCGCGCAGAGGGCCGCCATCTCCGCCCAGAGGCCCTCGGGGCGGTTGTCGCCGATCATCGCGACCTTGTCGCCCCGCTTCAGCCCCATCTTCACCATACCGAGGCTGAGATACTTGACGTTGTCATAATAATCCTGCCATGTGAAAGGCCGCCAGATGCCGAATTCCTTCTCCCGCATGGCCACCTTGCCGCTGCCGTAACGCTTGCACTGGCTCGAGAAGAGCTTGGGGATAGTCAGATGCTTGGTTATTTCTATCCCGGTTCCATTCATAATCTCCTCTACCTCCGTGTGGAATACAGGTCCTCTTCACCCAGATATGCTTTGACGACCTCGGGATTCTTCTGCACCTTCTCAGGCGGACCGTCCGTGATCTGATTGCCGAAGTTCAACACGAACACATTGTGAGAGATGTCCATGACGACTCCCATGTCGTGCTCCACCAGGATGCAGGTGATCTTCCAGCGCTTTTCTTCGTTGATATCCAGGATGAAGCGGGCCATGTCCTCCACTTCTTCGAGGTTCAGACCCGCCAGGGGTTCGTCCAGCAGGAGCAGCTCCGGGTTGAGCGCGAGGGCCCGACCCAGCTCCACCCGTTTTTGCAGACCGTAAGGCAGCATATGAACAGTTTTGTCACGAATGCTCTCGATCTCGAGCAGATCGATGATTTCCTCTTCGATGAATTGCCTGTTCTCCAACTCCTCTCTCTTCGTCTTGCCGAGGTAGACCGAACCGCTGAGAATGCCCGATTTCAAATGGATGTGCCGGCCGAGGCGGATATTGTCGAGAACGGTCATCCCTCCGAAAAGCTCGATCTTCTGGAAGGTGCGCGAGAGTCCCAGGGCGGCACGCTGGTGGGGTTTGAGATCGTTGATCCGTTCGCCTTTCAGATAGATGTTCCCTTTCTGAGGACGGTACAGGCCGTTGATGCAATTCATCATCACCGTTTTGCCGGCCCCGTTCGGACCGATGATCGAGTGGATCTCGCCCTTCTTCACCTCCAGGTTGACACCTGCCAGTGCAGCCACCTTGCCAAAGTGCATGTGAACGTCTTCGAGCTTCAAAAGGGTGTCGCCTTCCTTGAGCTCCCCAACTTGAACCATGTCGCCCGGCCTCCGTATTGAAAAAGAAGTTGCTAAGTAAAGCAAAGAAATGAGGGAAAGATGGTTGGATGGAACAGGATCGATCAACGCCAGCAATGCGCTTTTACTCTTACTCGGTCGGCCCTTTCTTGTCAACCCTGTTTGATAAAAAGAAATTTTTCACAAAAAGACCAAAATCATGGTAAATCGATGGGAGGAAATATGCTTTAACGCAAATATCATTTATAAAAAGCCCATTCTTACCTCTGGGAAGAAGTTTTTCCTGCACTGCGCTAAAAAATACTCATCTGTCATGCCNGCGAGAAAATCACGGACGATGCCGGCCGGAGGCGTCTTCTCCCGGTATTCGGATGACATCCCCTCCAGATAGGCACGATGGATCTCCGATGTCTCGTTGCCCTCTTCCAGGTCCCGAAGATATCGATCGAACATCAATTCGAACATGATCTTTATCTTCGGCGTCTGCTCCTTGACGAGCGGATTCTGGTAGATCGCTTCGTGGTTGAAGGCCTTCAGGCGCTGCAGCGCCTCCCCCACCGCCTCGCTGAAGCGGATGAAAGACTGGTCGAGGCTGTGCGCCGCCAGGTCTTCGACCAGGGTGTAAACGATGGTTCCATTGGTGTTTCCAAGGATATGTACGCAGGCGCCCGGCAGGTCCTCCCGTCGGATCAGTCCGAGCCGGATGGCGTCCTCGATGTCCCTGCCGATGTAGCTGATGGTATCCGCCAGCCGCACGACACAGCCCTCGAGGGTCATCGGCCAGATATCCCGCTTCGGGTCCATGCGTTTGAGCTGCATCTCCTCGTCCAACCGCTCGAAGCTCTTGCCTGTCAACGGTTCCAGTGCGTTGGTGTGCAGTTCCCCGTTGTGGCAGAAAATGCCGTCCAGCACCTGCAGGGTCAAATTCCAGCCCCGCCCCTTCCGCTCGATGCTCTGCAGAAACCGCACGCTTTGCAGGCTGTGTTGAAAAGTGCCTATGCCATGCGCCTCGCATAGCTCGGACAAAAACGCCTCCCCATCGTGTCCGAAAGGCGCATGCCCGATGTCATGCCCGAGGGCGATGGCCTCGATCAAGTCCTCGTTCAAACGGAGGAGACGCCCGATGGTGCGCGCAATCTTCGATACCAGCTGGACATGGAGCACCCGGTGGGTTATGTGGTCGTTCTTGACCAGATAAAAGACCTGGGTCTTGTCNATGTATCGCGAGTAAGCCAGCGAATGAAGGATTCGATCCGTATCGACCGAAAAAAACTGACGATGCCCGAGCAGGGTATCTTCATCGGGGCGCCTCCTCACCGCCTCCGAACTGAGGCAGGCCCAGCGCGAAAACCTTTTCCTCTCGGCCTCGTCCAAGGCCCTGCGTATATGCAGCAGACGTTCGCTCGATCTCAAAAAAACTCACCCTCCCATCCGGCTGCTCAAGGTTTGATCGCTTTCCGGAACTCCTCGAAGACCCGTTTGCCGCGCTTCGAAACCACCTCGCGGGCGTTGGCGGCGACCTCTCCCGCCCGCTCCCGGAGGGAAGCCTCCTCAGGCACCTGTTTGCCCTCCTTCTCGTAACGCCAGCGAAGCAACCGTTCCGTCCATTTGATCTCTTTCTCCTTCAAGGCCTCCTTGAAAACCGTTTTCAGATCCTTCTCGCTCTTGACCGGTGCCATGAACGCTGCCCCCTTTCATCTTCCATCTCCGGAAATGGCTTTTTGGCCCATTTTGGCGTCAATCCGCCCGTTTTCGTGTGCGGCGGCCTACAGGTCACCTCGACATAAATACTCGATTTCATGGATCTTGGCAAACCGGGGCCCGCCGCGAAGCGGTGGGACTGAGCACGCGAAGCGTGTGAAGAAAAATTCCTGATTTCCGGATTCAAAACGGTGTTGCACCTGAAAATCATTTTCGGATGAATCGGAATCCGCTCCGAAGCGGCGGGGCAAGAAGTGACTTTTTGCTTGCTGAAAAGATAGCTTTCTGTTAGATAGTATCGTTTAAAATTTTGGTTATCCTGACCCTTGATCGTTGACCACGCCCAGGGGCAGGAAGGGGAACTTGTCAGAGACGGACCTGTGGTCCAAGGCGATCCATCCGGACGGGATTCAGTATAGCAGGTCGTCTTCTCTGACTCAAGCTTCTCCGGAGGAAATCACACGTCCGGGATATCGCCCGGTGCCCTGCATCATCGCGGGTCAAGACATCCCGGACCAGGAACCAACCGTGGCACGGAGACCTTACCGGATCTCCACTGGAAGGAGGCGTTTTATGGCTATCGTCAACATGAAGGAACTGCTGGAAGCCGGGGTGCACTTCGGGCACCAGACCAGGCGCTGGAACCCCAAAATGAAGCCCTACATCTTCGGGGCGCGCAATGGAATCCACATTATCGACCTGCAGAAGACCGTCCGGCTCTTCAAGACCACCTATGAGTTCGTTACGCGGACCGTGGCCGAGGGATATTCCGTCCTTTTCGTCGGCACGAAGAAGCAGGCCCATGACTCCATCATCGAAGAGAGCGAACGGTGCGGGATGTTCAACGTCGTCAACCGGTGGCTCGGCGGCACCTTGACCAATTTTCAGACGATCACGAAAAGCATCGCCCGGCTCAAAGAACTGGAGGCCATGAAGCGGGACGGTTCGATCAACCGGTACACCAAAAAAGAGGCCCTCCAGATGGAGAAAGAGCTCGCAAAGCTCGAGAAAAACCTCGGCGGCATCAAGGATATGGATGATCTGCCCGGGGCCGTGTTCATCGTGGACCCCAAGAAGGAGCGGATTGCCGTCAAAGAGGCCCGCAAGCTGGGCATCCCCGTAGTCGCCATCGCCGACACGAATTGTGATCCGGATGAGATCGATTTCATCATCCCGGGCAACGACGACGCTATCCGTGCCATCCGCCTCATCTGCTCCAAGATTGCGGACGCCTGCATCGAAGGACACCGGATCGCCGAGGAGCGATTGAAGGCCGAAGCAGAGGCGCAGCAAAGCGAAGAAGGGGCGGTCGAGGAAGCGGAAAAACCGGAAAGCGAAGCGGGGCCCGAGGTTATCGTCATCCCGAAACGGGAAGAAACATCCGCAACCGAGCCCCCCGCAGCAGCGGAATAAACGAGTCCGCCGGCCTGCCGGCACGTCATATTATCCATTCAGGGAGAAGGAACGTTGGAAATTACAGCATCGATGGTCAAGGATTTACGGGAGAAGACCGGCGTCGGCATGATGGACTGCAAAACGGCGCTGAAGGAGTGCAACGGCGACATGGAAAAGGCCGTCGATTACCTGCGCAAGAAGGGAATCGCTACGGCGCAGAAGCGGGGCGGTCGGGCGACGTCCGCCGGCCAGGTCCAGGCCTATATCCACGGAGGCGGAAAAATCGGCGTCCTCGTCGAGGTCAATTGCGAAACCGATTTCACCGGTAAGACGGATGACTTCTCCGAGTTCGTCAAAGACGTCGCCATGCAGATCGCCGCCACCAATCCGGTCGCCATCGACAGGGAGCATGTCCCTGCGGACCTCCTGGCCCGGGAAAAGGAGATCTACGCCACCCAGGCCAAAGAATCCGGCAAACCGGAAAAAGTGATCGAAAAGATCGTGGAAGGCAAACTGGCCAAATTCTATTCCGAGGCCTGCCTGCTGGAACAGCCGTTCGTCAAGAACACCGACCTGAAGATCCAGGACGTCCTGAACGAATTGATGGCCAAGACCGGCGAGAACATCCTCATCAGGCGCTTCAGCCGTTTCCAGCTGGGTGAAGCGGATGAGTAACCCCTTTCCCCAGGTCAAACGCATCCTGCTCAAACTGAGCGGCGAGGCTTTGATGGGGGATGACCCTTACGGCATCGACGCCCCGGTCCTGCAGACCGTCGCAGATGAGATCGCGGCGATCGGCCGGCTGGGGATCCAACTGGGGATCGTCGTCGGAGGGGGCAACATATTCAGAGGTCTGAAGGCCGGCCAGCTCAACATCGGACGGGTCGCCGCCGACCATATGGGCATGCTCGCCACCGTCATCAATACGATCGCACTGGCCGAGGCACTGAGGGCGCAGGGCTGCGAGGCCCGGATCCTCAGTGCCATCCAGATGGAGAGCATCACCGAGCCCTTCAGCCGTGAGCGGGCGGTGGGTTACCTCGAAGGGGGAGCCATCGTCCATTTCTGCGCGGGAACCGGCAACCCGTTTTTCACCACGGATACGGCGGCCACGATAAGGGCCCTGGAAATCGATGCCGACGTCCTCCTCAAGGCAACCAAGGTGGACGGGGTCTATGACGCCGATCCGGTCATCCACCCCGAGGCGAGATTTTTCGGGTGCCTGACCCACCGTGAGGTCCTGGAAAAAAATCTGAGGGTCATGGATATGACGGCGATATCCCTCGCCATGGAACGCGGGCTCCAGATCGCCGTCTTCAATCTGCGCAAGCCCGGCAACATAGAGCGGTTCATCCGGGGAGAGCCCGTCGGCACGCTCATCACAGGAGAGAAGACATGATCGATGAAATCCTTGCCGAACTCCGGCAGAAAATGAACAAGTCCGTCGAATCGCTCCAGAAGGATTTCAAACGCATCCGCACGGGGCGTGCATCCAGCGCCCTGCTCGAAGGGATCAAGGTAGACTGCTACGAGACCCAGATGCCGCTCGATCAAGTGGCATCCATTTCGATACCGGAAAGCCGTCTCATCACTATTCAGCCCTGGGACAAATCGATCATGCCCAGCATCGAAAAGGCCATTCTCAAATCGGAATTGGGCCTGACGCCTTTGAACGACGGCAAGCTCATCCGGATCTCCATCCCCCCGCTGACCGAGGAAAGACGAAAAGAACTGGCCAAACTGGCGCGCAAGATGTCGGAAGAGAGCAAGATTGCGATCCGCAATCAACGGCGCGAGGCCAATGACTTGTTGAAGGAGATGAAGAACGAGAAGGAGATCTCCGAAGATGAGATGTACCGGGCCCAGGAGCAGGTCCAGAAGGTGACCGATGAATTCATCAGCGCCGTCGATGACGTCACCTCCGCCAAGGAAAAGGAGATCATGGAATTCTAGCCGGTTTCCACCCGGAAATGGGCTTTTTTGCCCATCTCGGCGTCAATCTGCATGTTTGCTTGCGCGGCGACCTGCAGGCCACCTCCGCACAAGCGCTCGATTTCTTTGATATTGACAAGAGATCCTCATTCCCGGATGGGAAAGCGGATTCTACCGGGAAATCATTTCCCGCCTTTTTTGCACCCCTCGGGATACCATGGTTCAGATCGATACCGAAAATCTACCGCGCCACATAGCGATCATCATGGATGGCAATGGGCGCTGGGCCAAGAAGCGCGGACTGAAGCGCGTCCTCGGACACCAAAAAGGCGTCGACGCCGTTCGGACCGTCGTCAAAACCACGCGCAGGCTGGGGATCCCGTGGCTGACCCTTTACGCCTTCTCCGAGGAGAACTGGTCCCGCCCAAAACTCGAGGTCCAGGCCCTCATGAATATCCTGCGCCGTTTTCTTCAGTCGGAAAGACAGGAAATGATCCAGGAAGGCATCCGGCTTCAGACGATCGGGCGGACGGACAAACTCCCTGAAAACACGCGGGATGAACTCGCAGCAACCATCCTGGCAACGGCGGAGAACAGCGACCTGGTTCTGACCCTGGCCCTGAGCTACGGCGGCAGGCAGGAGATCGTCGACGCAGCGCGGGCCATTTCCCACGGGATCGAGATCGGCGCCCTGCGGGCGGCTGACATCAGCGAAGAGCTTTTTGCGAAATATCTCTATGTCCCCGAGATGCCCGACCCCGATCTTCTCATAAGGACAAGCGGCGAATACCGCATCAGCAATTTTCTTCTCTGGCAGATCGCCTACAGCGAGATCTACATCACACCGACCCTGTGGCCGGATTTCAGCGAGGAAGAATACATCAAGGCCATTCGCGACTATCAGCGAAGGGAGCGGCGGTTCGGCGGCACCAACGAATCGGATTGAGCCCGAACAGGCCGAAAGGAAATCCGAGCATGCATCTAAAGAGATGGCTCACAGCGCTTGTCGGAGTCCCTGCCCTGATCCTCGTCATCGGCCCCGGCCCCCGATGGGTTCTTTATGCCATCCTCCTCGCAGCAGCGGTCGTGGCCCTTCTGGAGTTCTACCGAATCACCGAACCCGAATTACCCGCCATCTTCCGCTGGAGCGGCGTTGGGTCCGTCTGCGCCTTTTTTGCGGCGGTCTATTTCCGGCATGTACTTCTCTTGCCTGCCATCGCCGCTCTGACAGCTTTCGCACCGATGGTGTGCCACTTGTGGATTCCCGGGCAGCCCGCCGCCGACTGGACTGCGCGCATCGGGAGGATCTGCTGGGGGCCGTTCTATGCTGGGATCCCGCTCGTCCTTCTGATGTTGATCGACATGCGGCCTTCCGGAAACCTCTGGATCTTTTTCCTGCTGACCGTGGTCTTCGCAGGCGACACCTTTGCCTATTACGTCGGGAAGGGCTTTGGAAAACGCAAACTGAATGAACGGATCAGCCCCGGCAAAACCTGGGCCGGAGCCGTCGGCGGGGCTGCGGGGAGCCTGATCGGCGGGATCCTCTTTATCAGGATATTCCCCATTCACCCTTTGAATCTGTCCGCTGTCATTCTGACCCTGGTCCTCGCCGCGGCGGGCCAGGTGGGAGACCTCGCGGAGTCGCTCCTCAAGAGAAGCCATGGGATCAAGGACTCCGGAGCGATCCTGCCCGGCCACGGCGGACTCCTGGACAGGATCGACGCCTTGATCTTTGCAATTCCGATCCTTTATGGTTATCTTTATTTTTATTGATTTGCAGCAGTCCGGCGCCTGTCGGAAGACTCGCCCCGCACCATGCGCTGAAGTAGTGCAGACCGAGGTAAAAACCGCACCATGATGAACATCGCACTCCTCGGGTCGACCGGTTCGATCGGAGTAAACGCCCTCAACGTCATACGCAGAAATCCCGGCCTATACCGCATCCAGGCCCTTGGGGCGGGGACCAACATCGATCTTCTCCTCGCACAGACCGAAGAGTTCGAGCCCCGTACCGTCGTGCTGCGCGACGCAGACCTTGCGGCGGCCTTCCAAGACCGTCTGCCGTTGCGCCTGCAGCCCGAGGTGCTTCACGGGACGACCGGCCTTCTGAACATCGTCCGTCGCGGGGAAACCGACACCGTCATATCGGCCATTTCGGGCGCGGCCGGCCTGATGCCCACTTACGAAGCGGTGCGGTGTGCAAAAAACGTCGCACTGGCCAACAAGGAAACGATGGTGATGGCCGGCCCGCTGGTCATGCGGCTCGCCAGGGAAAAGGGCGTATGGATCCGTCCCATCGACAGTGAACACAGCGCGATCTTCCAGGCACTTCAGGGTCACCGGCGCAAGGATGTCCGGCGTGTCATCCTGACCGCCTCCGGCGGCCCTTTCCGGAGCGCATCCCGCGAATCGTTGACCCGGGTCACCCCGGCACAGGCGCTGGACCACCCGAATTGGCGGATGGGGCCCAAAATCAGTATCGATTCCGCCACGCTCATGAACAAAGGGCTTGAAATCATCGAGGCGCTCTGGCTTTTCGACCTTGCGATCGAGCAGATCGACGTGCTGGTGCACCCCCAGAGCATCGTCCACTCCATGGTGGAATACGCGGACGGGTCGGTCATCGCCCAAATGGGCATCCCGGATATGGTGACCCCGATCGCTTATGCCCTCTCCTATCCGGCGCACCTGCCGACAGGGTTGCCTTCGCTTGACCTGAGCCGCACGGGCCCTTTGACTTTCGAGGCCCCCGACATGCAGACCTTTCCCTGTCTGAGGCTGGCCATCGAGGCGGCCCGGGCGGGGGGCAGCCTGCCGGCGGTCTTGAACGGGGCCAACGAGATCGCCGTGGAGGCCTTCCTGAACGGCAGGATCGGTTTCCTGGACATCCCGCCCGTGATCGAAAGGACCATGCACGCTCATCACCCCTTCCCGATCGACACGATCGAGCAAGTCCTCGAAGCGGACCTCTGGGCACGCCGGACAGCCGGGCGGGTGCTCGAGAGCGTCCCTCTTCCCTCGGACACCGTGCCGAACCCTCAAAACCTCCAAGACTCGCGGATCTGAATATGCATTATCTCATTTATTATGTGCTGCCTTTCGTCGTCGTCCTCGGCGTCCTCATATTCTTCCACGAGTTGGGGCATTTCCTCGTTGCGAAGCTTTACGGCGTCAAGGTCCTCAAATTCTCGCTCGGATTCGGCCCCAAGCTCGCAGGATTCAAGCGGGGAGACACGGAGTATCTGATTTCGGCGGTTCCCCTCGGCGGGTATGTCAAGATGCTCGGTGAAAAGGACGATGAGGAGGACGAAGGGCCTTTGAGCGCCGAGGAGGCCGCTCGTTCCTTCAGCAACCAGACGGTCGGCAGGCGGATCGCCATCGTGGCCGCGGGTCCGGTCTTCAATCTGCTGCTCGCCCTTGTCATTTTCTGCCTCACCTTTCTGATCTCGGGGGCGCAGGTGTTGGTGCCGGAGGTCGGCCAGGTGCGGGAAGGCTCCCCGGCCGAAACAGCCGGCTTTCAGAAAAACGACATGATCGTGGCCATAGACGGCGTCGCCGTCGACACGTGGGAACAGGTCCAGGAGATAGTGAAACATCACGAAGAAAAGGAGATGACCTTCACGCTTCAACGGGATGGAGAGATGCTCGAAGTGCGTGTGCGCCCTGAAGTGACGACCATTGAAAACATCTTCGGTGAGGAGGTCCGTACCGCCTTGATCGGCATCGTATCGTCCGGCGCCTTCAAAACCCTGCCGCTCGGCCCGTTGCAGGCAGTCTGGGAGGGGGCCAGGCGCACCTGGGAAATGGTCGTATTGACCTGGATGACCATCGTCAAACTATTCGAACGGGTAGTCCCCATAGAAACGCTGGGTGGACCGATCCTCATAGGCCAGATGACAGGGCAGCTGGCGCAGGAGAACTGGACCTATCTTTTCCCGTTCATGGCGGTGATCAGCGTAAACCTCGGCATCCTGAACCTCCTGCCCGTTCCGATCCTCGACGGCGGCGTCATCCTGATCCTTCTGGTCGAGTGGGTCCTCCGCAAGCCCATAAGCCCCAAGGCCAAAGAGATGGCTCAAAAGGTCGGTCTTTTCGTCCTGCTCATGCTGATGGCCATCGTGTTCTACAACGACATCAGCAGGTTGCTGCAGTAGGTTCCGTCGAACATGCTCCTGGCCGTCGACACATCCACCACCCGGTTTTCCATGGCGATCATGGACCTGGATGGGTCCATCGTCGCAGAGTATTCCGCTGCCGGTGACAAAAACCGGTTCGTTCACCTGATGCCCGCCCTGAACTTTCTGCTCGAGTCGGCGCAGATCGGGCTCCGAGAGGTCCGATGCCTCGGTGTCGCCCTCGGACCGGGCAGCTTCACAGGGCTGCGCGTGGGGCTGGCGCTGACCAAAGGATTGGCCCATGCCCTCGGTATACCTCTCGTCGGGGTCCCGAGCCTGATGGCGGTGGCTGCCCAGGCCCCGCCAACCGGGCTTCCGGTCATGCCCCTGCTGGACTCCCGCCGCGGCGAGTTCTTTACGGCCCTGTTCAAGACGGGAGGCGACGGCGATATCGTCCGGCTCGCTCCGGACCGCGCTGTAAAGGCCGACAACCTGCCTGTCTGCTTCAACGATCCGGTCCTTCTGATCGGGAATGATTTTCGTCAACAGGCTTCCCTGGCCGAAAATGGCCCAGCAGGGTGGGCCATACCGGCCCTGCCGCACCTCTGGGGCATTCGGGCCGCCGGAGCCGGCCGTTTGGCCCTGAAGCGGTTTCTTTCCGGAGACACGGATGATCCCTGGTCGCTCACTCCGATCTACCTCAGACCGCCGGACATCAGACCCCCTGCCGAGGGCCCGCGCGTGCCGGATTCAGAAGGGCATTGACAAGACCGTCGAAAACATATTATGTTTATTAGAGTATTTCGCCGGCAAACCTTGCAAGCTGAAAGGCGACGTCACCTCTTTGGAAGCCTCACGGATTCATAACCGCTGGCCGATTGCACACGAAGGTCTGCCCTTCATTCTGATCGCCGCCGGCCTGACCGGCTTCACCGCCCTGCTCGGCTGGACGTGGCTCAGTGTCCTTTTGGGCGTTTTGACCTTCTTCGTCACGTCTTTTTTCAGGGACCCCGAGAGGACCTCGAGTGCTGCGCCCCATGCCGTTCTGAGCCCTGCCGATGGAACCATCCTGAAGGTCGAACATATCGAATCGCCCGACAACCCGTTGAAGGCCCCCGCGGAAAAGGTCAGCATCTTCATGACGGTCTTCAACGTGCACGTCAATCGCATCCCTGTTCCGGCCACCATCCTCGAAACCATTTACAGCCCGGGAAGGTTCTTTTCCGCCAATCTCGACAAGGCCTCCGATGAAAACGAAAAAAACAGCCTTGTCATCGCCACCCGGGACGGCCGGAAACTGGTCGTCGTTCAGATCGCCGGACTCATCGCCCGGCGCATCGCCTGTTGGGTGAAGCCGGGCGATTTTCTGCATGCAGGCGAGCGTTTCGGACTGATCCGCTTCGGATCCAGACTCGAGGTCTTTGTACCCGCCGGATCAGCGATTGTCACCGCGCCGGGTCGAAAAGTCAGGGCGGGCGAAACCGTGATCGGGTACCTCGACGGACCGCCTGAAAGCGAACGGTAGGCAACGATAGGATCCGCATGAAGACCAGGCGCAAGAAAAGACCGCAACATACGGAAAAGAAGGGGATTTACGTTTTACCCAATCTCTTCACCACGGCCAGCCTTTTCAGCGGATTTTACGCGATCATCGCCACCATGCAGGAGCGCTTCGAAACCGCTGCAGCAGCCATTCTGATCTCCTGCGTTTTCGACGCGCTCGATGGCAAGATCGCCCGCTTCACCCACACGACCAGCCATTTCGGCTCCGAATACGATTCTCTCTGCGATCTCGTCGCCTTCGGCGTCGCACCGGGGCTCCTGGCCTATCAGTGGGCCCTTGCGCCTTTCGGGCGCCTGGGGTGGATCGCGGCCTTCCTCTACCTGGTCTGCGGCGCCCTCAGACTCGCTCGCTTCAATGTCCAGAAGAACACGGTGGATCCAGGTTATTTTCGGGGCCTTCCAATCCCCGGAGCAGCGGGCTTCGTTGCCTCACTGGTTCTCTTCACATCCGTCTTCAGTTTCGACGGCCGGGCCTTTCCGTTTCTTTTCATCCTTTGCGTCTATATCCTCTCTTTTCTGATGGTGAGCACCATCAACTATCCCAGTTTCAAAGGCCTGGAACTCCGGAAGCAAAGGCCGTTCAGCGCTTTGGTGGCCGTAATCCTGACGCTGATCGTCATCGTCTATCAGCCCAAGATCACGCTTTTTCTGATCCTGACGCTCTACCTTCTTTCAGGGCCGTTCCTCATGATCTACCGCCGAAAGACGCGGGAGGTCGTGAAAGCCGGGGGGCAAGACCTCTCCGCCAGCGCAGGAGATGAAACCGAAACGCAGGAAGAGTCCGACACCCATCGTCTGCGGCACATCATGAAATGAGGATTACAGGAGGACAACTGACCGGGCTGCGGCTTCGTTCCCCGCGTGGCCGCGACATCCGGCCGACGTCGGACCGCGTCCGGGAGGCGCTCTTCAATATCCTGGGGCAACGGCTTCATGACCTGCGTGTGCTGGATCTTTTCGCCGGGACAGGGGTTCTTGGTCTGGAGGCCCTCAGCCGGGGCGCAGCCGAGGCCTTTTTCGTCGATCGTTCCCAGCACTCCCGTGAGCTCATCTTGCAGAACCTGGCGCTCTGCCGCTTCCAGGAACGAGGCAGGTTCCTTCAGCATGACCTCCTCCGCGGGCTGCCCGCGGATCTCCTCGAACCGCCCGTCACCTTCGATCTGGTGTTTTTAGACCCGCCTTACATCCTGCAAGGCTCGGTCGAGACCCTGGAAACCGCCGCGATGAAGGGCATCTTCAGCCCCGGGGCGCTGGCGGTGATCGAGACCTCGCGCAGAACGCCACCGCCTGAATCGATCCATCGGCTTCGGGCGGTGGATACTCGAATTTACGGGGATACCCGCCTCACCTTTTATCAGACTGTCGAAGAGGAACAAACATGAGCGAAAAATCCGCCATCTACCCGGGCACCTTCGACCCCATCACCAATGGACACATCAGCATCATCAAGAGGGGTCTCAAGATTTTCGACAAGGTCATCGTCGCCATTTTGAGAAACTCCCAGAAAACGCCCCTTTTTTCCCTGGAAGAGCGGATGACGATGATCCGGGAATCGCTGAAGGCTTATCCGAACGCCGAGGTGGACAGTTTTGAGGGACTGCTCGTAGACTATGCCGTACGGAAGAACTGCAGGGTCATTCTTCGGGGCCTGCGGGCCATGTCCGATTTCGAATATGAATTCCAGCTGGCGCTGATCAACCGCAAGTTGAATCGAAATGTCCAGTCCATTTTTCTGGTCACCGATTACAAATGGTTCTATACAAGTTCGACCATCATCAAGGAAGCCGCCAGCCTGGGAGGCGATATCGGCAGTCTGATCCCGCCCCTGGTCCATCAAAAATTGAAGGAAAAATTCGCCGCTCTAAAAAACACTTGACAGCAAATCTGACATAAGCCATATTTCTTACTAGATAATTTCGATATTGTCCTTGCATTCAAAAAGGGGTTCAGGGGGAGGAAGAGTCTTGGCTTTGACCAAAGAAAAAATCATCAACACCATCTATCATCAGGTGGGACTCAGCAAGAGCCAATCGCGGGCCGTGGTAGAACAACTTCTGGAGATCATCAAGACTACCCTGGAAAGCGGTGAAGACCTCCTGATCAGCGGCTTCGGCAAGTTTGTCGTCAAGGAGAAGGCTGAAAGGCGCGGGCGCAACCCTCAGACCACGGAGGACCTACAGCTGAGGGCCCGCAGGGTGATCGTCTTCAAAACCTCCGGCGTACTCCGAAACAGGATCAACGAGGCTGCTACAGAGCGGTGACGAAGGCCCCCTCGAAGCCGAGCGATTCGAGCCGACGTTCGATCGCCTGTGCTTCGAAGAGCGATTGGGCCTGGGAAACGCGCACCCGGTAGAGCGTCCCTGCTTCCGGGTGAGCCGAAACTTCGACATCCACCTTGTCGAACAATGCCCGCAGCCGTTCGGCAACTTGCGCAGCATTCTCTTTGTCTTTGAATGCACCCGCCTGAACGGTGAAAACCCCCCGGCTGAAATCCTTGGACTCGAGAACGGGTTCCGAGATGCCCGTCCGCGGGTGAGCACGCCCCACCTCTTTCGCCAGCGCCGTAACCCTGACATCCGCCACGCCAGGACCAACCACATCGATCGCGCTTGCAGCGGCGTAAGACAGATCGATGATCCGGCCTTTCACAAAAGGCCCCCTGTCGTTGATCCTGAGGACGATGTTCTTCCCATTCCCCAAATTTTCAACCAGGACGTAGGTCCCCAAAGGAAGCACCTTATGGGCCGCGCTGACCTTGTACATATCGTAGGTTTCCCCGCTCGATGTCCGTCGGCCGTGAAATGGATGACCGTACCATGAGGCCTTGCCGGTCTCCATGTAACCGGACGCGCTCGGCAAAGGGTAATAGGTCTCGCCGTTGATCGTGTAGGGGCGCTGGGAAGGGGGCAAGAGGTTCACAGACGACGGCGGACCCGCATCTCCCGGCAGGGTGACCGTTTCGGGGCGGGTGGCGCAGGCCGAGATCAGGCAGACGACAGCCAGAAGCACTGTCCAGGGGGCACACGATGCAGCCGAACGCGGCCCCGCTCCCCTTTCAGCCGATTCATGGATCCGATGGCGGAAACGCATGGCTTCCATCCAACCTCCTCACAACGGATAAAGATGAGCAAACAAGGAGAAAGGACTTAAGCGTCCAGTGTGTTTCATACCACAGACACATCTGTTTATCAAGCTGATTTCAATGCTTATTTACATGATCGGACCGTCTGAAACCGCTGCGGCCCGGTTTTCCCCTCCTGATGGACAGCACGGCGCCCTGCGCCGTGCCGGCGGCGAAACCCCTCCCTCTTGGAAAAGCACCGTCCGTAGTCCTCCCTTTCCAAGAACTCCCCCTCCCCGCCTTCGCTAGCATAGGTTTTTCCTTGACACCCATCCCATTTTTTTTTAGAGTTCGACAATAACTATATTATGGCTATAATATAGTTATTTTTTTCGCGGATTCCGTGGCAAAGACCATTATTCTCCGAAAGGTGCCATCTATGAAATTGAAAGACAAAGTCGCCGTAGTCACTGGAAGCAGCCGGGGCGTCGGGAAGGCCGTCGCACTGGGGTTCGCCAAAGAGGGAGCCAAGGTGGTGGTCAATTACACCTCGAACGAGAAAGCCGCCAACGAGGTCGTGGAGGCCATCAAGGCCATGGGCAGCGACGCCATCGCCGTCAAGGCGGATGTCGCGTCCAAGGACGACGCCGAACGCTTGATCGCGAGCGGTGTCGATGCGTTCGGGCGCATCGATGCCCTGGTCAACAACGCCGGATTCACCCGTCCGGCCATGATGCTGAAGATGACCGAGGAGGAATGGGATCAGGTCGTCGACATCCACCTCAAGGGTGCCTTCCTTTGCGGCCAGGCCGCTGCCCGCCGCATGAAAGATCAGAACAGCGGGAAGATCATCAACGTAACCTCCGTGGCCGGCCTGGTCGGCACCGTCGGGCAGATCAACTACAGTGCCGCCAAGGGCGGACTTCTCAGCATGACGAAATCCATGGCGCGTGAACTGGCGCGCTACAATATCTGCGCCAATGTCATCTCTCTCGGCATCGTCGCGACCGACATGACGGAAAAGATCAGAACCGACGACAAGCTCAAAGAGATCTACATGAACCGCATCCTGCTCAAGCGTTTCGCGGAAGCAGAGGATATCGCACCCGCCTTTGTCTTTCTAGCTTCGGATGACGCCAACTATATCACGGGTCAGCTTCTATGTGTAGATGGGGGCTATGGGATGATCTAGGGACCGGCGCCGCTTGGTCCTGACGCCCCATACGATCCGCTTCGTCAACATGCAAGACCGTTGTGATCATCGAAGATGTGATCATCAATAAAGGAGGAGAAAAATGGCTGGAGTACCCGACAAGATTCAGACCTGGCAAATGGTGCAACCGACCGTCTTCAACAGGGAGACGAAAGAAACCACTCCCGGCAAATTACAGAAAACCGAAATCCCCGTTCCCGAGCTGCAGCCCGGAGAGGTCCTGGTCGAAGTGGCCGGCTGCGGCGTCTGCCACACAGACCTCGGTTATTTCTATGACGGTGTCCCCACCGTAGTCACCCCCCCTCTGACCCTGGGGCATGAGATCTCGGGCACGGTGGTCGCCGGCGATGAGCAGTGGATCGGCAAAGAGGTCATCATCCCGGCGGTCATGCCCTGCCGTAAGTGCATCCTCTGCAAGACCCGGCGCGGAAACCGCTGCCTGGACCAGAAGATGCCCGGAAACAGCCTCGGGATCTATGGCGGCTTTTCGAGCCACATTCCCGTCCCGAGCATCGACCTGTGTGAAATCAAGAATCGCGGCAAGTTCGAGCTCTCCCATCTGGCGGTCGTGGCGGATGCTGCGACGACCCCCTATCAGGCCGCCAAGCGCGCCGAACTCGAACCCGGTGACAATGTCGTCGTCATCGGCATCACCGGCGGTGTAGGCCAGTACATGGGGCAGGTCGCCAAGGCCCTCGGGGCCCGCACGGTCATCGGAATCGCCCGGAATCAGGAAAAGCTCGAACGATCGCTCAAGTTCGGGGCGGATTTCGTCATCAACTCCACCGGCAAGGATGCCAAGACCGTCTCGAAGGAATTCCGCGGTCTCTGCAAACAAAACGGTCTTCCCAACACCGGCTGGAAGATCTTCGAGGTGACGGGCGCCAAAGGCGGCCAGGAAATCGCACTGACCCTGCTCGGATTCACCGGCAAGTTGATCGTCGTCGGGTTCGGCCTGGCCAAGACGGAATACGCGATCGGGCGCCTCATGGCCTTCGACGCCGAGATCATCGGGACCTGGGGCTGCCTCCCCGAATACTACCCCGCCGTGCTGGACATGGTTCTGACTGGAAAGATCAATCTCGAGGAGTTCGTGGAGGTCCGCCCCATGAGCACCATCGCTGAAACCTTTGCCGAAGCACACAAGGTGCCACCCATGAAGCGGATCGTGCTGACCCCCGACTTCTGATGCCCGAAGGGGGAAAGCTTGGCCCGTACCAGGGTGGAACAAGCGCAAACCACTTTAAAATTTAGAGAAAGAAGGAGAGGAAAACGATGGCTTTGAAGGGTTTGGAATGGTTTCCAAGAGAAGATGGATCGAAGGATCACATGCTGCACACGGACGTGCACTGGGGAACGGAAGCCCCCTGCACGGTCTATGAGAAGCGGCCTCTGAAAGATCCCAAGGGGAACGTGGTGGACGGCCTTTATGTCGCCTGGATCCGCCTCAACAACCCGAAGCAGTACAACTCTTACACGACCGAAATGGTCAAGGGCGTCATCGCCGGATTCGAGAACGCCTCCCTCGACAGAAGCGTGGTGGCTGCGGTCTTCACCGGCACCGGCCCTTTCGCCTTCTGCACCGGTGGCAACACCAAGGAATACAGCGAGTATTACAGCCTCCGCTCGGATGAGTACGGCCAGTACATGGAGCTTTTCAACCACATGGTCGACTCCATCCTCGCCTGCAAAAAGCCGGTCATTTGCCGCGTCAACGGGATGCGGGTCGCCGGCGGCCAGGAGATCGGGATGGCCTGCGACCTGGCGGTCGCCTCCGACCTCGCCATCTTCGGCCAGGCCGGTCCGAAGCACGGCTCCGCCCCGGTCGGCGGCGCCTCGGACTTCCTGCCCTGGTACCTGAGCATCGAGGACGCCATGTGGAACTGCATCTCCTGCGAGATGTGGTCCGCCTACAAGATGAAAGCCAAGAACCTGATCAGCAAGGTCGTCCCTGTGCTGAAGGTAGACGGCAAATGGGTGCGCAACCCCATGATCGTCACGGAAGACTACGTCAAGGACGGCGAGATCGTCTACGGCGAGTACAAGACCGGCGACGCGGCGAAAGAGGCCCGGGCCTTCGTCAAAGAGCATCAGCCCAATGCCGACTTCGAGCTGCTCGACAAGGAAGTGGACCGGATCACCTGGACCTTCGCCAATCTCTTCCCCGGATGCCTGATCGAATCGATCGACAGTGTCCGCCAGAAGAAGAAATTCTTCTGGGATACGATGAAGAACGCCCACAGGCACTGGCTGGCCGCCAACATGGGCGGCGAGGCCTTCCTCGGCTTCGGGGCCTTCAACACCAAGAAGATCACCAACCAGGACACCATTGACTTCCTCAAGTTCCGCCAGAACATCGCTCAGTGCAAAAACTGGGATATGGATATGTTCGCGGAGGTGCTGGGCAAGCCCGCCAAATAAGGACTTTTGAAGGACGTTACTGAAACCGCGGCAGGCATGTCTGCAACCGGGGACCTGCCTGCCGCTTTTTTTTGCAGGAAAAAGGGAGCCCCAAATCATGAGTTACGAACATATCGAAGCGGCTTTCCAAGACGGGCTCGGGACCATCACGCTCAACCGGCCCCCGGTCAATGTCCTCAACATTGCCATGATGCAGGAGATCAACCAGGTACTGGACGGCTGGATCGGGCAGAAGGACCTTAAGCTGGTTCTTTTCCAGGCGAAGGGCAAGTGCTTCTCGGCGGGTGTGGACGTAGGGGAACACATGGGCGATCTGGCCCCCCGCATGATCGAGGCCTTTCACGGGATGTTCCGCCGCATGGACCGGCTGGGAATCCCCACGGTCGCCTCGGTCTACGGATCGTGCCTGGGCGGCGGCTGCGAACTGGCGGTCTTCTGCGACCTGGTAATCGCCGCCGACGACAGCAAGATCGGACAGCCGGAAATCCAGGTCGGCGTCTTCCCCCCGATCGCGGCCCAGATCATGCCGCGGATCATCGGCTACAAGGCGGCCCTGGAGCTGATTCTCTCCGGAAAGATCATCGGCGCCGATGAAGCGCAGCAGCTCGGCCTGATCAACAAGGCCGTGACCCGTGACAAACTCGAGGAGGAAACCGCCGCCTTTGTCAAACCTTACCTGAAGCTGAGCGCCGAGGTCTTGCGCAGCACGAAAAAGGCCATTCGGGCCGGCCTGGACGATGATTTCGAACCGTCCATCCAGAGGATCGAGACCATTTACCTCGATGAACTGATGAAAACGGCCGACGCCCAGGAAGGGCTCCATGCCTTTCTCGAGAAGCGCAAACCACAGTGGACCAATCGGTAGACGTGCGCTGACCGGCGGTGGTAATACCGCCCTTTGCGGAGCGCAATACGGCGTCCGCCCGGAAAGCCAACCCGGGCCGGCGCCGGATCCGCCGAATTTGCGGGCCTGCATCGCTCGGGCTAAGGCCCCTTCCCCTCGTAGCGCTTTCATGTCACTTGAGCAAGCTGCGCTCGGTCATGGAGGTGCCACGAAGGCCCCCTGTCTCGAAGGCCTCCCATGTCATCGCGTCAGACCTTCCGCTGCCGTGGCTGCGGCATGGGAACTCCCCTCCTGCCGCTTTACGTCCCCGAAACATCCCGCACACAGCGGGTGTTTCGATGCCCGTCCGCCGGGACAGGCCGCGATGTTTTCTACTCCTTCACGCGGGTGCGGATGTAAGCCACGATATCTTCGGTAGAGGTCCCCGGCCCGAAGATTTCGGCGATCCCGCAGGCCTTCAGCCCGGAGACGTCCTCTTTCGGGATGATGCCCCCTCCCAGGACCAGGATATTGTCGACTTTTTTCTCCCGCAGCAGTTCCATCACCTTGGGAAAGTGATAGTCGTGCGCCCCCGAAAGAATGCTGAGGGCGATCACATCGACATCCTCCTGGACGGCCGCCTCGACGATCTGGGCCGGGGTTTGACGAAGGCCCGTATAAATGACCTCCATCCCCGCATCCATCAACGCGCAGGCTACCACCTTGATCCCCCTGTCATGACCATCCAGCCCCGGCTTTGCAGCCAAAACCCTGATCTTCTTCGACGATGTCATCGCGCTGCCCTCTATCGACCGATGGTGGTTATTGGCTGATACTCCCCGAAGACGCCCCGCAGCACATCGCAGATCTCACCGAGCGTCGCATAGGCCTTGACCGCCTCGAGGATCGGAGGCATCAGATTGTCATCCGATTGCGCCGCACGCCTGAGCGCCTCGAGCGCCCGAGAGACGCGTTCCCCTTCACGGCGGGCCCGGAGGGAGGCGAGCCGCTTTGCCTGGTCGTCCCGCACGACCGGGTCCACCCGCAGAAGATTGGCCGGTTCCGGCTCCTCGACCTGGAATCGGTTCACCCCGACCACAACCCGTGCGCCCTTTTCGATATCCTTCTGATAACGGTAGGCGCTCTCCTGGATCTCACGCTGGATGTAACCCTTCTCGACCGCTGCCACAGCCCCCCCCATCTCGTCGATCTTCTGAATGTAGGCCAGAGCACGGTCATGGATCTCATCGGTCAGGGATTCGAGGTAATAAGACCCCCCGAGGGGGTCCGCCGTATCGGCCACGCCGGTCTCGTAGGCGATGAGCTGCTGCGTCCGGAGTGCGATGCGCACGGCCTCCTCGGAGGGCAGGCACAGGGCCTCGTCCATGGAGTTCGTATGCAGGGATTGCGTTCCGCCAAGGACCGCCGCCATGGCCTGAAAGGCCACACGCACTATGTTGTTCTTCGGCTGCTGCGCCGTCAGGGTACAGCCCGCCGTCTGGGTGTGGAAACGGATCATCATCGAGCGGGGATTCTTGGCGTTGAAGCGATCCTTCATGATGGTCGCCCACAGCCTCCGCGCCGCGCGGTACTTCGCCACCTCCTCCAGAAAATCGAGGTGGGCGTTGAAGAAAAACGACAGCCGCGGACCGAAGGTGTCCACATCCAGGCCGGCCTTGAGGGCTGCATCGACATAGGCGATGCCGTTGGCCAGCGTGAAAGCGACCTCCTGGACGGCGGTGGACCCCGCCTCACGGATATGATAGCCGCTGATGCTGATCGTGTTCCATTGGGGGACCTCCCCGGCGCAGAAGGAAAAGATGTCCGTGATGATCCGCATGGAGGGCTTGGGAGGAAAGATATAGGTGCCCCTGGAAGAATACTCTTTTAGGATATCGTTCTGAATGGTGCCTCTCAGGTCGGATGAGGCGACCCCCTGTTTTTCCCCCACCGCGATGTACATCGCCAGAAGCACCGCTGCAGGCGCGTTGATCGTCATCGAGGTGCTCACACGATCCAGCGGGATCCCCGCAAAAAGGGTCTCCATGTCCTCGAGGGAATCGATGGCCACACCGACCTTGCCGACCTCCCCGATCGCCATCTCGTGGTCCGAGTCGTACCCGATCTGCGTAGGCAGATCGAAGGCCACCGAGAGCCCTGTCTGCCCCTGTTCCAGCAGAAAACGGTAACGCCGGTTCGATTCCTCCGCCGTCGCGAACCCGGCGTACTGCCGCATCGTCCAGTAACGCCCCCGGTACATGGTCGGCTGCACACCCCGCGTGAAAGGGAACTCGCCCGGAAATCCACTCCTTTCCAGGTAGTCTTCCGCGTCCTCATCAAGGGGTGTATAAACGCGTTTGATCGGTATCCCCGAGGTGTTTTCGAAAACGACCTTTCGTTCGGGGTGCTTCTGAACCATCTTCTCGACCTGCCCGTGCCATGCGTCGAAGGCCTCCTCGAGGCCTTCTCGTACCCGTTTCTCCGTCATCGCAGCATCTCCCCTCTTGTGCACTTCCCAGCAGGCTTCCGCCCGGGAAGGGACTTTTGGCCCGATCTCGCCGTCAACCTACGCGTTTGCCTGTGCGGCGCATTGCCCGCACCCCTTCGCGAGAGCACTAGATTTTTTCGAGTTTGCGCAATAATCCTCCTGTCCGATCTGACAACTGTTTCGTATCCGAGGCCACTCCCGAACGGACACAGGTAAGGTTCGCTTCCATCCGGAAAGGGACTTTTTTGCCAATTTCGGCGTCAATCTGCGCGTTTGCTTGTGCGGCGACCTGCAGGTCGCCTCCGCGCAAACGCTGGATTTCCTTGATATTGGCCAAAAATCCTCATTTCCGGATTGGAAACCGGATTCTACCGCGAAATCATTTCCGGAGATACTAGCTCTGCAAAAGGTCTCTTCGGTCGACCTCGTTGTCGATCCTCACGTCTGCCTGTGCGAAAATCTACAGCGCGCCTCCGCGCACCCGCTTGATTCCCCCTGTTATCGGCCGGACCGAGATCCGCCTCGAAGGGTGCGTATAAACCAGGACTCACCCCACGGGAGTGGAACTGAACACCGAGAGAGCACGCAAAAACCAGGCCCCGCCCCGACGGGGTGGACCTGAGCACGCAAAGCGTGTCAAAAACCGATCCTCCTTTCCGGATTGAAAGCTGGTTCGTGCTGCACAGTCATATCCGCATGGATACCAGTAAACGGATACCAAATTACCCTCAAACACAGGAAAATTAACTTTATTTTGAAGATAAGACGACTGTCAAACAAATTTTGACCCTTTTCCTCTTTTCACCTTGACAAAGAATCGCGCCTTTTCTATAGCTAGTATCCATTCGGAAATGATTTCCCGGTAGAATCCGGTTTCCAACCCAGAAATGAGGATTTTTCTCCGCACGCTTCGCGTGCTCAGTCCCACCGCTTCGCGGCGGGTCCCGGTCTGGCCAATATCAAGGAAATCAAGCGTTTGTGCGGAGGCGACCTGCAGGTTGCCGCACAAGCAAACGTGCAGATTGACGCCGAGATTGGCCGAAAAGACCATTCCTGGATGGAAACCAGCGAGTATCCATCCGGAAATGATTTCGCGGTAGGACTCAGTTTTCATACTGAAAGGCGTATTGTTCGGCCTGCCAGCTTCTATCCAGCTTCGGCAGGGTGAAGCCGGCAATCGAATCTGCTGGTCATTTCGGTTACCCATCGGAATGACGGCGGCGTGCTTCCGGGGCAATGTCGGCGCAACATGCCGACATTACTTATATTTACATTGACGATTTCTTTGGCCCGGAGCCTGCCGGCTGGTCTGAGCTGTTTCTGGATGAAAATCCGTTCAGAAACTTTTTATCCCTTTGGGGCGAAGGAGCGGCTTTTTCCCTACAAGTAATGCGGCCAGGGGAAAACCAGCCGTCGTTTTTGTTCGCCCATACTATTCAACCTTTAACAGACATTTCCAAGGAGAGGTCCCACTCATGTCACTCAACGAAATCATGGACATGCTAAGAGGTATCCTGTATACCACCGGCGTCTTCAACTTCCAATGGAACATCGTCATCATGTGGGCCATCGGACTCCTGTTCGTCTGGCTCGCGGTTGCCAAGAAATATGAACCGCTGCTCCTGCTCCCCATCGGCTTCGGCATCTTCCTCGTCAACTTCCCGCTCGTCCCCCTCATGGGGCACAAGGCGGACGGGGCCCCCGAACTGCTCCAGGCCTTCTACCACTACGGCCTCGAATGGGAGATCATCCCCTGCGTCATCTTTCTCGGGCTCGGCGCCATGACCGATTTCGGCCCCCTGATCGCCAATCCCAAGACACTTCTCGTGGGGGCGGGCGCCCAACTCGGGGTCTTCATCACCTTTACGGGAACCGTGCTCGCCGGCTTCACCCTGAAGGAAGCCGCCTCGGTCGGCATCATCGGCGGCGCTGACGGTCCGACCACCATTTACTTGACGCAGCATTTGGCTCCGCAGCTTCTGGGTGCCAACGCCCTGGCCGCCTATTCGTACATGGCCATGGTCCCCCTGATTCAGCCTCCCCTTGTACGTCTCATGACCAACGCGAAAGAGCGGCGGATCCGCATGCGCCAACTCCGTACAGTGTCCAAGCAGGAAAAGATGCTGTTCCCCCTGGTGACCTGCGGCATCATCGCCCTGCTCGTCCCCTCGGTCATGCCCCTCATGGGCATGTTCATGCTCGGTAACCTCATGAAGGAATGCGGCGTCGTCGCCCGGCTGACGGAAACCGCCCAAGGGGCGCTCATGAACATCGTCACCATCTTTCTGGGAATCTCGGTCGGCGCCACCATGCACGCCGACAAGTTCCTCAGCTGGAAACCGCTCTTCATCTTCGGCCTGGGTCTGGTCGACTTCGCGGTGTGCACCATCGGCGGTGTCCTAACGGTCAAGATCATGAATCTCTTCTTGAAAGAAAAGATCAACCCGATCATCGGCGCCGCCGGCGTCTCGGCCGTGCCCATGGCGGCCCGGGTCGCGCAAATGGAAGGCTTGCGCTATGACAAGACCAACCACCTGCTCATGCACGCGGTGGGCCCCAACCTCGCCGGGGTCATTGGATCGGCCGCGGCTGCGGGCATGTTTATCGCGATGTTCGATTAGTCTCCCGGACCTTCTTCCGGAAATCGTGCCGCCAGATAAACCCCTGACCGTTCATTCATTCTAGGAGAGGATCACAACATGAAAAGGTTTCTCATTCTCGCCGTAATCACCTGCTGGATGCTGCCCGCGCTTGCGGGGGCCGTGGAGTTTCTTGGAGCCCCTGTCGTCCCGGAGGCGCAGGAAGTCACCAAGACGAAGAAGCGCCTTGAAATACTGACCCCGATGTCCCATGACCAGATCATCGAATTTTACCGGAACGCCCTGGCAAACGAACAGGACATCAAATTCCGGGACTGGCCGCAGGCCACCTATATCGAAGATGACGGAAAACTCCGCTGGCATTCGATCACCATCGACAAGAACCCCGGTCCTCAGGGAACGACGGTGGTCATCATGAAGGACAACTGGACCTGGATCACCGGAACGCTGATTCTGCGGTTCGTGGCGGTCTTCGTCGTGCTGCTCGTGCTATTCGTCGCCATGAACATCTCCGGGCGGATCATCTCGAGTGCGGTCAAGAAATCGGAGAGCAAGAAGGCATCCGCCTGACGCATAAACGGCCCCCTGTCAAACCCTGAGCCCTGCCTCCGGTTTCCTTCCGGAGCAGGGCTTGTTCTTTTCGGACCGACGTCTGTCTCCGAATCCAGGCGGGCGGTGCAGACACTGTGAGGGCTGACCGTCCATTCAGGGTGCGGCGGTGCAAGGAGCGGCGTGGGGCCCGGTTCCTCCGCACCTGCGGGTGCTCAGCCCCAACCTTGAGGGGCAGCTCATCATTTAACCCGTATCGAGGAAATCAAGTCCGCGGTGGCGACTTTTGGACCGCCCACAAGCAAACAGCAGGCCGGCGCGCGGAGCTCGGCAGCAAAGACCGTTTCCGGATGGAACGGTCGTATCTCTTAGCGCGGCTAGAGTGGGACGTTCCCGTGACGGCGCTCGGGGTGGTGCTCCCTCTTGGTCCGAAGCATTTCGAGGGCTTGAATCAGACGGGGACGGGTGTTTTCGGGAAAGATGATCTGATCGATGTAGCCGAGTTCCGCGGCCTTGAAAGGGCTCGCGAAATTGTTGCGGTAAGCGTCTACGAGGCGTGTCCGGGTGGATTCGGGGTCGTCGGATTCGGCGATCTCTTTTCTGAAAATGATGTTGACGGCCCCTTCCGGGCCCATGACGGCGATTTCCGCGGTGGGATAGGCGAAATTCATGTCTCCGCCATGGTGCTTGCTCGACATGACGTCATAAGCACCGCCGTAGGCCTTGCGCGTAACCACGGTGATCTTCGGGACCGTCGCCTCGCAGTAGGCATAGATGATCTTGGCGCCGTGCTTGATGATGCCGCCGTATTCCTGGGCTGTGCCCGGCAGGAAACCCGGTACGTCCACAAAGGTGATAAGCGGAATGTTAAAGGCGTCGCAGGTTCTCACAAAACGCGCGCACTTCATGGATGCATCGATATCGAGGCAGCCTGCGAGAAACATCGGCTGATTGGCCACCACCCCGACGACCTCCCCGTTCAGGCGCCCAAATCCGACCACCATGTTACGGGCGTAATGCTGCTGCACCTCCATGAACTCATGATCATCGAGAACGTTGACGATGATCTTCTTCATATCGTAGGGGACCCTAGGGTTGGTCGGCACAACGGTGTTCAAGGCCTTGTCCGACCGCTGCGGATCGTCATGGCACAGCACAGCAGGGGGGCGTTCGCGGCAGTTCTGAGGCAGGTAGGAGAGCAGGGCCTTGACACGGTCAAGGGCGGCCTGGTCGGAGTCTTCCGCAAAATGGGCAACGCCGCTCCGGGTGTTGTGGGTCATGGCTCCACCCAACTCCTCCGACGTCACCTCTTCGGATGTCACGGCCTTGATCACCTGGGGCCCGGTGATGAACATATTGCTGGTCTTCTTGACCATGACGACGAAATCGGTCAACGCCGGCGAATAAACGGCCCCCCCGGCGCAGGGCCCCATGATGACGGATATCTGCGGAATCACCCCGGAGGCCCAGACGTTGCGCTTGAAGATCTCCCCATAGCTCCCCAGGCTGATGACCCCTTCCTGGATGCGCGCACCGCCCGAATCGTTCAGCCCGATGACCGGAGCGCCGTTTTTCAGGGCGAGGTCCATGATCTTACAGACCTTTTCCCCGAAAGGTCCGCTCAACGACCCTCCGAAGACCGTAAAATCCTGCGAAAAGACAAAGACGAGCCTGCCGCCAATCCTGCCGAAGCCTGTGACCACGCCGTCACCGGGGATCTTTTTCTTGTCCATGCCGAAATCATGGCAGCGATGGACAACAAATTTATCCATTTCCTGAAAGGAACCCGCGTCAAGGAGATACGCGATGCGCTCCCTCGCGGTCATTTTCCCCCTTGCGTGCTGTTCTTCGATGCGCTTCAGCCCGCCGCCCAACTCGGCCTCAGAGTTCCGTCGCTCGAGCTCCTTGATTTTGTCTGCTATCTCCATCAATCGCCCCAATGAATCTCGATCACAGCATCAAGTCTTGTTTACGGCCCTCTGGACGGGCAACGCTCGTCTTTTGTCAATGGTTCAAGGCATATGCAAATCTAAGCCTGGCTATTCGATGACCACCAGAACGGTGCCGGCCTCGACTGCGTCGCCTTTCTTGCACTTGACCTCCTTCACGGTCCCGCTCGACTCCGCGACCACTGGAAGCTCCATCTTCATCGCCTCGATGATCACGACCTCATCGCCTTCATTCACCGCGTCGCCGGGTTTGACCTTCACTTCCCAGACATTCCCGCCCATAGGAGCAGCTACTTCACTCATCTCAACCTACCTCCTCGTTAAACATGATTGACTCATCTCTGTCCAATTCAACAGAAACAGACCTCCCGCGCACCACCCGCCTCATGTGGCATCCTTCTGCCGTGCAGGGGCGGCCGCGGCCAACGATGCAACTCAAAGCACATAAGATTTCAATCTTTTGATCCATTTCATAAAGTCGTCATATAACATCGAACAGACACCCCTTGTCAAGTACAATGTCGCTGCCGCGCGGCGCCCTGGAAGGCGGCGAATGGCTCCCGTGCCCCCTCCTGAAGATCATCGCGCCGACCCCGGGATGACACAGCGGGCGCTGGTGGAGGAGCCCCCTGCGACAGACCGCTTGACACAGCCCGTTACTTTTTCTAGTTTCCTCTCAGAAAAAGAGCTTTTCGATGCAACGCGCAACGGCCGGCGGGGATACAGCCGGCCGGAAACGAGGGTGACATGACGGCATACCGCTGGGTGGCTGAGACAATCAGGGGAAAAACGATCCGGGGGGAAATCGAGGCGGTGGATGAAAAGAACGCCCGGCGGCAGCTGAAAAGGCGCAACCTGAACCCCGTAAAGATCAAACCTAAACCCAGGGATCTGTTTGAAAACCTATCGTTCCTGCAGCCAAAGGTCAAAGCCAAGGATCTCGTGATGTTCACACGGCAGTTTTCCACCCTCCTCGATTCCGGCCTTCCCCTGGCGCAGAGCCTCGCGCTTCTGACCGAACAGACAAGCAACAAAACCCTCAAGGGCACGATCAAACAGGTCGGCAGCGATGTCGAAGGCGGCCTGAGCCTTGCCGAGGCGTTCAAAAAGCACCCCGGGATCTTCGACCGCCTCTATGTCAACCTCATAGCCGCGGGGGAAACGGGGGGCGTCCTGGACACCATCCTCCAGCGCCTGGCCGCCCACGTCGAGAAGGCCGAGAAGCTCCGCTCCACCATTCGGGGTGCCATGGTCTATCCGGGCGTGGTCGGCACCGTGGCGGTCATGGTCATCGCCGTTATTCTGGCATTCGTCATACCGGTCTTCGAAGACCTTTTCGCAGGTATGGGAGCCGGCCTCCCCGCGCCCACGCAGTTCGTCGTCGACCTGAGCCGCTTCACCAAAGACAACGTGCCGTCTATCCTGGCCGGCATCGCGCTTCTCATCGCGGTCTTCAGCCGTTATCGGAAGACCCGTCACGGACGGAGAACAATGGACGCACTGGCCCTCAAACTCCCTGTCATCGGGGGGTTGCTGCGCAAGGTCGCCATCGCCCGGCTGTCCCGGACCCTCGGCACGATGATCTCTAGCGGGATTCCGATCCTCGATGCACTCGATATCGCAGCGAAGACCTCGGACAACGTCATCCTGGAAGAGGCCATCAACGATGTGCGCGCAGGGGTCATCGAGGGAAGGAGCATCTCTGACCCTCTCTCGGAAAGCGGACTTTTCCCCGGGATGGTGGTTCAAATGATCGCTGTCGGCGAAGCGACAGGCGCCCTGGACACCATGCTCGAAAAGATCGCCTCCTTTTACGACGAGGAGGTGGATGCCGCCGTCGCCGCCCTGACCGCTGCGCTCGAGCCGATGATGATCGTCTTCCTCGGAGGCGCCGTCGGTGGACTTGTCATTGCAATGTACCTGCCGATATTCAGGATGGCAGCCTTCATAGGATAAATCCTGATATGACCCTCAGCATTCGAGACACTGCACCTGCTCCCCGAAACCCAAAGAAAGGGCCCTATGCTGTCCGAACCTGAAATCCGGCGCCTGCTGACTGTCAGCCGGCCCAGCCGTTATATCGGCCACGAAGTCAATATCGTCCGAAAAGCCCCCGAAGACATCGAGATCTGCGTCGCGCTGGCCTTTCCGGACGTTTACGAAGTGGGCATGTCCCACCTCGGTCTGAAGATCCTCTATGACATCCTGAATCGGCTGCCATGGCTCGCTGCGGAGCGGGTCTTTTCCCCCTGGCCGGACATGGAACGGCGTCTCCGGCAGGAGGCGGCCCCCCTTTCGACGCTCGAATCGCGGAGGCCTCTCCACTCCTGCGATGTGCTCGGCTTCAGCGTTCAGCACGAACTCTGCTTCACCAATATTCTGAACATGCTCGATCTGTCCGGCATCCCCTTCAGGGCGGCCGAGCGCAAGGCACCCGCCCCCCTCGTCATCGCCGGAGGGCCCGCCTGTTTCAACCCCGAGCCGATTGCAGCGTTCTTCGACCTCATCGTCATCGGCGACGGTGAAACCGTCACCCCCGCGATCTGCGATGCGATCCGTGACTGGAAACGTTCGGGGGCCGAATCGAAGGAAGAGCTCTTGCACCGCCTCAGCGCCTTCGAGGGGGTCTACGTCCCGGCCCATTTCGAGCCGCATTACGGCCCTGAAGGAAATCTCGAGGCGATCGAGCCGCTGCAAGCCGGGAAGGCGTTCGTGCAAAAAGCGATCGTGCCGGACATCGAAGCGATCCCCTACCCGGAAGCGCAGCCGCTCCCTTTCACCGAGCTTGTTCATGACCGTCTCGCCATAGAAATCGCCCGCGGGTGCACACGAGGCTGCCGCTTTTGCCAGGCCGGCATGATTTACCGCCCGGTGCGCGAGAGGCAGCCGGCAACCATCTGCCACATCGCGGAAAAGGCTCTGAGCCTGACAGGCTACGACGACCTCTCGCTTCTTTCCCTCAGTACCGGTGATTACAGCTGCATCGAGCCGCTGCTCATCCACCTCATGGACCGGCGCGAGAAGGACAAGATCTCCGTCAGTCTGCCGTCCCTGCGCATAGACAGCTTGAGCCCCCTGTTCATGGAGCAGATCAAGCGGGTGCGAAAGACCGGTTTCACCCTGGCGATCGAGGCGGGCAACGAACGGCTGCGCCGGATCATCAACAAGGGCCTGACGGATGAAGACATTCTGCGGACGGCGCATCTCGTCTATCGGGCGGACTGGAACCTGATCAAACTCTACTGCATGATCGGGCTTCCGTTCGAAACAGACAGTGATCTCGAGGATACGGTGAGACTCGCGCGCGAGATCGCCGCCGTCGGCGGAAAGCAAAGCAGGCGGAACCGTCTGAACCTGAGCGTTTCGACCTTTGTCCCCAAGGCGCACACACCGTTCATGTGGTGTGCACAGATCCCGCTCGATGAAAGTCGCAGGCGCCTGCATCTCATACAGGAAAGTCTGCGCCGCGGCCCGGTCAAGGTGAAATGGAATCAGCCCGAGATGAGCTGGCTCGAAGGGGTCTTTTCCCGCGGCGACCGCCGGCTGACGCGCTCGATCGAGGCCGCGTGGCGCAAAGGCGCCCGCTACGACGCCTGGGCCGAACACTTCAACCCGGCGATCTGGCGCGAGGCCTTCGCGGAAACGGGGATCGATCCGAACCTCTACACCGAAAGGGAACGGGGTCTGGACGAAGTCCTGCCATGGGATCACATCCGGAGCGGCGTGAGCAAGGCCTTCCTGAAACAGGAATGGCGCAGGGCCGCAGAGGCCCTGCCAACCCCGGATTGCCGCTTGGGTTGCCTCGAGTGCGGGGTCTGTGACCATGATGTCGTCGATCCGGTCTTCGCCAAGCCCTGGTCGCCGCCTCCCATTCCCGCCGCCCCTGTCTCACCCGCCAGGACCACGCCTGCAAGGTACCTCATCACCTACAGCAAGGCCGGAACAGCCGCCCTGCTCGGGCACATGGAGTTCTCACGGGCCTTCCAGCGCGCCTTGAGGCGTGCGCACATCCCGCTCCGGTTCTCCCAGGGCTTTCACCCTCTGCCCAAGGTGACTTTTACCACCGCCCTCCCGCTGGGAACCGAGAGCTTCGATGAGACCATGGTCATCGAGACCGACGGTTTGCTCGCCATCGACCAGAGTACGACCGAACTCAACCAGAGTCTTCCTGACGGGATCACGGTCAAAGAGATACGGAAACTCGACAAGGCATCGCCGATCCCCAGGGTCAAAAGCAGCCGGTACCGGATCTTCTTCGAAGAACTCGAACTGCGCAGGAGCCGCCTGGATGATTTCTCAGCCCGTCGGCATTTCGAGGTTGTCAAAAAAACAAAAAAAGGCGAACATGTTCTGGACATCCGCCCTCTGATCACAACGCTCGAGTTTTCCAACCTCAACCAACTGGAACTCGTGATCCTCCACCCGGAGGGACCGCAGATACGTCCCGTGGAAGTCATCCAGTCCGTCTTCGGTCTGACCGATTCGGAATCCGCGCGCCTCCACATTCAGAAAATCGAGCAGGTTTTGATGTAAACCTTCTAACCGGCAACCTCTGGAAAACGGATCCTATGGCCAATGAACTGATCATCAATGCCCGTCCGCACGAAATACGCGTGGCCCTCGTCGAGAACGGCGTCGTCGTCGAACTGCATATCGAGCGAAGAACCGGGCAGGAGCTGATGGGGAACATCTATCGCGGGCGGGTCGTCCGCGTCCTGCCAGGCATGCAGGCCGCCTTTGTGGACATCGGCCTCGAACGGACCGCCTTTCTTTATGTCGCCGACGTCCACAAGGACTTCTCCGACATGGAGAAGCTGATGCTTCAGTGTCCCCGGGAAGACCACGAAGAGGATGGCGAAGAAGAAAGCGACCAGCCCCTCTCCACCATGCATCCTCCTTTCCGCCCTGTTTACCAGATCGAAGACCTGCTTCATGAAAACCAGGACATCATCGTGCAGGTTTCCAAAGAACCTCTGGGCAACAAGGGCGCACGCCTGACTTCCCATATATCCATCCCCGGAAGGCATCTGGTCCTGATGCCTATGGTCAACCACATCGGCGTATCGCGCCGCATCGAGGACAAGGAGGAAAAGGCGCGCCTCAAAGAGATCATCAACGAGATCCGTCCCGCTGATTACGGCTTCATTGTGCGGACAGTCAGCGAAGGCGCCGGCAAGGAAAAGCTCAAGGCTGAAATGGATTTTCTCCTCAAGCTCTGGACGAACATCCAGGCCAAGGCGGAAAAGGGGTCCGGACCCAGGCAGCTCTACAAAGACCTGTCGATCTCGCTCCGCTCCGTGCGGGACCTGTTCACCCGTGAAGTCGACCGCCTTGTCATCGATTCACGTCCTGAGTTCGAGGGCGTCATGGAGTTCATCGAAACGTTCGCCCCCCGGCTGAAGTATTCCGTCGAACTCTACGAGGGCACCGATCCGATTTTCGATGCCTTCGGGATAGAGATGGAGATCTCCCGCGCCCTGGAGAAAAAGATCTGGTTGAAATCGGGCGGCTACATCGTCATCGAGATGACCGAGGCCTTGACGGCCATCGACGTCAACACGGGCAGTTACGTGGGGAAACGCAATCTCGAGGAGACTATCCTCAAGACCAACCTGGAGGCCGTCAAAGAAATCGCTTACCAGCTCCGCTTCAGGAACATCGGGGGTTTGATCGTCATCGACTTCATCGACATGGAAAAAGCGAGCAGTCGAGAAAGGGTCTTCCTCGCCCTGAAAGAGGCCTTGTCCAAAGACCGGGCGAAATCCAACATCCTCCAGATCTCCGAGCTCGGGCTGATCGAGATGACCCGCAAGCGCACGCGTGCCAACCTCAACCGCCTCCTGACCGAGCCCTGTTTTTACTGCGACGGCCGAGGCACGCTGAAATCGAGGATAACGATCTGCTACGAGATCTTCCGCGACCTCGAACGGGATTGCAGGGCCCTGAACGAGGAGGGCCCTGTACAGGTGCTGGTACACCCCGATATCGCCAACGTGCTCAGGGAAGAGGAGCAGGAATCCATCATGGATCTGGAAAGGAGGATCAACCAGAGGATCGTCATCGTCCCGAAAGAGGGGTTCCATCTCGAAGATTACGAAATCAGTTTTTGATCCGCCTTTTCAGCTTTGCCTGTGGGCCTTCTTGATCCTGGCCAACCCTTCCTCGATCTCCGCCTTCGTAAAGGTCTTCTGGCAGCGCGTGCACTGATAGATCTCTTCGATCAGCTTGTCGTAGATCAGCTCATCGGAAAAATTGACGCCGTGGAACCGGAGCGAGAAGTTGTACACCAGCTTGAAGTCCTTGCCGGCGCAGCTGTCGCACACAAAATAATCCTGGATATTTTCTTCCATGGTAATGCCCTCCCTGCCGGCAAGGTCCTGCGAACCTCCGTTGCACACCTTTGGCCGCCTGCGCACCGCCGACGATATGAACGTGTCACCCTCCAAAAAGATCCTTCACGGGATCTAGGCCGTTCCGCTTGCCTGTCCGGCAGGCCGGACGATCCTGCTACCCGGAACGGCTGAATCGTTCGGCTCACGGTCCCTCGATCCCCGTTGCACCTCACGAACCTTCCTGCCGCCGGAGGCCTTCTCCGGATGGGTTCCGGGTTGTGCCGGGAAATCATTTCTGCATGGACGCAAGCTGAAGAACCGGATTCGACGTGGCTTTATAGCGCTTTTTGGGCGTATTGACAACGATTTTTCCGGCGCGTCCTGCAGCGCGGGAGCAACGTCCAACACGGGCGCAGGGGAGCGGCGGAAGATCCTGAAAAGGTCGGCATCCGCTTTTCCACAAGAGGACCGTTTAATCCGGCTCCATTTTTGTGGTAGGATTGTTTGCGGTTCGAAAAATCGTCCACCTCCGAACATCGCTTCGGTTTGGACACTTTGGCGGTGCTCGTTCGACACGGCCTCCAGGCCCCAAGTGTGCTCGAGGCGACCGGAGTTCTTCGATGCCGGCTTCGGGAGTAGACCAGAAAGGGGGCGGGCAGGCGAGACACCCCGGCACCCGCCGAGACGGATCAAATCCGCCCGCTCGATGCAAAGCAGACGTTCAGGGGCTGTGATCGAGTCTTGCCCTTTTGAACGTCTTCGGCCCCAAGGGCGCGGAAGCATTTGCGGATGACCTGTTCAGCCTGACGCAATCCTTCGATTGGGACTCAAGCAGCGATGCTCACCATCTCTCGCATGCATCAAAAAACATGGCCTGCGCTCCTGACGGTCTGCCTCACGCTCGTCATCTGGCTCGGCAGCAAGGCTTATTATGAGGACTGGTTCAGCGATCCGTTCAAATACCCGGCGAAAGCGGCCTCTCTGGGCGCAACCATCCTGATGTGCTGGTGCGTCGTTCTTTCGACGCGGTTGCGCCCGATCGAAGCCTTCTTCGGAGGTCTGGACAAGGTCTACCAGGTGCACAAACGGATCGGACGCTGGGCCTTTTTCCTCATCATCCTGCACCCGATCTTTCTCTCGGCCCACAATTTTCCGGATTTCCTCGTTTTTCTGCAGGAACTCGGATTTCTCGATCCCTCGGGGGACCGTTACCTCTGGGGGCACAACATCGGGGTCGCAACCTTTCTCATGATGGCGGGTCTGATGAGCCTCACCTTGTGGCTGAAGATCCCCTATCACCTCTGGAAGATGACCCATGAGTGGTTCGGAGGGGTTTTGGTCCTGGCTGCGGCCCATGTGTTGATCGTCAACCGTGACGTCACCGCCTATCCCCTCCTCAGGATCTGGGTCTACGGTTTTCTTGCGCTCGCCCTGGGCAGTTTTGTCTACATCCGTTTTTTTTATCGGTTCTATGGACCCCGCTTCGACTACACCATCTCTGAAATCGTAAAACACAAGGACGTGATCCAGGCGACCCTCCGTCCGGTCCAGGAGAAAATGGAGTTCAAGCCCAGCCAGTTCGTCTATCTCGTCGTGCGCAAGGAAGGCATCACCCCGGAGCCGCATCCCTACTCCATCGCCTCCGGCTACAATCCCCGCAACCGGATCAAACTCGGCATCAAGCAGTCGGGGGACCACACGCGCTCCCTCGACCGACTCGAGCGCGGCGATCCTGTCATTCTTTACGGCCCCTACGGGCACTTCAGCAACCGGTTCCTGTCAAGTGAACGGGACTGCGTCTTCATCGCCGGCGGCATCGGCATCACACCGTTTCTCGGGATGTGGCATGTGGCGCTCCACTCCGAAGAGCGGCTCGACCCCCGGGAGACGCCCGAACGGCTGAGGCGGATGCACCCCGAACTGATCAGGACATGGAGGAGCCCCGTCGTTTCCCTGTTCTACATCTGCCGGACGAGGGATGACGCGAGCTTCGATGAAGACATCCGGCAGGAGGTCGCCATGAGCCGTTTCCAAGGATTCAAGGCCTTCGAAGAGCGCGGGCACCACTACGAATGCTATTTCACCTCAGAGCAGGGCAGGATTACCGCCGCCTATGTCCATGAGCGGGTCAAGGGGGGTCTGCAGGATAAAAACATCTTCCTCTGCGGCCCTTCCCCCATGGTCGCCTCTTTCGTTGCACAACTCTCGGCCCTGGGTGTGCCGGACAGGCAGATGATCGTCGAAGACTTCAATCTGCTTTGAGCGGCGTCAGGAGTCTAACAAGTTTCCATCCGGAAATGCCCTTTTTGGCCAAAAATCCTCATTTCCGGATTGGAAACTTTGCCGCGCCGGATGGTCTTTTCCGGATGGATAACAGCCATGCAATTTCACGATAAGTGGGCCGAGGAAGCCGGGGCAGGTGGATCAAAAGGGTTCAGGCGACGGCATGACGGTTTCGTGAAGGCGGAAGACCGGCGCAGTCTGAAGGGATTTGAAAAACTGGAGCCACCGTGCGGAATCGAACCGCAGACATCCTCATTACGAGTGAGGTGCTCTACCAACTGAGCTACGGTGGCCCACATCGATCGCATAACATACTTGCTTTTTGAACCGATGTCCATTATTTTTTCCGCCTGTTCCGGCTTTTCCGCGCCGGTCCGGCGTCGTATCTTTTTGCATTACCCGAAACGAGGCACCTCATGAAAACGCCCAAAGACTACATCATTTTTCCCCTGGACCTCCCCGATTATGAACAGGCCCTCGGCATGGTCGACCGCCTTCGGGGCCACGTAGGCCTCTTCAAGGTGGGCCTGGAGCTTTTCATCGCCGAAGGCCCGAAAGTCCTGGAAGCCATCCGGAGCCGCGGCGGGGCCGGTATCTTCCTGGATCTCAAGCTGAACGACATCCCCGCGACGGTCAAGCGGGCACTCTCGGCCTCCGCCCGCTATCAGCCGCACTTCGTGACCATCCACGCCGAGGCGATGGACCCCATCCTCGAGGAGATCCCAGACGATATCATGGGCTCGACCCGCATCCTGGCCGTGACCGTTCTGACCAGCCTCCATTCGGACAAACTCATCCGCTTCGGCTGCGATCCCAGGCTTGCAGCAGACATTCCGGCCCTCGTGCTCATGCGCGCCAGGGCTGCCAAAGAAGCCGGCTGTCATGGGGTGGTCTGCTCCGGACAGGAAGTGCGTGCGATCAAGGCCGCCTTCGGCCCCGGTTTCATCGCCGTAACACCGGGGATCCGGCCTGCCTGGTCGATGGTGGCCGGCGACGATCAAAAGCGGATCGTCACGGCCGCCGAGGCCGTTCGACTTGGAGCGGATTACCTTGTGGTGGGACGCCCCATCCGCGATGCCGCGGATCCGGCCGAAGCGGCCGACAGGCTGGCGGAAGAAATCGCCTCAGCGCTTTGACGCCAACTTATCCCGATGCACGGCCATGAGGGTCACCATCGCCTTGGCCGCCAGTTGCTCCACTCCCTCGGCGCGGTCGTAGACCTCCGATTCGGCGATGATGACCTGCCTGCCCCCGCGAAGCACCTTTGAAAGGCAGGTGAGGCGGTCACCGTAAGCGGGCCTCAGAAAATTGATCTTGAACTCGATGCTGAGGATCTGAAATTCGGGTGGTACGATCGTAAAGGCCGCATAGCCCGCTGTATGGTCAGCCATGGTGGCCATGAGGCCCGCATGGATGAATCCGTCCTGCTGCCGGTGGCAGGGCGCGATCTCCACCTCCGAGCAGAACCTTCCGGCCGTGGCCTCACGCGCCTTGAGATGGCAGTATTCGATGAAGCCGCGCTCGAAATCCCTCATCAGAAAGGCGGCACGCTCCGCCGATATGTCCCCCTTCATAGACCGCCCTCAGCGCAAAGCGCCCTGATCCCCCTGGACCGGGGCGCTTCAAACCTACATGCAGATGGACGCCGGGATGAACAAAAAAGACCATCTCCGGAAGAAAATGCACTTGCGCCTATCCGTTGAGTGATCCTTCAATCCCACCCAGCCTCCAATCCGGAAAGGAGAACTTTTTGTCAACATCGAGGAAATCGCGCGCTTGCGCGGAGGCGCCCTGCGGGTCGCCGCACAGGCAAACATGCAGATGGACGCCGAGATCGGCAAAAAAGACCATTTCCGGAAGGGAGCGAGGCTACTTGCCGAGCTGCGACAGGAGATCAGCCGAGACCTCCTTCACCCCGGGGCGCCCGTCCAGCTCGATGATCCGTGGTTTGCCGCCGCGCTCGGCCGACAGCTTCTTGTAGAAGAGGATGGCCGCCATCGTCCCGGTCTTCTCATCGTAATAGATGTTGTGGCGTTGATCGATGGCTTCCTCGTCCTGGTCATCGCTGCGGGTCTTGAGGTCTCCGCCGCAGACCCGGCACTTGTCCCCGTTCGGCTTGATGGCATCGATGAAGATGTTGTTCGGGTGGTTGTTGTCGTTGACGCACAGGCGCCGTCCCATGATGCGGTTCTTCGCGATCTGCCGGTCCAGAACCATTTCGATCACGATATCGAGATCGATTTTTTCTGCGCCCAAGGCCTTGTCGAGTTCCTGGGCCTGCGTGAGATTGCGGGGGAAGCCGTCCAGGAGCCAGCCGTTCTTGCAGTCGGGTTCCTTCAACCGGCTCAGGATCATGGGAATGGTAATGCTGTCCGGGACCAGTTCCCCGCGGTCGATGTAGCCCTTGGCCTCTTTGCCGAGGTCCGTCCCGCGGCCGATGTTGTCTCGAAAGATGACACCCGTCTCGATGTGGGGGATCCCGAACTTTTCCTTGACGATGGCGCCCTGTGTACCCTTTCCGCTGCCGTTGGGACCGAAAAACAGTATCTTCATTCTTTTCCTCTCCTTTTCACTATAATTTGTGGCTCTCAGACTACGATCCACCCCTGGAATCACCATTGACCCGCCGTGCACCCCTTGCCCGGCACGCTTCCCGGAAAAACCCTCTCAACACCGCCCGAAAATAGGAGATCGGAGGCCCTCTGTCAAGCCTTAAGCCCGCCCGAGAAAATCCGGCATCAACGTATGCCCCGCCTTGTAGAGGATGCCGCTCGCAGCGGCGTTTTTCTCGGTAAAACCCCCGTGGCTCGTTGAACGGGCCAAATCTTCCGGGCCGGCCCAGGCGAACGGAGCGGGCTCACGGCTGTGGGTCTTGAGGCAGATGGGGGTGAAGTGGTCGCTCGCGACCATCACACGAAAAGACGAGCAGGCGGAAAGCCCTTCGAGGACGGTACCGACGACCTTTTCGTCAAAGGCCTCGATCGCCCGGATCTTTTCCTCGAGGCTTCCGTTGTGGCTCGCTTCATCGGGGGCCTCCACATGGACAAGCACGAAGTCATGCGTCGCGAGGGCCTCGATCGCGGCCTCGCCCTTGCCCCTGTAGTTGGTATCGAGGTATCCGGTGGCCCCCTCGACGAAAATCGGATCGAAACCAGCGTAAATGCCGATCCCCCGCAGGAGGTCCACCGCCGAAATGACGCCGCCGGTCAACCCGAAGCGTTCCGTGAAACGCGGCAGCCGCGGCGCCCGCCCCTGTCCCCAGAGCCAGACGGAATTGGCTTCGAGGCGTCCGTCGGCGCGCCTCCGCCGGTTGACGGGATGCTCCCGCAGGATAGGCCACGAAGAGCGGATCAGGCCTTGGACGGGGGTCGCACCGCCCGTCTCGAGGTAAGCGGCCATATCGCGTCCCAGAACGTCGTGCGGGGGGATCGTTCGGGCATCCAGGGGACCGGACGACCAGACCAGCAGATGGCGATAGGCGACGCCCGGGTAGATGCGGATGCCCGGCGACTCGAGCCCTGCCTGGAGCAAGGGGATCATCTCCCGCGACTCGGCCGTGGTGATGTCGCCCGAACTGTGGCTGACCATCAGGATCTCGCCGTTCGGACGCCAGTCCAACGTAACCAGGTTCATCCGAAAAGCGACGTCCTCCGGGGCGAGGCTCACCCCGAGGCTTGCGGCCTCGAGGGGGGACCGGCCCGAATGGTATACGCGCGGGTCGTAACCGAGCAGGCACAGGTTGGCCACATCGCTCCCGGGTTCCATCCCCTCCGGGATCGTCTGGACCAGCCCCATGCGCCCTTGCGCAATGCGGTCCATATGGGGGGTGTGCGCCGCCTCGAGGGGCGTCCGGCCGTCCAACTCCTCGATGGGGTAATCCGCCATGCCGTCTCCCACAAGCAGCACGTAGCGGCTTCGCGGGGTCTCTTTCGAATCCATCAGGTATGCGCCCCTTCCACTCGGATCATCACGGTCCTGTCCGTCAATACGTCGAGCCGGTCGATCAGCCCGATCGCCCGCTGCGCGCTTCGCTCCCGGGCCTCATGGGTCAGCATCACGATGGGAACCGAGCCGTTGACCTCGCGCCCCATCTGGATCACCGACGATATGCTGATCTGGTGATCGCCCAGGATCCCCGCGATCCGCGAAAGGACGCCCGGCTTGTCCTGGGCGGAGAAGCGGAAATAGTAGGCCGACACCAGTTCGTCCATGGCCTGGATGGCGATATGCCGCTGAACGGGTCGTGCGTATCCCCGCGAGGGCAGGACCCTGCCCTGGCCCGAGCGCATCTGGCGCGCGAGATCCATGATGTCCGAGACGACGGCGCTCCCGGTGGCCCGCCTCCCGGCCCCGAGACCGTAATAGAGGTTCGGACCCACGAAATCGCCTTCGATGTAAATAGCGTTGTAGACGTCGTTGACGTTGGCAAGGATATGGTCTTTGGGGATCATGGCGGGATGGACCCGCGCCTCGACCCGGTCGCCGTGGTGCCGGGCGATGGCCAGAAGCTTCACGCTGTATCCGAATTCGCCTGCGAAGCGGATGTCATCCGGGGTGAGCCGCATGATGCCTTCGCGGTAAATCCCGTCGAAGGGCACCGCCTCACCCCTCGAAAGCATGATGAGGATCGCGAGCTTGTGGGCGGCATCGGTCCCGTCCACGTCCAGGGTGGGCGGATCCTCGGCGTATCCCTCCCGGACTGCGTCCTCCACGACCTTCTCATAGGGCAGGGCCTCCCGGGCCATCCGGGTCAGGATGTAGTTGGAGGTCCCGTTCAGGATGCCCATGATCGTCTGGATACGGTTCGCCGCCAGGCCGGAGCGCAGCGCACGGATGATGGGGATCCCTCCGCCGACACTCGCCTCGAAGGAGAGCCCCACCCCATTCTTCTCAGCCAGCTCGAACAGCTCGTTTCCGGTCTCCGCGAGCAGGGCCTTGTTGGCGGTCACAACGTGCTTGCCGCGCTCGAGCGCCATACGGATGAATTCCTTCGCCTGTTTCAGACCGCCCATCAACTCGACGACGATCCCGATCTCGGGATCCTCGATGATCTCCATGGCGTCCCGGGTCAGAATCCTCCGGTCTATGGCCACTCCCCTGTCCCGTTCGATGTCGAGGTCGGCGATGCGCCGAATGACGATCTCCATCCCGACGCGGTCCGCAATCACGTCCCGGTTCTCGACCAGGATCTCGCAGGCACCCGCCCCGACCGTGCCGAACCCTATGATCCCCACCTGAAGCTGTGGCATATACCCTCACATCTCAAAAGCGGCCAGCTGTCCGGGCATCGATTTCCGTCCCACACCCGCCGCTCATGCCGCTCTCAAAGAATCTGTCTAATCCCCCTGATCGCCTGGCGGATCCGGTGCGGGTTTTCCACCAGGGCGAAACGGACGTGCTCGTCGCCGTATTCGCCGAAGCCGATGCCCGGTGAAACCGCGACCCTGGCCTTCTCGATCAGCATCTTCGAAAACTCCACCGATCCCATCGCCCTGTAGGGCTCCGGAATACGCGCCCAGACGAACATCGTGCCTTTCGGTTTCTCGATCGCCCAACCGACGCGGTTCAGACCGTCCACCAGGACGTCCCGCCTTTCCCGGTAGATTTCGACGATCTCCTCGACGCAGTCGTAAGGGCCGTTCAGGGCGATGATCGCCGCAATTTGAATGGGCTGAAAAACCCCGTAGTCCAGATAGCTCTTGATCCGCCGCAAGGCCGAAACGAGGGCCGGGTTGCCGACGCAGAATCCGACACGCCAGCCCGCCATGGAGTAGCTCTTCGAAAGGCTGAACAGCTCCACGCCGATCTCCTTCGCCCCGGGGACCTGCAGGAAGCTGGGAGGCTCGTACCCGTCGAAGACCAGGTCCGCATAGGCGAAATCGTGGATCACCATGATCTCGTGCTCGCGGCAGAACTCGACGATCTTTTCGAAGAAATGCAGGTCGACGACGGCCGTCGTGGGGTTGTGCGGATAGGAGATGATCAGCATGCGCGGGTTCGGCCACGTCTGCTTGGTGGCCGACAACAGGTCCTCGAAGAAATCCCGGTCCGGACCGATGGGAATGCTTCTGACATCTCCCCCGGCAATGATCGCCGAGTAGGGATGAATGGGATAGGTCGGATTCGGTGCAAAAACGACATCACCCGGGCTGATCGTCGCCAGGACCAGATGGGCGAGTCCCTCTTTGGCGCCGATGGTGACGATCGCCTCTTCGTCCGGGTCCAGATCCACGTCGAAGCGACGCTTGTACCAATCGCAGATGGCCTGGCGCAGTTTGGTGATCCCCATGGATGCGGAGTAGCGATGATTCTGGCCTTTTTCCGCAGCCTCCACCAGCTTTTCGACAATGTGCCTGGGAGTGGGAATGTCAGGATTTCCCATCCCGAGATCGACGATGTCTTCGCCCTTGTGCCGCGCGTCCATCTTGATCTTGTTGACCGTGGCGAAGACGTAGGGCGGCAGCCGGCTCATTCTCCTGAATTCCTGCATCATATCCGTCATCTCCTCTGTGAATCCACACCCTGTCCCAAGGGCCGCACCGAACGGGGGCCTTTTCCGCCACCTTTCGCGTCGACCCACGAAGCCCCTGAACGGGCAAGATCATAGTGGATCACCTCAAAAAATGCAAAACCTACTTGGTTTCCATCCGGAAATGGTCTTTTTGGCCAATCTCGGCGTCAATCTGCACGTTTGCTTGTGCGGCGACCTGCAGGTCGCCTCCGCGCAAACGCTTGATTTCCTTGATATTGGCCAAAAATCCTCATTTCCGGATTGGAAACCGAGTTCTACCGCAAAAACATTTCCGGATGGAGACTACTTGGTTTCCATCCGGAAATCGTTCGCCGCCATCGCTCGAGAGGCCGGGAAACCGATCCGGCCAGAATTCGTTTGACAAACCGGACCCTAAAATTCGAGTATAGGCAGATTCCGTTAGGCCCGAAACGCCTTCTATTTTGCTCGAAACGCCTTGTTGGACAAAAACCGATGGTCGAGAAGAAACCGACGCGAAAGTATGCCGATGCCGGTGTCGATATCGATGCCGGCAATCGATTCGTACAAAGGATCAAGCCGATTGTCAGCAAGACCTTCCGTACCGGGGTCATCACCGATATCGGGGGATTTGCGGGGCTGTTCTCCCTGAACCTCCAGCACATTGAAAAGCCCGTCCTCGTGAGCTCGACGGACGGCGTCGGCACCAAATTGAAGATCGCTTTCATGATGGACCGGCACGATACGGTCGGCATCGACCTGGTCGCCATGTGCGTAAACGACATCCTTGTCCAGGGCGCCGCTCCCCTGTTCTTTCTCGATTATCTCGCGATGGGGAAACTGGATGTGGACAGGGCCGCCGACATCGTCAAAGGGATCGCCGACGGATGCCAAGAGGCGCAATGCTCCCTGATCGGGGGAGAAACCGCCGAAATGCCCGATTTCTACGGCAAGGGGGAATACGACCTGGCCGGGTTCGTGGTCGGCCTGGCTGACAACAAGGATATCCTGGACGGCTCGGAGATCGCCGTCGGACACCACCTGATCGGAATCGGATCGAGCGGGCTGCACAGCAACGGTTATTCGCTGGTCCGCAAGATCTTCTTCGAAGACCTTCACATGAAGGTCGACGAGTTCGTGCCCGAATTCGGACGGACGCTTGGTGAAGAACTGCTGGAGCCGACGCGCATTTATGTCCGTACGATCCAGAACCTGCGCCGCGACTTCCGTCTGTACGGCATCGCCCACATCACGGGCGGCGGGTTGATCGACAACCTCCCCCGAATCCTGCCGGCGGCCTGCAAGGGGGTGATCGAGCGGGGATCCTGGGAGCGGCCTCCGATCTTCCCCTACCTCGAGCAAAAGGCCGACATCCCTGAACGGGAGATGCTCCGCACCTTCAACAACGGGTTGGGCCTCGTGATCGTCGTGAGCGCTGAAGACACGAAGGAGGTCATGCTGCGCCTCCAGGCCATGGGAGAGAAGGGCTACCTGATCGGCACGGTCGACGAGCGCGGTGAGGGTGAAGAGCCCGTCGAACTGACCGGTTGAACGTTGAACACCGGCCCCCTGTCAGCGCCTCGCCGGAGGTCTGAAAGGCAGACCGGAGGCGAATCACCCCCTGCAAAGATCCAACTGAAGGAGCGTCATTCATGTTCGGACTAGGCCCGAGCGAGCTTCTCATCATCGCAGTGATCGTGCTGATCCTGTTCGGCGCCAAACGCCTGCCGGAGATCGGGAAGGGTCTTGGCGGGGCGATCCGGGAATTCCGGAATGTCAGAAAAGACCTCGCCGAACCGCCGAACGAGGTTGAACAACCTCTCGATACGGCGCCCGTGAAGAGCGTGGCGGAACCCCCCGCCCCGCGGCCCCTCGAGGCCAAACTGACCGATGCCGTCATCGGACAGGTCCCAGGCGTCAAGAGGGCTATGGAAGTCAAGGACAAGGCTCAAAAGATAAAAGCGATCCTGCAATAACCAGGCGGGATGGGGACCCCTTGAAAAACCATGTCGACCTGTGAAATCCCAGACAACCGGCCGCCGGACGAAGCCATCCGCGCGGTTCTGCGCAGATGCAGGAGCATCGCAGTGGTAGGCCTCTCGCCGAAGCCCGCGCGCGACAGCCACCGGGTGGCGGCCTACCTGCTCGAGCACGGCTACGATGTCATCCCTGTCAATCCCGGGCAGAAGGAACTCCTCGGACGCCCTTGTTTCCGAACCTTGTCGGAGATCCCGTTTCCAGTGGATCTCGTTGACCTGTTCATCGGTCCCGGGCGCGTGGCTTCTTTTGTCGATCAGGCTGTCGCCCAAGGGATCGGGGTGATCTGGATGCAGCTCGGGATCGTGCACGAAGAGGCGGCCCGCAAGGCGCGGGAAGCCGGCTGCACGGTCATCATGAACCGGTGCATCATGCGGGATCACATGCAGCTGCAAACCGGGGGCGGGAGATGAAAAAGGCGTGGCTCGCCGCTCTCTGCTCCGGACTGGTCATCCCAGGGCTGGGGCAGGTCTTCAACCAGCACCTGAAGAAGGGGTTGATCCTCCTCGGGTCCGTCTTCGTCCTCTTCCTCGCCGCCCTTTTCGCATCCTACCGGGTGATCCAGCAGGCGATGGAAAGCGCCGCGGATCCTTCCACCGTCGGCGGCGGGTTTATCGCCCGGCTTCAGGCCCAGGATCTCACCGCGCTCAAGGTGATCCTGGCTTTATTCGCCATCCTTTGGATCTACGCGGTCATCGACGCCTTCGTCTCCGGGGCGCGGATCGATCGCGGGACACGGTGATCCTCGCCATGCGCGCCTATCTTCTCGATGAAATACCGTCGGCCCACCTCGAAAGGATCAAGGGCTTTCTGGATCAAAACGCCCTGCACAGCAGGGTCGACGAGATCTACTGGGTTCAACTTCCTGACGACCTCCTGACCGCGGAGCAATACAGTCATCAGGCCTGCCGCCCCCACGTCTTCGCCGTCGAGTTGGGCCCGGATTGGGTGCGGTTCGAATTCCTCATTCGGTCGCTCCACACCATGCGATGCACCTGCCCCGGCTACTGCACCGAACCGCAGCGGCACTTCGTGATGCATTTTGCAGACAACATGCTGAAGAGCCTGAACATTCAGACCTGACCCTCCAGTGTCTCCCGAATCCGTCTTGCAATCACCGCTCCAGCCTCTTCATCACCCCAGAAACCGACCCGGATCGCGACCTCGGTTTGCTCCGCCGAGACATACTTCGTTTTGAGGGTCACCGGCGTACCGTCCGCCTGCTCGGCCGAGACCGTGCCCGAAGTGAGGTCGTGCCGCGCGTCCTTCACGGTTGAGCCAAGGACTTGAACGGCCTTGAGACCCGCCTCCCAGGTCCTTTCGAACGGCGCGTCGTAGACGGTGATCAAAGAGCCCTGGTAATACCGATAGCCTCCCACACCGGCGGCCGCACCCGTGCCGAAGACGATCAGCGGCCCGCATCCGCCCAGGATCAGGTGCAGCAGCGCCGCTGCCGCAATACACTTTATCTTTGTCAATGCCTGAGACCTTTCGCTTCGTATTTTCAGCCGGGCGCGGCGGCACCCCGTCCACCCGCTTCCCCTCAGATTGCCGACCGCCGCGACGGTTGTCAACCCTTTCAGGGTTCGACCTCAAAACCGAATCTGGATTTGACTTGATGAGGTGCATCTGTTATTTTTCCGGTTTATCATAATGATATGGAGGCGCCTTGTATGGATTACAAACAAACACTCAACCTTCCCCAAACCGCCTTTCCCATGAAGGCCAACCTGGTCAAACGAGAACCCGAAATCCTGGCCAAATGGGAATCGGAGAAGCTTTACGAACTGATCCGGACACGGTCCAAGGGCCGGAAGCGCTATATGCTGCACGACGGCCCCCCATACGCCAACGGCCACATCCATATGGGCACCGCCTTCAACAAGATCCTTAAGGATATCATCATCAAGTCCAAGCAGATGGCAGGCTATGACGCCCCTTACGTCCCCGGCTGGGACTGCCACGGACTTCCGATCGAACATAAGGTGGACCAGGAGCTTGGAAGACGCAAGGCGGACATGACCCAGGCCGAGATCCGCCGCCACTGCCGGACCTACGCCGAGCGGTTCATCGACATCCAGCGCAACGAATTCAAGCGCCTGGGCGTCCTCGGCGAGTGGGAGCGCCCTTACCTCACCATGAACTTTCCCTACGAGGCCACCATCGTCCGCGAATTCGGCAAGTTCGCACTGAACGGCAGCCTCATCCGCAGCAAGAAACCCATTTACTGGTGCGCCTCCTGTCACACCGCCCTGGCGGAAGCCGAGGTCGAGTACGGGGACCATGCCTCTCCGTCCATCTTCGTCAAATTCCCCATGGTCTCCGACCTGTCGCCGCGTTACCCGGAACTCCAGGGAAAGCGGGTCTTCGTGCTCATCTGGACCACCACCCCGTGGACCATCCCGGCCAACCTGGCCATCGCGCTCCACCCGGATTTCGATTACGTCGCCGTGGAGATCCCGGGGGGGGACGTCCTCATTCTGGCCGAAGGCCTGCTGCATGTCTGCATGGACACCTTCGGCATCGATGATTACAAAGTCTTGACCGCCGTCGATCCCAGGGAGCTCGAAAACCTGGAGGCGCGCCATCCTCTCTACGACCGGCCCTCCCGGATTGTGCTGGCCCCTTACGTCACGCTGGAGGCCGGCACCGGCTGCGTCCACACGGCTCCGGGGCACGGCCGCGAGGACTACGAGACCGGGCTCGCCTACGGCCTTGAGGTCTACTCTCCGGTCGACGGAGACGGCCGATTCCTGCCCGAAGTCGGATTCTTCGCCGGGCAGAGCGTCTTCGAGGCCAATCCGCTGGTCAACCAGAAGCTGCGGGAGGTCGGCGCCCTCATGAAGGAAGAGGTCATCCACCATGAATACCCGCACTGCTGGCGGTGCAAACAGCCGGTCATCTTCCGCTCGACAGAACAGTGGTTCATCTCGATGGACAAGACCCAGCTGCGGCAGCGCGCCCTCGAGGCCATCGACCGCGTCAACTGGATCCCGGCCTGGGGGCAGGAGAGGATTCAGAACATGATCGCCAACCGCCCCGACTGGTGCATCTCCCGGCAGCGAAGCTGGGGGGTTCCCATTACGGTCTTTTTCTGCAAAGACTGCGGCGAGGTCCTCGTCTCACAGGAGATCATCGACCACGTCGCCGCCCAGGTAGAGGCCTCCGGCGCCGATATCTGGTTCACGCAACCCGAGACCGACCTTCTCCCCCCGGGAACGAAATGCCCCGGCTGCGGCTCGGAGCGATTCCAGAAGGAAACGGACATCCTGGACGTCTGGTTCGATTCGGGTGTCAGCTACGCCGCCGTCATGGAGAAGCGCCCCTATCTCGACAGCCCCGCCGACATGTACCTGGAAGGCAGCGACCAGCACCGCGGATGGTTTCACAGCTCTCTGCTCTGCTCCGTCGGGACCCGGAGCGAGGCCCCCTACCGCAGCGTGCTGACCCACGGGTTCGTGGTCGACGGGGCGGGCAAGGCCATGCACAAATCCGCCGGAAACGTCATCGCGCCCGAAGAACTCATCCGGAAATACGGGGCCGAAATCCTGCGCCTCTGGGTCGCGGGGGAGGATTACCGCGACAACATCCGGCTTTCCGAGGAGATCCTCCAGCGTCTGACAGAGGCCTACCGGCGTATCCGCAACACCTGCCGCTTCCTGATCGGGAACCTCTATGATTTCGATCCGGCGGTCGACCGGGTCCCCCGCGAAGACATGGCCGAGCTCGATCAGTGGGCCCTGCACCGTCTCCAGGACCTGAGCCGGCGGATCCTCAAGGCCTATGAGGACTGCGAATTTCACATCGTTTACCACGGTCTGCACAATTTCTGTGTGCTGGATCTCTCGTCGCTCTACCTGGATATCATCAAGGACCGGCTGTACACCTCGCCCCCCCGCTCCCAGGCGCGGCGCTCGGCCCAGACGGCCATGCAAATCATCCTGGACGCTCTGGTGCGCCTCATGGCCCCGGTCCTCTCCTTCACCGCCGAGGAGATCTGGCAATACCTGAAAGGCGATCGTGAGCCAAGCGTACACGCGGACTGTTTCGCCCCGCTCGACGAGGCCTTTTCCAACCCGGACCTCGCCGAGCGCTGGGACCGCATCATGGCGGTCCGCCGGGAGGTCACCAAGGCCCTGGAACTGGCCCGCAAGGAAAAGCGTATCGGCCATTCCCTGGATGCCGTCGTGACCCTGGGGCTGGGGGAAAACCTCATGGAGCTTCTGAGCGCCTACCGGGAAGAGCTTCGCTCCGTCTTCATCGTCTCGGAGGTGCAGCTCGCCTCGGCGGCCGATCTGGACTCCGTGCCCGAGAGCGAAGCAGTTCCCGGGCTGCGTGTGCTCGTCGGACCCTCCGAGCAGGCCAAGTGCGAACGGTGCTGGGTGCATGACGCGAGCGTCGGCGAGGCAGACGCCCATCCCACCCTCTGCCGGCGATGCCTGCAGGCGATCGAGGAAGCGGAGTAAATTCGTTGGCGCGCCCTGTTCATTTCGCCGTCTGGCCGGCGGGGGTCGTCGTGGCACTGGACCAGATCTCGAAGTGGCTGCTGATCCGCCTGCTTCAGCCCTTCGAATCGATCCCGGTGCTGAGCGGTCTTTTCAACATCGTCCACGTCCGAAACCGGGGGATGGCCTTTGGACTCCTCAACCGGAGCGACGGCGTGCAGTGGCGGATGATCCTCCTCATCGGAGCCAGCCTGGCGGCTATTGTGGTCCTCGTCTGGTGGCTCGCGCGCTTGAAGCCCGGCGAAAAACTCATGGCCTTCGCCCTCTCGCTCGTTCTCGGAGGGGCCGTCGGCAATCTGATCGACCGCCTGGCCCATGGTGAAGTGATCGATTTTCTGGATTTCTACGTCGGGTCCTACCATTGGCCGGCCTTCAACGTCGCGGATGCAGCCATCACGACCGGAACCATCCTGATCGGGCTGGTCTTTCTCGGTGGTTCACGGAAAGGCGCTCCGCTTTGAAGGCGTGAAAATGCCCGGTCAGGACCGTTTTTTCAATCCGACGATGAAAACGGCACGAACCTCTCGAACCTAAAACGGCTTCCCGACATGATGCACGCGCCCACCCGGAAAGCAGCATCCGGCACAACGGAATGTCCAGCCTGGAAAGAGTGCTTATGTTCCCTGACTTGATCTCGATAGGCCCTTTCACCCTCCACAGTTACGGTCTTCTCGTGGCCACCGGGTTCCTGGCCGGTCTGTTCGTCACCCTCAAGATCGGTCAACGCGAGGGATATACGTCGCAACAGATCATGGACATGGGGTTCCTGATGATCCTGGGGGGTGTCATCGGCTCGAGGATCCTGTATATCCTGATCAACTTCGGGTACTATCTCGAGCATCCCCTGGATGCCGTCAAGATCTGGCAGGGCGGCCTCGTTTTTTCAGGCGGGATCCTGGGCGCCCTGATCACCGTGGGCTGGTACAGCCGCCGCCACCATATTCCACTGTGGAACCTGGGGGACCTCTGGGCACCGGCTGCCTCCATCGGGCAGGGCTTCGGACGAATCGGATGCCTCCTGGCCGGCTGCTGCTACGGGAAACCCACCGATTCGTGGTGTGGGATCGTGTTTTCGCACCCCCATTCCCTGGCCCCTCTGGGGATCCCCCTGCATCCCACCCAACTCTACGCGTCGCTGAGCGCCTTTGCGATCTTTGCGATCCTCCTCGTCCTTTCTTTCAGGAAAACCTATCCAGGACAGATCTTTCTGTGGTTTCTCATCCTGCACAGCACTGCGAGGCTCTGGATCGAAAAGTACCGCTGGGACGACCGCGGCAGTCTGGGAGGCACCTCTATGACCGTAACCCAGCTGGTTGCGCTTGGCATCCTGCTCGCTGCGATCGTCCTGCTGTTCGTTCTCAAGTCCCGTCGCAGGCATATGGAAAATGCAGCCGGCCGTCATCCACCTGGCGTGGACTGATCGTTTCCCCTGACGGCGCATTCGACCGGCCCCCATCCATCGAAAGGAAACTTGCGGCATGTCTGGACCAGAAGACCTTTCCGGTCTGCGCATTGAAAAGAAGACGTTCACGACCCGCCGGAGCCGGAAAAAATATTTTTTCATCATCGCGCTTGGAGCGGCGGCCATTGCTTTGCTCTACTGGCTTCATCGACAACAACTGCTCCAACCGGCTACAGAGGTCTATACCTATCATGTTCAATCCTTGTATCCATCCCAGACCTTCACCCGCCTGAATGCCAGCGGCTATGTCGTCGCACAGCGAAAATCCGCTGTAGCGGCCAAGATTACGGCTCAACTGATCGAGCTGTCCGTGGAAGAGGGCAGCCGCGTTTCGGAAGGGGACGTCATTGCGCGCCTCGAAGACCGTGACGCCCTGGCGGCGCGCGAAAGGGCGCGAGCAAACCTCGAACTGGCCGTTTCAAACCTCGCCCAGGCGAAGGCCGAGCTGCGCGATGCCAGACTGGATTACGAAAGGAACCGGCAGCTCGTCGAGAAGGGAATCGTGGCGCGAGCCCAGTTCGACAAGGCTGAAGCACGTTTCAGGAGTTTATCGGCCCTGGTCCGCGCCAGAGAGGCGGCCATCGAGGCGGCGGAGGCTGCGGTCAGGGAGACGGAGGTGGCGATCGAATACACCTATATCCGCGCCCCCTTCGATGCCGTCGTCTTGACCAAGAACGCCGACATAGGGGACATCGTCACCCCCATCGGGGCAGCCGCCAATTCCAAGGCGGCCGTCGTGACGATTGCCGACATGGGCTCCCTCCAGGTGGAGGTGGACGTCTCCGAAGCGAACATCTCCATGGTTTACGAGGGGCAGCCCTGCGAGATCCAGCTCGACGCCTTTCCGGATCGGCGCTTTCCAGGAAAGGTCTACATGATCGTCCCCACGGCGGATCGAACCAAGGCCTCCGTCCTGGTCAAGGTTGCCTTCGATCGTCTGACGGAAGATATCCTGCCCGAGATGAGCGCGAAGGTGGCCTTTCTGGAGAGGGCCGTCCAGTCCGATGAAGACAAACCGGTTCTTGCCGTCCCCGTCTCTTCTCTTGTCGAGAGAGAAGGCGAAAAGCATGTCTTCGTCGTCTCCGGAAAAAGGGCCGTCCTGACACCCATCGAGACCGGGCGTCTATTCGGATCCATGCAGGAAATCACCGGCGGGATTGCAGCCGGCGACCGCGTCGTCATCGATCCCCCTGCGCAGCTCGCCCATCTGACCCGGATCAGTCTCCTGGAGTAGAGCATGGACAAGGAAGACCGGATCCTCGTAGACATCGACAACCTCAGCAAATCCTACCGGCGGGGTGATCAGATCATTCCGGTCCTGAACGACATCAGCCTGGAGATTCCCGAGCGCGATTTTCTGGCCCTCATGGGCCCTTCCGGCTCGGGGAAAAGCACCCTGCTGAACCTCATAGCCGGCCTCGACCGCGCGGACAGCGGCATCATCCGTGTGGCCGGGGTCATCATCACAGGGCTTTCCGAGATCGAGCTGGCCCACTGGCGGGCCCAAAACGTCGGTTTCATCTTCCAGTTCTACAACCTGATCCCCGTTCTCACCGCTTTTGAAAACGTCGAACTTCCGCTCCTGCTGACCGACCTGCCCAAGAGGGCGCGGCGTGAACATGTCAAGACCGCACTCGCCCTGGTCAAACTGGATGACCGCATGGACCACCGCCCGGGCCAACTGTCCGGCGGCCAGCAGCAGCGGGTGGCCATAGCGCGCGCAGTCGTCACCGACCCCGCCATCCTGGTCGCCGATGAGCCCACTGGAGACCTGGACCGGCGATCGGCCGACGATGTCCTCAACCTGATGGAGCGTTTGACCGGCGACCTCGGCAAAACCGTCATCATGGTAACCCATGACCCGCGTGCGGCTCAACGGGCCCGCACCCTCAAGGTCCTCGACAAGGGTATCCTCGCCAATGCTTCTGAAGCTCCTCTTGCGTAACACCTTTCGATCCCGTCTGCGCAGCGCCCTCACCATCAGCGGCGTGGCCGTCGCCATCCTTGCTTTCGGTCTCCTGAGGACGGTCATCGATACGTGGTACGCCGGCGCCGACGCCACTTCCGCCACACGGCTCGTCACCCGCAACGCCATCTCGCTCATCTTTCCCCTGCCAATCGCCTACCTCGAGAAGATCCGCAGCGTGGACAACGTGAAGACCGTTTCCTACGGCATCTGGTTTGGGGGGCGATACATCGACGAAAAGCACTTTTTTGCCAACTTCGCCGTCGAACCCCGCAGCTACCTCGAGCTTTATCCGGAGTTTGTCCTGCCGGAAAAGCAAAAAGAGGCCTTTTTCCGCAACCGAAAAGGGTGCATCGCCGGAAGGCGGCTTGCCGAAAGGTTCGGCTGGCGCATCGGAGACAGCATTACCCTCCAAGGGACCATTTACCCGGGAAACTGGGACCTCACGCTCCTGGGCATATACAAAGGGCGCGAGCCGACCACCGACGAGCGGCAGTTTTTTCTGCACTGGGACTACCCGAACGAAACCCTGAAAAAACTGGGTCTGCCCAGGGCGGATCAAGTGGGCTTCTACATGATCGGCATCGAGGATCCCGATCGCGCTGCCGCCACGGCGGAGGCCATCGACGGACTGTTCAGGAATTCCTATGCCGAAACGCTGACGGAAACGGAAAGGGCGTTTTCCCTCGGTTTCATCGCCATGGGCGAGGCCATCCTGACGGCGATTCAGCTGGTTTCCCTGGTGGTGATCGTCATCATTATGGCGGTCGTCGCCAACACCATGGCCATGAGCGTGCGGGAGCGCTTAGGGGAATACGCGGTCTTCAAGACCCTCGGCTTCGGCAGGTTTTTTCTGGGGCGGCTCATCCTGGGGGAATCGCTTCTGATCACCGGAATGGGTGGGCTCCTGGGAATCCTCCTCACCTTCCCTGCAGCGGACCTCTTTGCTGATGCACTCGCGGATTATTTCCCGGCCTTCTTCGTCAAGCAGGCCACCCTTGTACTCGATGGAGTCGCGGTCCTGGCCGTGGGGTTGGCGGCATCCGTCATCCCCATCTGGAGGACCTTGAACGTTCGCATCACCGATGCCCTGGGCAGGATCGGGTAGCCTCACATGAAACTGCTCTTCTTTTACAGCTTCAGAAACCTCCTGACGCGCAGGCTTACGACCTTTCTAACCACCGGGGGGATGGCCCTGGTCGTCTTCGTCTTCGCCGCCATCGTCATGCTCGCCGACGGACTGCAAAAGACGCTGGTCGACACGGGCGCAGCGAACAATGTCGTGGTCATCCGGCGCTCGGCCTTGTCCGAGGTCCAGAGCGCCATCGAACGCGACAAGGCCGCGATCGTCGAAACCGACCCGGGCATTGCACTCGGCCCTAGCGGAGAGCGGCTTCTGGCCAAAGAATTGATCGTGTTGATCACCTTGCAGAAGCGCGAAAGCGGAAACCCTGCAAATGTCGTCATCCGCGGCGGCACGCCCCAGTCCCTGCACCTGAGGGACCAGATCACCCTCACGGCCGGACGGCTGCCCCACCCCGGGGCGCTCGAGATCATGGTGGGTCGAAGTGTTGCGGAGCGATTCGACAACGCCGGGCTCGGACAGAGCCTTTTCTTCGCCCAGCGGCGGTGGCGGGTGGTCGGCATCTTCGATGCCGGCAACACGGGATTCTCCTCCGAGATCTGGGGAGATGTGGACCAATTGATGCAGGCCTTCAGGCGCAGCGTCTATTCCTCCATCATCTTCCGTCTGCGGCAGGCCGGCAGCTTCGATGCGGTCTCGGAACGTATCCTCGACGACCCCCGCCTGACCCTCGACGTCAAACGCGAAAGGGATTTCTACCGGGAACAGTCGGAGATGATGAGCAAATTCCTGCGCCTTCTCGGCTTCTATCTGACCCTGATCTTCTCGATCGGCGCCGTGGTCGGCGCCATGATCACGATGTATGCCGCCGTCGCCAACCGCACCCAGGAAATCGGCACCCTGCGCGCACTCGGGTTCCAGCGCGGCACGATCCTGACGGCCTTTCTTCTCGAATCGCTCCTGCTGGGCCTCCTCGGGGGGCTCGGCGGCCTCTTCTTTTCGAGCTTCCTCCAGTTCTTCACCGTATCGACGACCAACTTTCAAACCTTCTCCGAGTTGGCCTTCCGCTTCACGCTGACCTCGGCCACCGCCGTGAAGGCGCTCAGCTTCGCCCTCTTCATGGGCTTCCTGGGCGGCATCCTTCCTGCGATCCAGGCCGCCCGCAAAAACATCGTCGAAGCCCTGCGTTGATCTCTCGCGCCTGTGAACCACCCCATAGGGCCGGCCTCCGCCCGGGAAAGATCATCAGGCGCAGCCGGTTTTGCGTCCAGGGGCTATCGAAATAAACCCCCTGATGAACGGAAAAGACGCGGCATCGAAGCCGGCGCAACCCCTCTAAGGCGTGTACAAGACGACGAGGCAGCGGGTCGGTTCGTTCGAGACGCTCTTCAGCTTGTGCGGGATGTCGGAGTTGAAGTGGCGGGAATCCCCCGGTTTGAGGTGGTGGGCGCGGTTGCCCAGGGTGAGCATGAGCTCCCCTTCCATGACGAAGATGAACTCTTCGCCTTCGTGCTTGTAGGCCACCGGCTTGTGGGTCTGTCGGGATTCGATGGTGATGAGGAAGGCGCGCAGGTGGTCGTTCTCGGCCCCCGGGCTGAGGGTCTGGTAGGAGTAGTTCCGGGTCCGCTTGACAAACGCCTGGGCGCGCAGGTCCCGGAGGAGCGTCTTCTGCTCCTGGCGCAGGAAGAGGCCGGGGTCGATCTTCAGGGCGTTTGCGAAACGGAGCAGAAAGCCGACGGGGGGCGTCAGGAGGCCCTCCTCCACCTGGCGGATGAATTCCGGGGATTCGCCCGTCGCCTCGGCCAAGGCCTCCAGGGACCAGCCGTACTGACTGCGAAGGCGGGCGAAACGCCCTCCGAAACCATCCCCTTCTCCGCCGCCCGCCGCTCCGGTCAAGGCATCCGCCATGCGCCGCAGGGTCAACTGCTGCACGGCCTCGGTCAGATGGGGCAGAAAGACCCGTGCATCCGCGACCACGCCGATATCGGCCATCCGGAAGATGGGGGCGTCCGCGTCTCGGTTGACGGCCACAATGGTCCCGGCCTCGCCGATCCCGGCCGTGTACTGAACGGCGCCGGAGGTGCCGACGGAAAAGAGCAGCCTCGGGTGGACCCGCTTTCCGGTCTGCCCGATCAGCCGCTCCTCCTCCACCCAGCGGGAGAGCACCGGCGGCCGGGTCGCGCCGACCTCCCCGCCGAGCGCAGCGGCCAGATCCCGAACGAGTCCGAATCCTTCCATATTCCCGAGGCCGGCCCCGCCGACGACCACGACATCCGCCTCCTCGAGCGACTGACCGCTCCCTGCTTCGGCTGCCACCTCGAGGAGCGTGCACCCGGCCTGCTCCTGGATCTCATCCCATGCAAAAGATTCCAGAACCCCTGGGATCCCGCGCTCCTCACCGGGCATCCAGGCATACGGATCCACCGTGACGAGACCGGTCGCGCGGTCATCGGCGAACACGATCTCGGCCGTGACCGTTCCTCCCCAAGCCGGACATTGCGCCTTGACGCGGCCCTCCTCGACCTCGAGCCGGATGCAGTCGGCGATCAGGCCCGAACCGGTCAACGCCGAGACGCGGGCCGCCGTCTCGCGGCCGAGGTCCGTCAGGGGAAAGACCACCAGGCGGGGGCCTGACACGGCGATCCGGTCGGCGAGCGCCTGTGCGAAAGCGTCCGCGGGCGCACCGCCCAACCATGGGATGCGATAGAGATGGACATCATCCGCGCCACCGGCAGCGGCGGCCTCCGCCGCCTCGTCCACCGGGACAGCCTCGACTGCAGGGGGGGTCGACCCGTCCAGCCGCTCGAGGGCCGTCAGCACCATGACCGTTCGGCCGCCTAGGGAGGAAGCCGCCCCGCGCGCGGCGCTCAAGGCCCGCAGGCTCAATCCGTAAAGGGTCTCGGTCCGGCGGTCGCCGAAGACCCAGACGGTGTTTTCAGCCGCATGCTGCATGTCTCTCGCCCCAGCCCCTTCTTGGAGCGTCTTTTCCGGGTGTGTCATCCGATCAGCCCCCCGGCTGCAAGCCGCTTCGCGATGGTCTGAGCCTGCTCCTTGAGATCGCCTTCCAGAAATTCACATCGGCGCCTGCCGCCGTTGGCCGGCGCAACCCTCTGAAGCTGCGTAGGGGAGCCGGCTTCGCCCACCGCGCCGGCGGGCAGACCGAGATCTGTGAGGGACCATCGCTCGATAGACCCTTGCCCGAAGGCCGACTCTATCCCGGCCAAGCCCGCATCCCTCGGTTCAGCGCATTTCGGGTGGACGGAGAAAACGCCCGGGAAATCGAGCCGGTAGGACTCGCGGAAACCGTCGCAACCACGCTCCACCCTGAACCCATCCGATTCCCGGTCGAAGCGCCGCACACCGGAAACGAAAGGCAGCCCCAGCATGACGGCCACCTGCGCGGGGACCTGGCCGGTGTCGCTGTCCGCGCTGCGCAAGCCGAAAAGGATCCCATCGACGGGCGCCGCTTTCTTCAGTGCGGCAGCCAGCACCCGCGCGGTGGCGAGGGTGTCCGAACCCGCGAAGCCAGGATCCGTTAGCAGGATCCCCTTGTCAAACCCTTGGGCGAGGGCCTCGAAAAGCACGAAAGCGCTGCTCTCGGGCCCCATGGACAAGGCCGTCAGACGCCCCCCGGCCTCGGCCTTCAAACGCAGGGCCGCCTCCATGGCCGCCCGGTCGAAGGGATTCAGCACACACGTGTCCGAAGACCGGACCGCCCTGCCGGACGGGGCCTTCATCATCACCGCCTTGATGCACACCGCGATATGACGTTCCATCCATTCCATCCTCAGCGGTACGTTTCATCCGCACCGATCTGCCACCGTCCGCCCGATTAACAGGTTGTTGAAAAACGCCCATCTGCTGCGTTTTGATCATCCCTCGTCACTGAGGCGTACGAATCACTACGCCTCATTCCTCGGGATTTCGCAAGCCTTGCATCCAGGCACTTTCCCCCAGCCTGTCAAAAGCGGATTTTTCAACACGCTGTCAAGCGACCGATCGGAAAAACGGGAGCGGCGCACCGGCCCCGTTCATTATTCCTCCAGGAGTCCCCTGGCAACCACCAGCCGGTGGACCTCACTCGTCCCCTCGTAGATCCTTGTCACCCGGGCGTCGCGGTAATAGCGCTCCACGGGATAGGCCTTCGAATAGCCGTAGCCCCCATGAATCTGGAGGGCCTTGTCCGTCACCTCCGAGGCCGCCTCGGCTGCGTACAGCTTGGCCATGGCCGCCGCCTGCCCGAAAGGCTTGCCCTGATCGCGGAGTCGGGCCGATCGGTAGACGAGCAGGCGCGAGGCCTCTACCCGGGCCGCCATGTCCGCCAGCATCCCCCCCACGGCCTGGTGCTGCCCGATGGGGATGCCGAACTGCCGCCTCTGACGGGCGTACAAGACCCCCTCTTCCAGCGCGGCCTGGGAGATGCCGACCGCCTGGGCGGCGATGCCCATCCGGCCGGTGTCGAGCGCCGCAAGACCGATTTTCAGCCCCATGCCCTCCCTTCCGAGCAGGTTTTCGGCGGGGACGGGACAGTCATAGAGCCGGATGGAACTGACCGGGTTCGCACGCACGCCGCAAAGGTCCTCGAGATCCCCGACCACGAAACCCGGCGTTCCGCGTTCGGCCACGACCACGCTGATCCCCTTGCGGCCCGCCTTGGGATCCGTCCGGGCGAAGATCAGGCACACATCGGCGACGCCCCCGTTGGTCACGAACACCTTGTTGGCATTGACGATATAATGATCCCCGTTGCGAATGGCGGTCGCCTCGATGCCGGCCGCATCGGAGCCGGCGTTCGGTTCGGTCAGGCAGAAGGCGCCTATCTTCTGCCCCCTGGCGAGCGGCGGCACCCATTTCCGCTTCTGCTCCTCGCTCCCGAAGGCCATGAGCGGGTAGACCGCCACGCTGTTGTGCACCGTCACGCAGAGGCCCAGCCCGGCGCAGACCCGGGAGATCTCCTCGATGGCGACGCAGTAGCAGACCGCGTCCATCCCCGCACCGCCCAGCTCCTGCGGGACCTGGATGCCGAAATACCCCAGGCGGCCCATCTTCTCGACCGCCTCCCAGGGAAAGGAGGCCTCCTGGTCGATCTGCCGGGCGATGGGCCGCAGCTCCCGCTCGCAGAATCCCCGCACCGAGCGGCGCACGGCGCGGCCCTTTTCCGTCAGAAATGTGTCCATCGTCTTTCTACCTGCCCTTTTTTGCCTTTCGGGAGATGGATTCAACCCACCAGCCAGCCATGATTCACCTGGAATGCCTTCTTCAGGATCCGGAGCGTGCCCTTCTTGTCCTGGGGCCGCTTGACCATGATGCGGGTCTCCCCCATCACGAAGGTCAAATAGCTTTGAAACTTGACATGGCTGACCGCGGAAAAATCCTCGCTGACGCGCCCTCGTCCATCCGGAAATTGAAAGGTGATCCTGCAATTCCCGAAGTCCAGATCGATCCACTCGACAAACCGCCGCCGGTAAAAGAGGACGAGGGCATAAAAGGGGCCCACGAAAAAGACGCCCTTGAGGGCGGCGGCGAACCAATCGCCCTCGTTCGACCCGAAGATCAGAAAAACGACGAGCAGGTAAACGGTGACGGCAATCGGTTGAAGATGCCTGAAAAAAAACCGCTCCTCTCCAGGCATGGAAAATGAGTGTACATCCGACCGCGCATCCCCCTCGGCCATCACTCCGCCTCCCTCTTCAAACGCTCCTGCTTCTCCATGGCGGCCTCCCGATGAAGCCTTCTGAGAACCTCCAGGTCGTGCAGGATCTTGCTGCGATAGCGGCTGACGGAGGCCCCGTCCTTCATGATCATATCCAGCTGGCGTGTGTGGATGGTCAGATATCCCAGGGCCTTCAGGTTTTCCTCCATCTCATCGCGCGCGCGGTCCTCGATCCGTGCGATGAGCATATCCTCCTTCACCTCGACCCGGAACCCCTGGTTTTCAAGGATATCGGCGATGAAGAGGATCCGCCGCTGACGTCGTTCATCGTCTGCGGCGCCGCCCTTGAAATGAAAACTGGCGTAGTTTTCGCTCGGGCGGTCGCTCACCAGGGCCTCCACCGTCGAAAAGTGAAAGCCCAGCCGGGAGGTCAAGCTGCAATAGTTCCTGGAGATCATGAAGTAGTTCCGCTCGGCATACCGGGACCGCACCCCGGTGACCAGATCCGTGTTGGTGGTCGCCTGGAACATGACCGAGAGCATGCCTCTCCCGTCGACCGGCGGGGGGCCTGCCCACGGTTTGAAACGGATTCCCTCCCAGATCGCCCGCATCGGGATCGAGACGATGTTTTCGAGCGCCACACGCCTCCCCTGCACCTCCTCCCTGAACCCGTCATCCAGGTTCAGGACCCACCACTGCATGGGCACCTCGCACACGAGCTGCTTGCTCGAGCGCTCGGGGAAGTCGTGCTCCTTGCCGAAAAGGAACATCTCCGCCACGGCCTTCTCGTGGCAGAAACGGGTGATGTCGTGGAAGGTCCGGCAGTTTTCGGGCTTGAAGCCCATCGAATCGGGGTCGAGAAGATTCAAGGGTACGATCAGGGCTGCAGCCCCTTGAAGCGCCTTGTAAACCGGACTGCCCTCCATCAGGTTGCGGCGGGAGACAGGCGCGCGCCCGAGGAGGGCCTCCACCCGGCCGTCGTAAAGGGTGCGGCCATCCGCATCCACACTCACGATTCGCCCTTCTTCCAGACTGTCCATCACCCCTTCGAGGCCGAAGAGCGCCGGGACTCCAAATTCGCGGGCCACATTGGCGAGGTGCCCCGCAATGCCCCCCTGCTCAGTGACCACCGCCGCGGCACGGCTCAGAAGGGTCGCCCAGCGCGGCAGGGACTGGGAAGCCACCAGGACAGCCCCTTCAGGAAACCGGAGGGTGTCCATGTCCTTCCGCACCTTGAAGACGGGTCCAACGCCCACCCCGGGGCTGGCCGTCACACCCCCGCTCGCGATTCCTCGAACCCCGTCCGCAGCGCCAGCAATCCCCGCAGCGTCTTGCGGCCCCGGCTCCGTCCGCTGCTCCAAGGGTCTGCACTGCAGAACCACCAGCCTGCCCTCTCCGTCGACGGCCCATTCAATGTCCTGCGCGACCCCGTAATACGCCTCGAGACGCCTGGCCAGCAAGGCGAGTTCGATCGCCTGTTCATCCGTCAGAGAGGGTTTGTCCGCCTCCTCATCCAGGTCATCGAGCCGGCAAACCCCTTCGGCCGGATAGCAGACGAACTTCTCCCGCTTGCGGGAAACATTCCGATGGTGGATGACGGGCGGATCTTCCCTCCCTACAACGAAAAGGTCCGTGGGCGTGCTGCCGTCGACGACCGACTTGGGCAGCCCCCACACCGCATGGATCATCACGGCGTCATCGCGGATATCCACCGGATTTCGGGAATAGGTCACACCGCCCGCCACGGCATCGACCATGGCCATGCACGCGACACACATGGCTACATCTTCGTCCCGGATCCCCCGGTTGAAACGATAGGTCATGGCCGTCAAACCATACTTGCTGGCGACGATCTCCTTATAGGCGTCGAAGAGGTTCTCCCTGCTGACATTCAGCTGGGAGCGGTACTGGCCTGCAAAGGATACCCCTTCCAGATCCTCGCCGAGAGCGCTGCTGCGCATAGCCACGGTCACCCCCGGATTTTCCTTCGCCTCGAGGGACCGGTAGGCCGCTCTCAGAGCCTCCTCGAGCTCGGGTGGCATGGGGGCTTGAATAATCAGCTGCTGAATGGAGGCGCTCAAGGCGTAGAGTTGATCGAGGCGCTCCACATCCGTGGCCTGAATGCGCCGGTCGATCTCCGGCTGCAGCTCGCTGTGGGCCATGAACCGCTGGTAAGCCACAGCCGTGATGGCAAAGCCGCTGGGAACCCGTATATTCAGCCGGTTTCGGACCTCGCCCAGGTTGGCGATCTTGCCCCCGACCTGATCCGCGCAGTTCCGGTCGATGGCCTCGAGGGGGAGGGTCCATTCTCCTTCCCACAAATGGACATCGGTCTGAATGAATGGATTCAGCTGTTTCTGGATGGTCTTGAAGCGGTCGAACAGGACGGCGTACCTGTCTTGCGACAACTCATTGATGTGCTTAACGATCTTGAAAACGCTGGTCGAGACGGCAATACAGCGCGAACGGACGAAGTGCATCCCGAAGGGTGCCGACCCCCTCAGGGCGCCTTCCATCTCCGCCATCGTGTCCAGCGCCTGATTGTTGGCGCTCAGGAGCAGTTTGAACTGATGGTACCGTGCCCTGAAGTCGTTACGCAGACGTTCCACATCTCCGCTGAAAGACCCGGCCCCCCTTTTAAAGCAGGAAACCAGAAATGCTTTGATACGCCGCATCATCAGCCCGATCCCATCCCGAATCTCCCGGCAACGACCCAGGCACCCCGCCAGAAAACGGAAGCCAAAGGCCCCGGATGCAACCGGCGACCTTTGGCTCCCTTGTGCACCGCCTGGAACCAGCGGACGTCAGTGCCCGAACTTCAACCCGAGGCCCTCGAACAGATACAGGATCCCGAAGCCATACCAGACCGTGTAAATAACGTAAAACACAAGCGAAAAAATCACCACTCCGACCCGGTCCCCGATCTTCTGGGGCTGAATCCCGTAGTAGTTGTAGGAGGCCTCCACCGCCTTCTGGCGGACCAGATCCACCGCCTCGGCCGCCTTGAAGGCCTTCTGCTTGGTGAGGTCGGTGTTCATCTCCTTGAGGGCCCTGTACCAGTTGTAAAGGGCCAGCTTTTCCTCATAGCCGTATTTTCCGGCCACTTTCGCGCCGTCATTGTGATACATGGCGTCCGCATCATCAAGGCATTTCTCCATGATCCGGCCAAGATCCCCCTTGACGTTGAGAGACGCCCCTTCCACCGCAGTCTCCGCCCCAGCGGCCTGAAAAAGCAGGGCCGTCTGCCCAGCGGTCTGTTCGTCCGCCGTTTCGAGGGCCAGATCCACCGTGGTTCCGATGAACTTGTCGCTGGTTTCCTTCACCTTGGGGATATAGTAAGCGGACCCCTTGGAGATGGAATTGTAGAGGGAATCGAGATACTCGAGGCCGTTGTGGCCGTTGAAGACAGGTGAGAAAAAGATGCCCAGCACGATGAAGAAGGTAACCATCATGACCAGGCCTTTCGTTAGATTGGATTTTTGAGTCGACATGATCAGACCTCCTCCCCGCGCAGCTTACGCATGTTGCTCAGAAACGTGGAAATCACCCACACCGAAAACCCCCCGATCACCACGAAGAACGCCCAGACACCGATCTTGTCGAGCAGGGCGCCCGTTTGCGGAGATATCGGCAGGATCTCCATCTGGCCCAGCTTTCCCGGGAGCGCGAAGATCCGGTTGACGAATCCGGCGAGCACCGCCATGGCATAAAACCCGCGGATCGTAATCCCTTTGACCACCTTGGTCACGAGGGCCCCGATCTGCACCCCGAGGAGGGACCCGAGCAGCATGCCCATGGCCAGGGTGTAGAAGATGAAGCCGAAGATGGCGTACTGGCTGATCGCCGCATAACCCGCGGTGAAGATGATCTGGAAGATGTCCGTCCCGACCGTCGTCATCGAGGAGACACCAAGCATGTACACGAAGATCGGAAAGGTCAGAAACCCGCCGCCCACACCCATGATACCAGCGGCAAGGCCTACCAGAGCACCGCTCAGGACCAGGAAGACCCAGGAGATGCTCCTCCCCCCGGGGGTGAAATCGAAGTCGAATTTGACCATGGGCGGGATCTTGACCCCCTGCAGTTTACGGGGCAGGTTGCCAAGCTCAATGCCTTCGTCACGGCCGCCGTGGGCGTCCATGTGGGCATCGCCTTCCTCAACGTCTCCGCCGAGCGGGGCCCGCTTCTTACCCGCCTGCCGGGCGCGCAGGAAGTCCAGCAGGGCGTACAGCCCAAGGAAACCCAGCATGAGGGAATAAATGGTCGTGATGAAGGCATCGCTCAGGACGGGGTTGATCTCGTAGAGCATCCGGTTGATCAACCCCCCCGCCGTAGCCCCCAGGATCGCACCGATCAGGAAGACAAGGGCCAGCGGCACCGACACATTGCCGAGCTTCCGATGGATCACGCTCCCCATGATGGCCTTGGCGAAGATGTGGAAGAGGTCGGTCCCCACCGCCAGGATGCCCTTGATGCCTGCGCTCATGAGGGCCGGAGCGATGATGAACCCGCCGCCGGCCCCGATGCACCCCGTGATCAGCCCCGCGCCGAGCCCGATCAGGATAGAGACGATAAAGATCCCTGTTGAATAGAAGGCCGGGCTGTAAGCCTTCTTGCCCCCCAGGAACTGGGGCATGGTCTCCCCGATCTGCTCCGCGAAGGCGATGCCCCCGATCACCACCGGCACGAGCAGCAGGCCGAGCAAGGCCAGCCGCTTACGGTCCCCCAGGATCGTATGTGATATGTCCAATTCCCAGCGCGCGTGGGCCTGCGCACCTGCCATCATAAAACGTCCCCATTGCCGAAAGAAACCCATCTGCAATCAACCTCCAGTCCATATACGCAACAGTGGTTCCGTTCACACTCCAGCAGTCTTCGGCCTACCGCCGCCCCCGCTCCATCAATCCGGCGCCTGCGGTGCTTTCTTTCGTGCGCTGATCTTTTCCAGATGGATGCGCCTCTTTTTGCAGGCGTCCTGGATCTTGTACAGCAGTTGGTCAAAATCGACCGGCTTCATCAGGTAGTCGAAGGCCGCCAGCTCCATTCCAGCGATGGCCACACCCACGTCGGCGTGGCCGGTCAGCATGATCACCTCCACGAGCGGATGGCGACGCTTGATCTCGCGCAGCGTTTCGATGCCATCCATCCCGGGCATTTTGACATCCAACACAATGACATCTATATTGGGATGTTTCTCTAAGTGGTCGAGCGCCTCCTCTCCAGATTTCACCCCGGCGACATCCACCTCCCGCTTCTTCATGCGTTTGAGCAGCGTCTCCAGGAAGTCTGTCTCATCGTCAACGAACAACACATTCATCCCTGACTCCAAAATTCCCCTCCACACTGGAACAGGCGCTTCGGGAAGGCAGCCCGTGTGCACCTTTCCAGCCGCTGGGCAGAAAACTCAAAAGCCTCCCCCGCCTTGTAATATTTTTCACAAAACCTTTTAAGGCAAAAAAAGATGAAATGCAAACGTTATCGAAACAATACGCGCAAAAAAATGAGAAAGGGAGGAAAGCGGGCGGGAGGACGCTATGCCCTCAAAATTCGCTTGACGCGTTCGGCTCCGAGCTTCTATGCTAATTTTTTGTTTACTTCCGGATTGGAAATTTCGTGTGCCGAATGTCTTTTTGACATGGACACGGGCTTGTTTCCCGTCGGACAGGGTCTTCCAACGTTCAGGAAACCTGGTTTTCGGGCGGTTCCCCCGAGGAAGACGACCGCCCGGACCTTCAGGCCGGTTCATGACGCTTACCGTGTGGCTCAGTTCCTCCCTGCGCAGGGCCGCCCCGGGCTACGACCCTGCCAACGGCATGGCGGTCGAGGCGGCCCCGGGGGCGTCGGTGGCGGACGTCTGCCAGACGATCGGCATCGAGCCATCGGCCGTCAAGGTTGTCATGGTGGATGGGCGGGCCCGTTCAATGGACCACCGGCTCGAAGGCCACGAACGGATTGCGCTCTTCCCACCGGTCGGCGGAGGTTGACATGCCTGAAACCCATCCAGGGCCCCAGGTGGAAATCGTCGTTTTCGGCTCTCTCCAGCTGTCCCGGCAGCGAAAGGGATTGCCGGCCAGGGTGTTTCTCCCGATTCCGGAATCGGGGGCGGCCGCCCACTCGCTCCTCGAAGCGATGGGGATATCACCGACCGAGGTCGAGGCCGTCTTCCGCAATGGCCGGGTTGTCAATATCTACGACCCGGTGTTTCCCGGCGACCGGGTCGCCTTCTTTCCCTATGGGACCCCCGGCCCCTACCGGGTTTTCCTGGGCATGGCGCGGGAAAACATCCGGCGCGCCGAAAAGGAACAACCCGCCCCCGAAAAAGGCACCCGTACGTGAGTATCCTCCTTTCTGAAGAACAGTCGGCCCTCCTCGAAAACGCCGCTGAATCCGTCCTCCAGCCCTCCGGTGAAGCGCTTCGCATTCTCCGTGAAAAGACGGCGGCCGAACTGGTGGAAAAGTGGGGCATGACCTTGCGCGCCGTTCACGAAGCCGCCATGCATCTCGGCATCTACCCCGCTCGCTACTCCCGCAACCGAGGCTCCATCTCTCTCGAGGAGCAGATCGGGCTGTCGCATGCGCAGGTAAGCGTCATCGGCGCAGGCGGTCTGGGGGGAACCGTCATCGAACTCCTTGCCCGCCTCGGGGTCGGGCGCATCGTGGTGGCCGACCACGACCGTTTCGACGAAACCAATCTCAACCGGCAGGCCCTGAGCCGAACCGGGAATCTCGGCGCATTCAAGGCTGAAGAGGCCGTACGCGCCGTCCAGTCGATCAATCCGGCCGTCGAGGTCATCGCCCGTACCACCCGGCTGACCAGCACCAACGCAGAAGAATTCCTCACAGGCTCTCTCACGGCGGTCGATGCCCTCGACAACATCCCCGACCGCTTCCTGCTCGAGTCCGCCGCCCGAAGGCTCGGCATCCCTTTGGTGCACGCAGCCTTGGCAGGCTTCGAAGGGCAGCTGATGACCATCTTTCCGGAAGACCGGGGGCTCGAACTCCTCTATGGGACACCGTCGGCCGGCAGGGCCCGCTCCGCCGCCCCGGAGGCCGTGCTCGGCGTCCCCACCCCCACACCCACCCTCTTGGCCACGCTCCAAACCATGGAGGTGCTGAAGATCCTCACCGGCCGCGGGCAGCCGATTCGCAACGCCATGTTGCACGTCGACCTCGGAACAGGATCTTTCGATACCTTCAGTTTCGATCCGTCTCCCCGTCAGGAGAGAGGCGGTCGAAGGTCAGGGCAAGCTGCTGAGCAATGAGCGGGGCGTTGCCCCCTGAGCGATTGTTGATCACGACGTGCGCCCTGGCTTCCTGGACCACCGCCGCCTGGAGGATTCGGGCCGTATCCGGGATCATCCGCCGATCCAGCATCCCCTCGACCAGCCGGTCGAAAGGGAAGGCACGGGCATAGGCATCCTCGTAGCGAACCCCGCGGGGGGTCATGAGCCGGATGACATAGGTGTGTTCCCGATTCCTGCAGCGCCGCCCGGACCGGTTGAACTGCTGCTCCAAGGAAGGCAGCCAGGTCCAGTGGGAGAGCACCTGACCCACCCCGCGGGTCTCGAGGACATCCAGGACGGCGGGATGCCAGAGCGAGGGGGTGCGCAGCTCCACGTGATAGCGGCCGTCCTCGGGCAGGGAGCCGAAAAACGCGTCCAGGCCTTTGGCGTGATCAACTGGTTCGGGTCGCTCGCTCCGGCGCTGGTATTCCTGCTCGAATATCAGGGCGGCCAGCCAGGGCCCGGTCAACGCCAGAGCGGGTTCATAGAACCGCTGTGTAAAGAACGCGCTGTCCAGATAGGCTTCATTTTCCACAAAGCCCCCCGCACGGTGGAGCTTCCGTGCGAAAACCGCCTGAGGCACCTTCAGAATCAGCCTGTCCGAGGAACCGAGGCATCCGGCATAGGTCTCCAAGGTGCGGTATGTGCGTGTCGGCCGTCCCGTTGCATCGAGGAGCGGCTCATAGAAGGTGAAATCCAATTCCAGGGTGCGGAAGTGTTGAAAGTAGTCCCGCACGCTCTCCACCGGCAGGACCTCTTCGACGAACCGTTTCCCGCCAAGGCGCCTGGTGCGGCGGATGATCTTCGGGCGCCAGGCTTCCGGATAGATCTGTCCGATCCACCCGGCATACCGGTCGCTGGCCGTCCCGATATAGACCAGGGGATGAATATCCCTGAACTGATAGCCATCGAACGGGAATCTCGAACGAGCCATGGCTGCCACGCCTCCCTTCAACACCTCTCAGCATACTGCAAGACGCCGCGATTGCAAGCGGATTGAGCCCCTTCCGGCGCTTGCCTTTCCTCCGGAAGCGGAGTATCCTTTAGCTGTTCGCAGCCTATGCACAAGGGGCCCTTTCACGGTCCGAAACCATAGGCCGTGTGCGGATGAAAAGCGTTTCCAGACAAGGAGGCACCATGGCTTCCCATCCCCCTATACGCTATGATTCCGGTGATGATCAGGCCAGGGATAAACTCTCTCGCCTGATGAAGCTCAGAACAGGGACTCCATCAGGCACTCCACCGGACCAGGTTCAGATGGAAGGCCCCGACACAGGGCAGAAAAATCAGCCGATCGAACCGGAAGGCCGGTCCTTTTTCGGGGGAAGCAAGCTTAAATGGATCCTTTTCCTCATCTTCGTTCTGTATGCGCTGATCGCCCGCTACTATGAGCCGCTTCTCCAGAAGATGGGCTCCTATCTGGCCGTCTCGGACGAGCCGCGCCAGGTCGATCTCGCCGTCATCAGCATGGGAAACCCGCTTGACCGCACACTGACCGCCGCGGACTGGTACAAGGAAAAACGGACAAAAACGATCTTCGTCGGCCGGACGGCGCCGCCGGACGGCGCGGCGGAGCTTCTCGCGCGGAGGCTCCCTCTCAGGGAAGAACGAGACCAAATCCTCCGTTGGATGGAAGCCCTCCAGGTCCCCTCGTCGGCCTGTCTCCTCGACGACACCTATCTCGAGGACGTCACGGCGGAATCCATCACCGTCAAGCGCATCGCCACGGAGAGCCGCCACCGGCGCATCGCCGTGATCACCGCACCGCTTGAAAGCCGCAGGATCGCAAGAATTTACCGCGATACCTTCAAGGACACGACGATCGACATCCTGATCATACCATCCTCTTATTCCTCCCGAGAAGAAGAGGCCTGGTGGCGCTCTTCCGCGGGGAGGGAAGCGGTGCTGACCGAATATGTGCGATTGACACTCACGGCCGTCTCAAGCAGCCGGTGAGGCAGGGAACAGGCCTATGACCGACCGGGGACTTGCAGTGCCGAAAGGGCCGTGTCCGAAAAGGAAGGGGCCGGCCACCCGCCGCAGCCGTCATCGCGGCTCGCAAGCTGCCACACCCAAGGGACGGGAGGGGATATTTTGATTGACAGCCACTGGAACGCTTGCTAGCTTTTTTAGAGGCTGAAGCACCGCCAACCTGATCCGGCGCATGATCCTCGCGGCAATCTCTTCTCGACGTGCACCCCCCCATTCGGAACGACAGACCGAGACGATCCGGGCGATGCGCAGTGTCGCATCGGACGGTGCCGCACGAGTTGCGATCCGGCGCCGGGATGGTCCTGCCCCATCGAGGCCGGTACGACACCCGGCCTCGAGGCGCCTCCGTGAACCGCCGGCGCCTGCGCCCCGCCCTCTCGACAGGACGGATTTCTGCAGAAAAAGGGAATGCCCATGACACAGTTAGCAGCAGCACGCTCGGGTGTGATCACACCCGAGATGAAAACCGTCGCAGACAAAGAACGGGTCGACGAGCAATGGCTGCGGGAGCAGATCGCCGCAGGCAGAATCGTCATCCCCGCCAACCGGAATCATCGGGGCTTGTCGCCCTGCGGCATCGGAGAAGGTCTGACGGTCAAGGTCAACGCCAACATCGGGACCTCATCCGACCATGCCGTCCTGTCCGAGGAACTGGACAAGTTGAAGGTCTCCGTCGAGGCCGGGGCGGACGCGGTCATGGATCTCTCCACAGGAGGGGACATCAACCGCACACGCCTCGAGGTGATCAAGGCCTCCCCGATTCCGGTCGGGACCGTCCCCATCTATCAGGCGGTCGTGGAAACCACCGAAGAAAAGGGGGGGCTGATCCACCTGACCGTCGATAAGATCTTCGAGGTCATCGAACGTCAGGCCCAGGACGGGGTCGATTTCATCACGGTCCATTGCGGTTTGACACGGGCGGCGCTCGAGATGCTCCGGAAGGAAGGACGCACCACCGACATCGTCAGCCGCGGGGGCGCCTTTTTGACGACCTGGATGCTCTATCACGACCGCGAGAACCCGCTCTACGAGCACTATGACCGCCTCCTCGAGATCGCTGCACGCTACGATCTCACCCTGAGCCTTGGAGACGGCCTGCGCCCGGGCTGCATCGCCGACGCGACCGACCGGGCCCAGATCCATGAGCTGATGACCCTCGGACACCTGACCCAGCTCGCCTGGGAAAAGGACGTGCAGGTGATGATCGAAGGCCCCGGACACGTGCCGCTCGATCAGATCGAAACCAACATCATTTTGCAGAAACAGCTGTGCCACCATGCGCCGTTTTACGTGCTCGGGCCACTCGTCACCGATATCGCCGCCGGCTACGATCACGTCGCGTGCGCCATCGGCGGGGCCCTGGCCGCGTGGGCCGGAGCGGACTTCCTCTGCTACGTGACACCGGCCGAGCACCTGTGCCTCCCGAGCGTGGAGGACGTCAGGGAAGGCGTAGTCGTCACCCGGATCGCCGCACACGCCGCGGACATCGCCCGGGGAAACCGGCACGCCATCGAGCGCGACCACCAGATGGCCGTCGCACGCAAAAACCTCGACTGGGGGCGTCAGATGGAGCTGGCGATCGATCCGAAAAAGGCCAGGAAATACCGGGATGAGCACCCGCCGGGCGAGGACGATGTGTGCACCATGTGCGGCAAATATTGCGCGATCAAGCAGGTCAGGGAATATTTCAAAAGTTGACCAGGCGGGCGCCGATCACTTTCCGATGCAGAACCGGCTGAAGATCTCGTCGAGGACCGCCTCGTGCGGCACCTCTCCGATAATCCCACCCAGGGCATCGAGGCCGGTCTGAAGCTCGAAGGCGACGATTTCGGAAGGATCTCCCGACTGGATACCCTGGAGCGCGCGCCTGAAGGCCGCCGCCGCGTTCTCGAGGGCCTGCTTGTGCCGGAGGTTGGGAGCGACGTCCGAGCATACCCCCCCCCTTTCCGAAGACAGGACCCTGTCTTTGATGGCCTGGTGCAGTTCCTCGATCCCCTCCCCGGTCAGGGCGGAGACCCTGACGGTCTGACAGGCTGCCAGACGCTCTTCGCCTGCACGCCCGATCCGCGGCGGAAGGTCGATCTTGTTGAGGATCACCAGATGGTTCCTGCCTTTGCAGTAATCGAGCAGTTCCAGGTCGTCCGATGCAAGGGGCCGGCTCTGATCGATCACCATCAGGATCAGATCGGCCTCCCCCAGCCTCCGGCGGGAGTGCTCGAGGCCTATCCGTTCCGCCGGGTTCCGGGCGCGCCTGAATCCGGCTGTGTCCATCAGCCGCAGGGGGACGCCGTCCAGGTTGAGCACCGTCTCGATCACATCGCGGGTGGTTCCGGGGCTGGGTGTAACGATCGCCCGGTCCTCATCGGTCAGGCGATTCAAGAGACTGGACTTGCCGGCGTTGACCCGCCCGGCGAGCACCGTTCCGACACCGTCCACCCACACCCGGCGCCTGTGCGCCGCCAACAGCCTCTCGATCGGCTGCAGAAGCCCATCCCGGACCGCCTTCAGAAGATCCAACGGATCGAATCCGGTGTCTTCCTCTTCCATGAAATCAATGGCCGATTCCACCTGCGCGAGCACCGCCACCGCCGCTTCGCGCAGCGATGCAATCTCATTCCTGAGACGGCCCTGAATCTGGCGGGACGCCATCACCAGGCCCTGCTCGGACCGGGATTGGATGAGGTCCATGACCGCTTCGGCCTGCGTCAAATCGATACGCCCGTTCAAATAGGCCCTCAGGGTGAACTCCCCCGGCCGGGCAGGCCTCGCCCCGGCTTCGACCGTCAGCCGAAGGACCTTCGAAAGCAGCACGTAGCCGCCGTGAGAGTTGATCTCGGCGTAATCCTCACGCGTGTAGGAATGCGGAGAGGGCATGAAGCTCACCAGAACCTCGTCGAGGGGTTCCCGGGTTTCAGGATCGATGATGTGCCCGTAATAGAGGCGCTGTGGCGACCAGCGGGCGGTTGCATGTCTGGGGCGGAACAGACCCCCGACGATCGCATGGGCCGCGGGTCCGCTGACCCGCACGATGCCGATCCCTCCCGGACCGGCGGGCGTGGCGATGGCGGAGATGGTGTCGTTGGCGGCAGGGTCAGGCGTGGCGATCATGTGAGATGCCTTCGGTCGCCCGGCACAGGGGCCGGTGCCATAGATTCAAAAAGCCGCCTGCAGCGCAGGAAGCGCGGCGCGAAAGGCGGCTTTCCACATGAAAGAACCTTTTCAGTGGAGACGATCTGAGCGATGGTCCCCCCCCGATCGCTTGGGCATGATAACGATCTTCTTGAGCATCCCCTCTCCGCGGCTGCGTGTGTCCAGATCCGCATCGTCACGCAGCGTCAGATGGACGATCCTCCGGTCATAGGGGTTCAGCGGATTGGTGCTCACCGGTTTCTTGAGCCGCTTGGCCTTTTCTCCCATCCGGAGGGCCATCTCGATCAGGGAGTCCCGCCTCCTCTGACGGTAGTTCTCGGAATCGACCACCACCTGCACCCGCCGCTCGAGCGTTTTGTTGACGATCTTGTTCACAATGAACTGCAGTGCGTCGAGCGTACGCCCCTTCCGGCCGATCAGAAGCCCGGAGGTGTCGCCCGTGATGTTCAAAAGGATGGCGCCGTTGCTGTATTCGACCGCCACAGAGGTGTCATTCAAGGGAATACATGCAAGGATCTTTTCGAGGGTCTCGCGGGCGACCTCCAGATCATTCTCGTTTTCGGGGAGCAGCGCTTCGGCCGCCTCTTCGGGGACTCCAGCCGCCTCCCCGGCCCGGGGAGCTTCAGCCGAAAAGGGTTCAACAGCGGATTCCGCTTCCTGCTCCAGCTCGGGTTCGGACGGAATCTCTACAGCGGGCACGGGAATCGTCACCTTGATCTTGGCCTTGCGTCCACCGACAAGGCCGAAGATCCCTGCAGAGCCCGGTTCGAGGACCTCGATCTCCAGATCTTCTCTGGCACGGTTCAGCCGACGGCAGGCGTTGGCAATGGCGTCTTCGGTGTTTTTTCCTTCGAACTCATACACTTCCATGCTTTTCCTCCGAATGTTATGCCGGCTTTTTCTGAATGCGGTACTGCTGCCCGATAGAGAGAACGTTGTTCACCAGCCAGTACAGGACCAGGCCCGAGGGGAAATTGATAAACATGAAGGTAAAGATCAGCGGCAGAAACATCATGATCTTGGCCTGGGCGGGATCTCCCGGAGTCGGAGTCATCTTCTGCTGAATGAACATCGAGGCCCCCATCAGCAATGTGAGCACTGGTATACCATACGGCGGGGTCATAAACGGGATAGCGAAAGAAAAACTGAACAGACGATCAGGCGCTGACAGGTCGTTTATCCAGAAAAAAAACGGCGCATGCCTCAATTCAATAGAACTTCCCAGAAGCCTGAACAGTGCAATGAACACCGGGATTTGTATAATCATGGGCAGGCACCCGCTCATCGGGTTGACCTTGTAGGTCTTATAGAGCCCCATCATCTCCCGATTCATCATCTCTTTGTTGTCTTTGTATTTTTCTCTGATCTTGGCCAGGCGCGGCTGGAGCTTTTGCATCTCTTTCATGGACTTGTAGCTCTTGTGCGTCAGCGGCCAAAAGAGGATCTTCACGAGGATCGTGAGCAGGATGATCGAAAAACCATAGTTGTGGATATACTGATTGAAAAATCTGAGGAGGTGGAGGAGGGGCTTGGCGATGATATCGGTCCAGCCGAAGTCGACCACCCGGTCGAGGTCGCGGCCTGCCTCCTCGAGGCTTCCGAGATCCCGCGGACCCAGATAGAGGCCGTATTTCGCAGAGGCCGCCTGGCCCGCTCCGACCGTCACCGCGGATGGAACGTAGACGCCCTGCAGCCATCCGTTCGCCAGCATTTCAGCCTGAACCCGCCCCTCCGTCAGCGGCTCGGGGGGCAGCAAGGCCCTCATGAAATAATCGTCTTCATAAGCCAGCCAGTTGATATGGCCATTGAACTGTTTCTGCTCGGAAGGATCCTCCAGCTTCACCTCTTCGAGGCTTCTGTCCTGATACAAGACCAGCCCGACATAGCTGTAGTATCCCTTCTTTTCCTTCGGCGGAACGGCCGTCAGCCCCGCTTTGAACGCGCCGGTCACAGGAGCGGTGCCCTCGTTCCTGACCTCGCTTTCGACATCGACGGCATACGATCCAGCGCTGAACCGGTAAACCTGCCTGTGGACCAGGCCCTCTGGCGTGCGGCGCTCGAAGACCACCTCCTGGGTCCCTCCCCCCTCGGTCAGCGTCAGGCTGTCAACGCCCACTTCGAAGGCCAGGTTCCGATCCACGGAGAGGACTGGATCTCCGAACTGGACCCCCGTAAAATCTCCCGCACCCGACATGTAGCGCAGCAGCTCGATCCATGGCGACTCGGGGGAGTTTGTCTCGCGGTACCGCTTCAGCTTGAAGCTCTTGAAGGTGGGGCCCACATTGGTCATCACCGCGCGATACAGGGGGGTTTCGATCACAACCTCCTTCTGCGCGATCTGCCCGCCTGGGTCTGCGGGCGGCTGGGGCCCGGCAGAAGGCGCAACGGGTTGGGGAACCGCCGGATCGACCGCCTGCGTTTCCGCAGGGGCAGACAAAGCACTTTCGGCCGCCGGTTCACTTTGCGCAGGTCTTTCCTCCTCCTTCGGAGCAAAGAGAAGCGACCACCCGATCAGCACAACGAAGGATAAAACGAATGCCAGTATCGTTCTTTTTTCCATGTTCAAAGCTCTTTGGTTTCCGAGGCGCCACCAGGGCCTTTCGCCGGCCGGACCGGGGCTGCTCCTGCGGGGCGGGGATTCAAACGGGATATAGGCAGGAACCGCAAACGGCCGCGCGCTCTCCACGCCTGCCTTCAGACAAAATCATCCGATTCGGGTCAAACCAGAGGGTCATAGCCGCCTGGGTGGAAAGGATGGCACTTCAGGATCCTCAGAAGGGCCAGAATGCCCCCTTTTACGACCCCATACTTCATGAAGGCATCCCGGGCATAAGACGAACAGGTTGGATAAAAACGGCAGGAAGGAGGCCACAAAGGCGAGAGAAAACGCTGATAACACCCGATCAAGCCTACCGGGATATACCGGGCATTAAACAAACAATTCCTTATCGAAAAAGATCTCCTCAAGCTCTTCAACAACCTCAAAGAGGCTCAGGCTGCCAGCTTCCTTCTTCGCGATGATCAGAACATCATAGCCCCGGGGAAATTCGACCTTGTGCAGCCTGAAAAATTCGCGCATCAGGCGTTTGGCGCGATTCCGCTGAACGGCGTTGCCTGTCCTTCTGCTGGCCGTGACCCCCAACCGTGTGCATCCCAGCCCATTTCGCAGGCACTTGACAACAAAATGCCTGCTTTGCCGGCGCTTCCCCAACTGATCGACATGGATAAAATCCGGTCGGGCCAATAACCTTTCGTTTTTCGGCAGGGAAAAATCGCCCATACCTGAACCGCAGAGGGCCGGATCGACAAGGCCCCTATACGGTTAAACGCTTGCGGCCTTTCGCCCTGCGACGCCTCAAGACGTTGATCCCGCCCCGTGTTTTCATGCGGGCCCTGAAGCCATGAGTCCGTGCTTTCTTGATATTGCTGGGTTGATAGGTCCTCTTCATGATTCCTCACCATCTGCTATGGAGATGAACGGTATTCCCCGTCCGGAAGCGCCTGACGGGAACATGCCTGCCGACAACAGGTCAGGAAGCCCCGGATGCTGCATTGGAAGCCAGATGGACAGATCGATCTCCGGCTCGGCTGCGATCCCCCATGACCCGGCCCGAACACTTCAATCCAGGTCTCCTGCGGGGGCTTCCCGAACGATTCTAAAGTAAATGGTTATTTAAGCATCCACTCTTGAAGATGTCAAGGCAAATCATTTTGGCCATTTTTGTGTTTGATCATTCATGCAATTTCCTTTAATAAGATAGGATTGAAGTGCCGCTGATTCAGAAAGGAGATCTGCATGCTTTTCGATCCCGTTTTGGGCTTGTTTTCCAACGATTTAGCCATCGACCTCGGTACAGCCAACACCCTTGTCTACGTGAAGGGGAAGGGCATCGTCCTGAGCGAGCCTTCCGTGGTTGCCGTTCGCAAAGACGCCAAGGGCACCAACAGGGTGCTCGCGGTCGGGCGCGAGGCCAAGATGATGGTCGGCCGAACCCCGGGGAACATCGTGGCGATCCGCCCCATGAAAGACGGGGTCATCGCCGATTTCGAGATCACCGAGGCCATGCTGCGTCACTTCATCCGCAAGGTGCACAACCGTCGGAACCTCCTCCGCCCCCGCATCATCATCTGTGTCCCGAGCGGCATTACGCAGGTCGAAAAAAGGGCTGTCCGTGAATCAGCGGAATCCGCCGGCGCGCGAGAGGTCTTCCTGATCGAAGAACCGATGGCCGCGGCGATCGGGGCCGGTCTACCCATTACGGAACCGACCGCCAACATGGTCGTCGACATCGGCGGCGGCACGACGGAGGTTGCCGTCATTTCCCTCGCAGGCATTGTATACAGCCGGTCGGTCCGGGTCGCCGGAGACAAGATGGACGACGCCATTCTGCAATACATCAAACGCAAATACAACCTCCTGATCGGCGTCCGGACATCTGAGATCATCAAAACCACCATCGGAAACGCCTACCCCAGCAAGGAGATCCAGACCATCGAAGTCAAGGGGCGTGACCTCGTCACGGGCATTCCCAAGATCCTGACGATCGACTCGGAAGAGGTTCGCAGCGCCATCTCGGAGCAGGTCGAAACCATTGTCGAAACGGTACGGATCGCCCTGGAGCAGACTCCGCCCGAACTCGCAGCGGATATCGTGGACAAAGGCATCATGTTGACGGGCGGCGGATCCCTGCTCAAAAACCTCGATGTGCTGCTGCGGGAAGAGACGAAACTACCGATAACGGTGGCGGAAGACCCCCTCGCGGCCGTCGTGCTTGGTTCCGGAAAGGCATTGGATACATTGGCTATTTTAAAAGAAGTCGCCGTGAGCACCTAGCCGGTCTGCCGGTCTCCCCTCTCGAAAAAGACTTTTTGACCCTTGTCCGAAGCGAAGCGCCGAGATTGACCAAAAAGACCATTTCCGGATAAAATCTAGATCGTATCCATCCGGAAATGATTTCCCGGTAGAACCCAGTTTGGAAATGATTCCCCGGTAGAACCCAGTTTCCAATCCGGAAATGAGGATTTTTGGCCAATATCAAGGAAATCGAGCGTTTGCGCGGAGGCGACCTGTCGGTCGCCGCACAAGCAAACGCGCAGATTGACGCCGAGATTGGCCAAAAAGACCATTTCCGGATGGAATCCAAATAGCTTGCTGAGAGCATTTATGACCGGTGCCCTGCCGAGAAAAGCGCCTCATTGTACTGAACCGAATCGGAATGCCTGGATGCTGTGAGCTTTTTTCGCAGAATTTGGATATGGATTTTTTTTCTGGCCTTCGTCCTGTTCCTCTTTTCATCGAGCCCGAACAGCGGCAACAGCTGGAATACGCTTGAAAGGCTGTTCGTCGAGATTACCGCCCCTCTTCAGAATTTCTTCACCCGGACGGTCCAGGCGACCAAGGATTTCTGGCTCGACTATTTCTATCTTGTCGATGTGCGTCAGGAAAACGAGCGTTTCAAAGCCGAAATCCAATCTCTCAGGATGGAGAATCAGCGTTATCGGGAGATGGCGGCCGGCTATGAGCGCCTGCAGAACCTGCTCCAATTCCGGCGCACCATCGACCATCCGGTTCTCGCCGCCCGTGTGATCGGTCGTGATCCGAGCGGCTGGTTCAAGTCCATCATCATCGACAAGGGGGCAAAAGACGGGTTGACCATCAGCATGCCCGTGGTCAACGGCGACGGTCTTGTGGGGCGTATCGTAGCCCTTTCACCCCATTATGCCCAAGTTCTTCTCCTGATCGATCAGAACAGCGCCGTGGACATCCTCATCCTGCCGTCACGGGACCGGGGAATCCTGCGTGGGCAATCTTCGGAAGCCTGTCGGTTGGACTACGTCGCAAAGGCTTCGAACGTCCGGGAAGACGATCCGGTTATCACCTCCGGGCTCGCGGGCGTCTTTCCCAAAGGCATCCCGGTCGGCCATGTCCTGACCGTTGCGGAGCCCCGCGGCGAGCTGTTCAAAAAGGTCACCGTCAAAACCGCTGTTGATTTTTCGAAGCTCGAAGAAGTGCTGGTCATTTTGAGACCCAGGGAGGAAGAAACATCCATCTTCAGGAACGAGCAAACAGACAAGTAGTATTGCACACCTTTCTTTGGCTCCTTGGTCTGACCTACACCCTTCTGAGGGGGGACCTCGCCGAACGTTTCGACGTCCTTTTTTCCCACCTGGACATCCTGACGGTCCTGACGGTCTATGCCTTCCACGCCTTCGGGGCTGTGTCCGCAGGCGTGTTCGCCCTTGCGCAGGGGCTCTGCATGGATCTTTTCAGCCATGGGAAGGCAGGCCTCTTTCCTCTCTTGTATCTCACCACGGTGGCAGCCGTAGCTGTTCTTCGGCGTCTTTTCGAACTCGGGAACCCCAAAGGCCAGGTGATCATCTGCACCGCGGCGGAAATCTGCATTCATACCGTTCGAGCGTTTCTCTTCATCCTGCTCTTCCCGGCACTCTCCCCCTCGTTTCAATCCTTCTTGAACTCAGCCCTGATTTCTGCCACCATGACAGGGCTGTCAGGGCCGATCATCTTCCTCCTGCTTGACCGGCTGAGCGCCGTCCTGACGAAAAGCGCCGCCAGCGGGCCGAATGGGAAGATCGGGTGACGTCTGCCTGCCGGCTGAGCAGCGCCCTGCCGCTTCGTTTCAACCGAACATCGAACAGATGATGGAGAAGCAATCGATTTGCACACGTTCGGGTCTGATTCCACCTCTGCTAAAACTCTGCACCGGCATATCCGGATTGCAATGGTGCTGGCGTTTTCGGCCTTCGCCGTGCTGATGCTGCGGCTGTGGTTCCTGCAGATCCTGCAGGGGCCGACGTTCAGGGAAAAATCCGAGAACAATCGTATCCGGCTCCGCGATATCGCTCCTTTCCGGGGGATGATCCTCGACCGCAACGGAGAGGTCCTGGCCGACAACAGGCCGGCGTATGATCTTTACTTCATCCCTGAAGAGGTTCAAGACCAGGACCGGCTTTTGAACGAACTGTCTCAAATGACGGGTCTCGATCCGCTCAAGGCGCGAGCTGCCATCGACAAGACGGGCGCCCGATACCCCTTTCTGCCCGTCTGCCTCATCCGTGACATGCAGCGCGATCAATTGGCGAAGGTGGAAACGCATCTTTATGACATGCCAGGCCTGTTCATCCAGGTGCAGCCCCAGCGGCACTATGTCTGGGATGACTTCGCCACCCATCTCATCGGATACGTCGGCGAAATCACCGAACAACAACTGAAAAGCGGTCGTTTTGCCGATAACAAGGCAGGAGATCTCATCGGAAAATCCGGCATCGAAGCCCGCTGGCAGACCCATTTGGGCGGCGTCCGGGGCGGCGAACAGGTGGAGGTCGACGCCTCGGGCCGCCAGATCAGGGTGGTTTCCCGCAAGGCCCCCCTTCCAGGGGCCAACGTCCACCTCACCATCGACCGCAGGCTTCAGACCGTCGCAGAAGATTGCCTCGCGGATAAGACGGGGGCCATCGTGGCGCTGGACCCGACCAGCGGCCAGGTTCTGGCGCTCGCGAGCAGCCCCGATTACGACCCGAACGTTTTTGTGGGCGGCATCGACAGGACCCTCTGGAAGGCCATGATCAGTGCGGAATCGAGCCCCCTGCAAAACAGGGCCCTGTGCGGTCAATATCCACCGGGATCCATATTCAAGATCGTCGTCGCCCTGGCCGGACTTCAGGAAGGGCTGATAACCCCTTCCGAGAGGATCTTCTGCAACGGTGTGTACGCCATAGGAAATTACAAATACCGCTGCTGGAGGCGGCAGGGGCACGGCCACGTGGACCTGCACCAGGCCCTCGTGCAGTCGTGTGATGTCTATTTCTACCTTCTCGGCAAAAAGCTGGGCATCGAACGGATCGCGCGCTATGCGCGTGCTTTCGGGCTGGGGCAGACAACCGGCTTCGACGCAGGGGACGAAAAGACAGGATTGATCCCCGACAACGAATGGAAGAAAAAAACCTACGGCGTATCCTGGCAACTGGGGGAAACCCTGATCTCATCCATAGGACAAAGCTTCGTCCTCGTGACCCCGATCCAGATGGCCACCCTCTTTTCAGCCGTCTTCAACGGCGGCGTCATTTATCAACCGCAGGTCACGAAAGAGGTGGTCGGCAGGAACAACGAAACGATTTTCCGGTTCGAACCGGTGGCCAAACAGAAGGTGCCCATCGACAAAGCCCATCTCGAACGGGTCAAGCAAGCCCTGGTCGGTGTGGTCGAAGGTCCGCGGGGCACCGGGTCACAATGCAGGATCGAGGGATGTTCCGTTGCTGGCAAAACCGGAACCGCTCAGGTTATAGCCCTTGAAAAAGCCAAACATTATGAAGACGAATCGGACATCCCCTGGCGGTACAGGGACCATGCGTGGTTCGTGGCCGTCGCACCGGCCGAGGATCCCAGAATTGCGGTAGCCGTTCTCGTCGAGCACGGGGGCCATGGTGGAAGCGCGGCCGCCCCGCTGGCCAAAACGGTGATCGAATCCTATCTGGAATCCCCCATGCGATCCGCCGGCGAAACCGGCAGACCGAAGGATATATCAGGTTAAAGCATGATCGACCGCAGACTCATTCAGAACTTCGATTGGCTCCTGCTCCTCATGATTGCAGGCATCGCCGTCATGAGTATTGCCAACCTTTACAGCGCCACTTACGCCGTGCGGGACATCGGAGGGTCTCAGGTCTTCTACAAACAGATCTACTGGTTCCTGATCGGGTTCAGCTTCCTGCTGATCATGACGACCTTCAACTACACCCATTTGGAACGTTTTGCCTATCCTGCCTACGCGATATCCATCCTGCTTCTGGTCCTCGTTCTGTTGGTGGGCAAAGTCACTTCGGGTTCCCAACGCTGGATCGCCCTCGGGCCAATCACGTTCCAACCCTCGGAATTTGCGAAGTTCGCGCTCGTCCTGGTTCTGGCCAAATTCATTGGTGATCGGGGAATGCAGAGAAGCTACCATTTGAGAGATCTCTGGCAGCCCCTCCTCCTGATCGCCCTGCCTGCAGCCCTGATTCTCAAGGAGCCCGATCTCGGAACGGCACTCCTCCTGGTTGCAGTGGGCGGATCCATGATCCTGGTAGTCGGTATTCATTGGAAATCCTTACTGATTATTCTCTGCTCCACCATGGCCGCAGCCCCACTGATCTGGATGAAGCTGAAGCCCTACCAGCAAACCCGAATACTGACCTTCCTCAACCCGGACCTGGACCCGCTGGGATCGAGTTACCACATCAATCAATCCAAGATTGCGATCGGGTCCGGGCTTTTCTGGGGCAAGGGTTTCCTTCACGGCACCCAGACGCGGCTCCACTTTCTGCCGGAACAGCACACAGACTTCGCCTTTTCGGTGCTGGCCGAGGAATGGGGCCTTCTCGGAGCTGGTTTTCTGCTGATGTTCTACCTCGGCATCATCATCTGGGGTCTGATGATCGCCGCCAATTCACGGGACCGGTTCGGTTCCGTGCTGGCCATCGGGATCGTGGCCATCGTCTTCTGGCAGGTCCTGATCAATGTCGGCATGGTGACGGGGATCCTGCCCGTCGTGGGCATTCCCCTGGTCCTCTTCAGCTACGGGGGCTCATCCCTCGTCACCACCATGATCCTGCTCGGGCTGCTGATGAACATCAGCATGCGCCGGTTCATGTTTCAATAGAATGAGAACCTTTCATCCCCGAACGGACATCTTCAACCTTGCAAGGCAGGCGCGCCGCGGTTTTCCGCACAATCCAACGCGTTTTTCCGGCCGGATCCGGAGCTGACGATGCCGCCCTCTTCCCGCAAGAAACAGTCCCCTTTCAGAGCTGCAGGGGCAAATGATCCCCGCCCGGAGGTCCGGCGGATGTTCAGTGAAATTTCGGCCCGCTACGACCTGATGAACCGGCTGATGACCTTTGACCGCGATCGGGGTTGGAAGCGCGAGGTCATCCGGCGCGCGCGCCTGCAATCGGGGCACCGCCTGCTGGATGTCGGAACAGGAACGGGAGGCATCGCCTTCGAGGCCCAGAAAAGCTGCCGGGAGGTCACTATCACGGCCGTGGATTTTACCCGGCCCATGCTCGAGATAGGCCGTGCACGCGATCGGAAATACACGATATCCTGGTGTCAGGCCGACGCATTGCACCTTCCCTTCGGGGATGCGGCCTTCGATGCCGTCACCTCGGGCTACCTCGTTCGAAACGTCCCCGACCCCTTGCGGGCTTTCGAAGAGCAGATCCGCGTCCTCAAGCCGGGGGGGCGTGTGGTATGCCTCGATACATCCCCGCCGCCGCCAGGGCCGCTTGCGCCTTTCATCCGCTTCTATCTGCGGCGCGTCATCCCGTTCCTCGGAGAGGTCATTGCGGGCAACCGTTCGGCTTACACCTATCTCCCCGAAACGACCCAAGCCTTCTTCGAACCCGCACGCCTCGCCGCCCTCATGCGCGAGGCCGGCTTCGAGCGCATCTCATACCGGCAATTCATGTTCCGCACGATTACGGTTCATACCGGCGAACGCCCTCTCGCACGTCGAGCCTCAGGACCTCATCGCGGGAAAAACCGCCTATGAAGCAAGGATGCCTTCGATCAGCCTCAGCAGGTGATCGCGGCGCCGCATCCCTGTTATCCAGGCCTCCGGCACCCCTTGCATCCCGTTATGCGCCCCAAGCACCAAACCCACCAGCATGCCGCGGCCGGCGCTGTCGCCTCCGCCCATGACGCCCTGAACCAGGGCCTCCTTCAGGTTGTCCGGATATTTCTCGATCAAGTGGATCACACCCGGAAACGCCTCCGGGGCGTGGCAGCTCTGACCGAAAGCGAGGATCGCCTTGACGCTCTCTTTTCCGACCGATCCACGGCCTTGCTGAACCCACTTCTCGATCGCGGACCCGGTGTAATGTTCTTTCACCACATCGGAGATCGCATCTCCTGGGGTCTGTCCATGGAGAATCGCGTGCACCACGCGGGCGAAAAACTCGGCGCCCTCGACGGTCCAGTGATCGGCATGGGTCATGCGGGTCTGCTCCCTGGCGGATGCCACGAGGGCGTCGAGATCATCCGCATACAGGCAGACAAGCGGGGCGATGCGTGCTGCCCCGGCCAGGTCGTTTGAAGGGGAGCCGGGGTCGCGCCAGGTCTTTCCCTCCGCATAGCGTGAAAGGGTCATCCGGGTGGCCTGATCCACATATCCTTCATAGCCGTTGAACAAGGCACGCCAGCGCTCGGAGAAATCCCGCAGGTCAAACCGATTGAGGTCCGCCAGCGATTCGAGCAGCACCAGCATCTGGTCCCCGTAGTGCGTGAAATCCCCTTTCGTCTTTGTCGGATGGAAGGAATCGGGCGACGGCCCGAGCAAATTCTCGATCCGCCCGAAGCGCTTCAGGATCTGATCCGTGTCGTAGATCCAATGTGCACCGAGCGCCAGTGCATCCCCCGCAAAAGACGCCAAAACAGCCGCCTTGGATCGCTCCTTCATATGAATTTCCCCCCTTTGCCGGATGGGTGCCAATCATTTCATCCCAAACGTCGATTCACCTGCAACGCTATGGATACATCCTTGCCGTCGGGTATTCCCCATGATATCGAGGAGCATCCGGGACCCGCTGCTGAGCGCCCGCGCCCGCTCGGGGCGACCTCATTCCGGCCGGTCGCGGTACGGCCGATACGGGCCTCGACCCGTGCCCATCCGGAAATGACTTCCCGATACCACCCCGTTTCCAGGCCAGAAACAGGGTCGGATCCCGCTGACCCTATCCGAACATCTGCCTACGGACCAGACATTCACCCCCTGGCTAGTTTCCATCCGGAAATGGTCTTTTTGGCTAATCTCGGCGTCAATCTGCACGTTTGCTTGTGCGGCGACCTGCAGGTCGCCTCCGCGCAAACGCTTGATTTCCTTGATATTGGCCAAAAATCCTCATTTCCGGATTGGAAACTGAGTTCTACCGCGAAATCATTTCCGGATGGAAACTGGCTATTCTCCATCTTGTGACGGACACGACTCTCCCTGTACCCTGCGCTCCTCTGCGAAGCCCTGTTCAACCCAGCCACCCAAATGGGCTCTTCCGTTAAAATAGTATGAATTCTCAAGAGGAAAGGCAAACATTCTCTCACATTCCGCTTGACTGAAGATCAACTTTGCTATAGTTTGGCCCTTAATGCCGATTTGGCTCTGCGCCTGGAAGCCTGCAGCGATGGGGAGCCGTAAGGTCTATTCGCAATAAGGATGGCCGTTGTTTTCAGAAGAGTCCGGTTGTACCTGAACGGATCTGCAGTAGAGGTTTGGGTTTAAGCTTTTGGACCAAAAACATTTTTCAGGAGGTAGTGGTGATGCGTAGATCTTTTTTCATGGCGTTTCTTTTGATTGCGGTAGGGGCTTTCTTTGTTGGGTGTGCGACAGCGCCCCAACCCCTGACGCCTTTCCAGGCGTATGATCTGAACCCCAAAGTCAAATCGGGGGATTACACCCAAAGCGTTGACAATTTCATCGTGGTCTTCGACGGCTCCACCTCCATGTCAGACAAGTGCCAGGGGCACAAGAAGCTGGATCTCGCGCGGGAAACAGTCAACCGCATGAACCAGACGATCCCCGCCATCAAGCTCAACGGAGCGCTGCGCACCTTCGGGCAGGGCAGCTGCATCCCGGGGGACCCAACCTCCGTCATCTACGGACCGGCTCCTTACGTGAGCGCCGACATGGCCAAAGCGATCGCCAAGATCACCTGCACCGGCGGCAACACTCCCCTGGGAGAAGCGATGGAGGCCTCCGCTGCTGAGTTGAAGGCCATGCAGGGCCCAACCGCCATGATCATCTTCAGCGACGGCGAAGCCACCGACAAGGCCGTTCCTGCGGCCGAAGCCCTCAAGAAGGAATTCCCCGGGCTCTGCATCTACACGGTTCAGATCGGCGACAGCAAAACCGGCAAGGCCGTCCTCGATGAAGTCGCCAAGGCCGGGAATTGCGGATTTGCGACCAACGCCAAGGACATCATGGGCGGCGCCGAGATGGCCGCTTTCGTCGAAAAGGTCTTCCTGACCAAGGCTGCCGCAAAACCGAAGGCTGTTGGAAAACTTGACAGCGACGGCGACGGCGTGCCCGACGATATCGATCAGTGCCCGGGCACCCCCAAGGGGGCCAAGGTGGATGAGAGAGGCTGCTGGGTCATTCCGAACGTCCTCTTCGACTTCGACAAAGACACCGTCAAGCCTCAGTACCAGGGTGTCCTCGACGATGTCGTACGCGTCCTCAAACTCAATCCCAACGTCATGATCCAGCTGGACGGACATACGGACAGCATCGGCACCGACCAGTACAACATGGGCCTCTCCCAGAGACGAGCCAACTCCGTCAAGAAATACCTCGAGAAGGCCGGCATTGTTTCGGGTCGTCTGACCACCAAGGCCTACGGCGAGTCCAAGCCGATCGCCCCGAACAAGATCGACGGCAAGGATAATCCGGCCGGCAGGGCAAAGAATCGGCGCGTCGAGTTGTCGCCTGTCTTCTAGATCGTCCTCAGCTTAAACTAAACCTGAACCAGCAAAGATCCGAACGGCGGCCCCTTCAAGGAAGGGGTTTCCGTTCGGATCGGCTGGTTGTTTCTATTTGATCTCCCTGTCACTCAAACCGGCCTGTTTCGACGCCGGCATCCTGGCTGCATTTCCCCGTTACTTTAACGAGTGTCCATGCGGAAATAAGGCTTCGAGAACGAAATCGTTTTCGGGCCGGACATCAGCACTTTTCTTTACACCCTTCGGGTGCTCAGTCCCACCGCTGCGCGGCGGGTCCCGGTTTCTTCACACCCTTCGTGTGCTCAGTCCCACCCCTGCGGGGAGGGTCCCGATTTGGCCAAGATCAAGGAAATCCATCGGGTGCGCGGAGGCGATCTGGTGGCCGCCGCGCAAGCAAACGCGCAGGTCGACCTAGTAGAGATAAGGCAAGAAGCCCGTTTCCGTAGGTAACCAAATGATTTGCCAAGTCCAGCCGATCGACCCGGCCCCGAAGCGGCTGCAGGGTAAAGGAAGAACCCGGCAGTCTGCCGCTTTTTCAACCTGCCTCAAGCCTGAACCATTCGGGCTGGAAAGGAGTCGTCCATGCAGGATTCTCTTCAAGTTGTCATGCATTATCTAACCACTTACGGCATCAATGTAATCGGCGCCCTTATCATTCTGATCCTCGGTAAGATCGGCGCCGGAATCGCCCGAAGGATCGTCACCAGAGTCCTTCGCAAGTCCAACACCGATGCCTCGGTGATCTCGTTTGTCGCCGGTCTGGCGTATGCGTTGGTCCTCGTTTTTGCCGTATTGGCCGCCCTCGCCAAATTCGGCGTTCAGACCACCTCATTCATCGCCGTCCTGGGCGCCGCAGGCCTGGCCGTCGGCCTTGCGCTGCAAGGCTCCCTTGCAAACTTCGCGGCCGGTTTTCTTTTACTGGTCCTACGCCCATTCAAGACCGACGACTACATCGATGCCGCCGGAGTAAGCGGCAGTGTAAAGGAGATCCATCTATTCACCACCACGCTCGTGACTCCCGACAACATCAAAATCATCGTCCCCAACAGCAAGATCTTCGCCGATACCATCAAAAACTTTTCGGCATACGATATACGCCGCCTAGATATGGTCGTCGGCATCGGTTATGGATCCTCCATTGAAAAGGCCATCGAGGTGCTTCAGGACCTCATCAAGAAAGACCCCCGGATCCTGCCTGAGCCCGAGCTGCAGATCGTAGTCGCGGAGCTGGCCGATTCCAGCGTGAACCTCTTTGTACGTCCATGGGTCAAGAAGGCCGACTATTGGGATGTAAAATTCGATTTCACCCATGCCGTCAAGAAGGCATTCGATCAAAACGACATTGAAATTCCCTTTCCTCAGCGCACCATCCACATGGTCAACCCATAGGCCGGCATCGTTTCAGGGTGCCATAATCGAAGAGCCGCACGGTTTTAAAACCGTGCGGCTCTTGTCTGCAACTCGGGAGCCCCGATTATTCCGGAACAGAGGCTGCCGGACTATTTTTCCGGAGGGGGATTCACTTATCAGTACATATCATCATCCGGGGGCATGGACGGGGCCGCCGGTTTTTTCTTGGCCGGTTTTTCAGCAACCATAGCCTCCGTGGTCATGAGCAAGCCTGCCACTGAAGCAGCATTCTGCAATGCAAAACGAGTGACTTTAGTGGGATCGATGACACCGGCCCCAATCAGATCCTCGTAAACGCCCGTATCGGCATTGAACCCATAGGCGCCGCTTCCTTCAAGCACCTTTTGAATCACGACCGACCCTTCGAAGCCCGCGTTGTTTGCGATCTGCCGCACCGGCTCTTCAAGCGCGCGCTTGACAAGATCCAAGCCCAGCTCTTCATCGTCTTCAAAATGCGCATCTTCCAGCGCTTTGACCACCCGAGCGAAGGCCACGCCGCCCCCGGGAACGATGCCTTCTTCGACCGCCGCGCGGGTGGCGTTCAATGCGTCTTCGACACGATCCTTGCGTTCCTTCATCTCGGTCTCGGTCGCAGCTCCCACGCTGATGACCGCCACGCCGCCGATCAGCTTGGCGAGGCGCTCCTGAAGCTTTTCCCGGTCATAATCGCTCGTGGTCTCGTCGATCTGAGCCCGAATCTGCTTGACCCGTCCATCCAGCGCTTCACGGCTTCCGCCGCCGTCGACGATGGTGGTGTTGTCTTTGTTCACCGAGATCCGCTTGGCCGTGCCCAGATCCTGGACCGTGATGTTTTCGAGTTTGATGCCGAGGTCCTCGCTGATGACCTGACCACCGGTCAGAATCGCGATATCCTGCAGCATGGCTTTGCGGCGGTCTCCGAAGCCGGGGGCCTTTACGGCCGCGCACTGCAGGGTCCCGCGCAGCTTGTTGACCACCAGAGTCGCAAGGGCTTCACCCTCCACATCCTCCGCAAGGATCAACAGGGGTTTGTTCATCCGGGCGATCTGCTCCAGGATCGGAACCAGATCCTTCATACTGCTGATCTTTTTCTCGCTGAGCAGGATGAAGGGCTCATCGAGATGGACCTCCATTTTCTCAGGATCGGTCACAAAATAGGGGCTGACATATCCACGGTCGAACTGCATCCCCTCGACGATCTCCAGGGTGGTTTCCATGCTCTTGGCCTCTTCGACCGTAATCACCCCTTCTTTACCGACCTTCTCCATGGCCTCGGAAATGATGTTTCCAATAGTCTTGTCATTATTGGCGGAGATCGTTCCGACCTGCGCGATTTCCTTCTTCTCTTTCGTGGGATTGGAGATCTTTTTCAACTCCGCCACCACCAGCTCCACAGCCCTGTCGATCCCGCGCTTGACCGCCATGGGGTTGGCGCCTGCCGCCACCAGTTTGGACCCTTCACGAAAGATGGCCTGGGCGAGGATCGTGGCCGTGGTTGTTCCGTCCCCGGCAACGTCCGAGGTCTTCGAGGCGACCTCCCTGACCATCTGAGCGCCCATGTTTTCGAACTTGTCTTCGAGATCGATCTCCTTTGCAACCGTCACACCGTCCTTGGTGATCTTCGGAGCGCCCCAGGACTTCTCGATCAGCACATTCCTCCCCTTCGGACCCAATGTAACCTTTACCGCATTGGCGAGGGTGTCGACGCCCTTCAGGATCTTCTCCCTGGCAACTGCACTGTATTTGATATCTTTACCGGCCATTGCTCCATTCCTCCTCACGCTTCCACAATCGCCAAAATGTCATCCTCACGCATGATCAAATGTTCCACACCATCGATCTTGATCTCATTGCCCGCATACTTGCTGAACAAGACACGGTCGTTTTCCTTGACCTCCATCGGGATCCTCTCGGCTTTGTCGTTCAGTTTCCCAACGCCGACCGCGATCACCCGGCCCTCCTGGGGCTTCTCTTTGGCCGTGTCCGGGATAATGAGGCCGCCCGGTGTCTTCTCCTCTTCTTCGATGCGAAGCACCACCACGCGATCATTCAACGGTCTGATCTTCATGCGCAAAAAACCTCCTCAGGTAAAAAGTTCTGAAGGCTGAGCCGCCTTCCTGCTGGATTGAAACCCACTGAAACACCTGGGCCCTTTTAGACGGAAAAGGAATTCGACGCCACCTGCAAAATTCCCGCGAAGAAGCTAACCACCATTTATGGCTTGTCAAGCACCGTATTGTGCTCTGAGACTCATTTCCAACCGGGAATGGTCTTTTTGGCCAATCCCGGCGTCAATCTGCACGTTTGCTTGTGCGACAACCACCAGGTCGCCTCCACGCAAGAGCTCGATTTCATCGATTTTGGCCACATGCGGACCCGCTCCACAGGGGCGGGACGGAACACGCGAAGTGTGTGAAGAAACCGGGACCCGCCGCGAACCGGTGCGACTGAGCACCCGAAGGATGTATGGACAGCCCTGACTGGACCCTCTCAAGCGGCGAAAACCCTGAGGATCGCCTCCAGCACACCGCCGCCGACAGCCAGGGCCTTTTCGGATATGGTGAAGCAGTGTTCGACATGGCCTCGAGGGTCGATGTCGCCGATCTTCATCCCATCCTTCACAGGGATCCCGTCATGAATCATCCCCCGCAAGACGCCCTTGACCAAGGCGGGAACGGGTACACCATCAACCTCGCCTATGCGCTCCCCCGAGTCGACCATGCGGCCGATCTCGCTTTCGGCCTTCCATATCCCGTCCTTCGGCGCCCGCAGGACCCGGTCCCGCGTCACCCCCTCGACCGCCCCCGGAACGCCTGTATCAGCCTGCGCCCCCCCGGCGGTGATGACACGGCCCAGAAAATGTCCACGGTTCGTCTCGATAACGTAGTGGGCATCCTTCCCTGCCTCGAATCCAGGGCCCAGGGCAATGCAGAGGGGAGCCATCGACAGGCTGCTCCCCGTGTTCTTTTTAGCCAGAATGGCATCCACCATGACATCGGGCTTCAAGCGGCCGCCTATCTCGAAAGCGGGGTCCACGTACACAGGCAGCCTACGCTCCCGCCAAAGGCCTGGCGCCGCATCGGGGTCCTCCACTCGGACGGCCTCGATCCCTTCGACCACCGTCCTGCCGTCGTATACAGCCTCGGAAAAGGAAACTGTACGCCTGACCGTCAACGGCTGCGCAATCTCCGTCACGAAAATTTTGAAGCCGCACTGATGAAGACGGTACGCCACGCCGGAGGCAATGTCGCCCCCTCCTCTGACACCCACGATCACCTGAGACACTTCTATTCGTTTCCCCATGATTCAAATCCTCTCGACGCATGCATCCCAAAAAGGAAACACCGGCCCGCTCAGCTCAAACCGGCAGGCCGGCCGAACACAAACCCCTTCGGCAGAGATTCCTCGCAGAGGTCCAGGGATGCTCCTCTCTCCCTTCGTCCGATCCCTTTCCGCTCGAGCACGGTTGTCGAGCCCGAGGCGCAGCCAGTGAATAGCCACCCGGAACCAGGATTCCCTGCGACCGCTCAGGGAGATTTCACATCCTTCGGCTTTTGTCAATCACATTCTCGACAGGCAACGCTGTGGAGCTCTGCAGGCCCAGCCTCTGGATGTTTTTCCCAGACCTCTGAACAGCGGCTTATTCAAGGTGTGGTTCAGAGCCCCCAGGGAAAGCCGCGGCCAGGATCTTCCTTTCCAGTTTCGAGACCGGGAGTTCCGCCAGCCCGGCCCCTGCCGCCCAACGCCACTCGATCCCGTCACCCGGCATTCCCTGGGACGGATCCCACATCCACCTGAAGAGGCGGACTTTCAAGCTGAAATGGGTATAGGCATGGGAGACCTCCCCGAAAAATTCCGCCTCCGGCACGGCCAGGCCAAGATCCGCCTTCATCCCCCGCCGGAGCGCCTCCCTGTCGGATTCGCCCGGCGCAGCCTCCCATCCTGGGAAGCGCCACAAACCGCCCAGCAATCCTTTCCCGGGGCGCTTCAACATCAGGAGGGCGCCCTCGGCATTGCTGACCACCCCCAAGGCCATCTTGCGGATCGGGGTCCTGCGAACCCTCGCCGCAGTCGGCAGATCCGCCTCCAGGCCCTCTCGCCGTGCAAGACAATGCTCTTCGACGGGGCAGAAAGCGCATTCCGGACGCCTGGGGGTGCAGACGGCCGCGCCGAGGTCCATCAGGGCCTGATTGAAGGCACCGGGGTCCCCCGTTGGCACCAAGGCTGCCGCCGCCGATTCGATGGCCTTCCGCGCCTCTCGTTGTCCCGGCGGCTGTCTGATACACCCAAGCCGGCACAGGATGCGCCGCACATTGCCGTCGATCGCCGGAACCGGCTGTCCGAAAGCGATGCTCAGGATCGCACCGGCCGTATAGGGGCCGATACCCGGAAGGGCCATCAGGGCCGCCCTGTCCTCGGGCAATCTCCCGTCGTACATTTGGCAGATGCGATTCGCAGCCTCGTGCAGTGCGCGGGCGCGGGAGTAGTAGCCTAGATTCTCCCACGCCTTGAGGACCGCATCCCGGGGGGCCTTCGCCAAGGCCCGGCAGTCGGGAAACCGCTCGATGAATTTTTGGTAATAGGGGATTACCGTGTGGACCTGGGTCTGCTGCAGCATGATCTCCGAGAGCCAGATGCGGTAGGGATCCTTCGTGTGCCTCCAAGGCAGGTCGCGCCCGTTGGCCCGGTACCACGCCAGCAGGCTTCGTCTCAGACGCGGCAGCACCCCGGCAGAAGGGAACCCCGCCCCCCCTGGCGACAGGCACGGCCTCACGCCTCCTCCTTCTTCTTGAGGAGTCTTTTGAAGGAAGCGAGGCGCCGGTCGACCTCCCGTTCGAACCCCCGCTGCGCAGGGGTGTAAAAGACCGCCTCCATGAGCTTGTCCGGCAGATAGGTCTGGGCGACCAGGGCACCGGGGTAGTCGTGGGGATACAGGTAGCCCTTCCCGTAGCCGAGTTCCTTCATCAGACGGGTCGGGGCGTTGCGGATATGCAGGGGAACCGAAAGCGCTCCATGCTGCTCGATCGCAGCACGAACCCGCTTCTCGGCCATATAGAGGGCATTGCTCTTCGGCGCTGCAGCCAGATAGACGGCGGCCTGCATCAGCGCCAGCCGCGCCTCGGGCGGGCCGACCTTCTCCCACGCCTCGAACGCAGCCAATGCGGCCGGCAGAGCCTGCGGGTCAGCGAGCCCGACGTCCTCCGATGCGAAGCGGATCATGCGGCGGGCGATGAACAGGGCGTCCTCGCCCGCTTCAAGCATCCGGTACAGCCAATAGACCGCCGCCTGGGCATCCCCTCCCCTCAGACTCTTGTGAAAAGCGGAGATCAGGTTGTAGTGCTCCTCCCCGGCCTTGTCGTATGCCAACGCCTTCCGGCTGAGGGCCTGTTCCAATTCCTCGGTCCCCAGGGGCTTATCAGGTTCAGGACCGGCCAGGTGGTAATCGGCGGCCGCCTCGAGATCGTTCAGGGCCACACGGGCATCGCCCTGCGAAAGACTCACCAGAAAATCGAGCGCCTCCGGGGTCAATTGCAACCCCATTTCCCCGAGCCCCTTCTCCCCATCTGCCAGCGCACGTTCCAAGAGTCTCCGGATATCCTGATCCGACAAGGGCTTCAGCGTCATCACCCGCGCCCTTGAAAGAAGCGGGGCGATCACTTCGAAAGAAGGATTCTCGGTCGTCGCCCCGACCAGGACGATCAGGCCGTTTTCCAGGTGGGGGAGAAAGGCGTCCTGCTGAGCCTTGTTCAAGCGGTGGATCTCGTCCACAAAAAGAAGCGTAGCCCTGCCGCTGCGCTCCTTTTCCTTCTGAGCCGCCTCCACGACCTCACGCAGTTCCTTGACGCCGGAGGTGACCGCCGAAAATGAACGGAATGGCAATCGGCTGTACCGCTCCATGAGTCTCGCGAGCGTCGTCTTGCCGCTACCGGGAGGCCCCCAGAGGATGACCGAACTGATACGCCCGGATTCCAGGGCCCTTGCCAGAGGCCTGTCCGGGCCCAGGAGATGCCCCTGCCCCACCATCTCCTCCAAAGCGGCGGGGCGCATTTTCTCAGCGAGCGGGGCACCCTTTCGATCTGCAGACATGCCGCTCAAAGCTGCTTGTCCTCCCGGCCCAGCGACGTGCTGATGGCACGCATCAGCCCGTCCAGATGCAGCGGTTTGAAGGCAATCAAATCCGCTCCCAACTCCTTCATACGTGCCTGTCCCGGCTGACGGCCCTTCGTCTTGAGCACCACCAGCAACGTCCCGAGATTCTTTTTACGAAGCCTGGGCAGAAGGATCGCAGGGTCCCATTCCTTATTGTCTGCATCCATCACCAGCATGTCGTAGCGCCCTCTGCGGGGCGCCCTCAGCACCTGTTGAAGACGGGAGGCCTCCCTCACCCGGCATCCCTTGTCATTCAAAACCTCACAGAGAAGGCGTCTGATCATCGCGTCGTCCGAGCACACCAGCACCTCTTGCCCTTTCAGCCTGCTGGAGCATGCACGGGCCCCCACCGTCCTGGGCGCGGCCACTGCGGGCAACTGCATCACGACCTGGGTTCCCCCGCCGGGCGGGCTGACCAGTTCAATGGCCCCCCCGTGTCGATTGAACACGCTAGAGGCCAACGGAAGGCCCATACCGAGGCGGCCGCCATCCCTCGTCGTAAAAAAGGGCTCGAAAACCCTCTGCCTCACCGTTTCGCTCATCCCCGGCCCGTTGTCCAGTACATAGACCCAGGCATGACCAAGATTCTCCTCCATGGAAACATGAACTTCTCCACTTTTACCCACCGCTTCGAGGGCGTTTTCGATGACCGCGGCGAAGGCCTCTTTCAGATGCGCCCCATTCCCCTGCACATGGACATCCGTCCGCAGATGCGTTTGGATCTTCGGCCCCCCGTTTTCGGAGCCGGTGCGCCGGCGCCAGTCGATACACGCCTCTTCAAGTGCCTCCTGGACCAGATTCTTCAAGGCCCGAGGATGCTTCTCTCCGCCGACCGCCGCAGCGCGAGAAAACTTCTCGACCTGTCGCAGGACCTGCACTCCCCGCCTCAGGGGCTCCGGGGCAGAACCCTGTGAGCGGTCGGACTGTGCGCCGCCCCCGGAAGCTTGGCCTATTTCATCGAGAAGCATCTCCACAAGCGGACCCGCTTCAGACGTCACCACCCTGGCGAGATCCAGGGCCCCTCCAACCCTCTCAGCGCGCAGAAGCTCGGCTTCACTCAAGGCCCGTTCCCCGCACTCGATGACGCCCAGAAGAAAGGCCCGCCGCCCCGTGTGAAGGATCTTCCGCACGAAGACCTCGCACAAGACGCGCCGGCCATTCTTGTCGACCAGATCGGCACGATAGCGGTCCGGCGCCACCTTGCCTATCGATCGCTTGTGGTGGATGGCGCTGACTTCCTTCGCGCAGTCCGGATGCACGAAGTCCATGAAGGACAGGCCCTGAAGCTGGCCAGAGTCCACGCCGAGACCTGCCTCCGCCGCCTTGTTGTTTATAACGATCTTCCCGTCTTGCACCACTGCAACGGCGACAGGGACAGCCTCCAGAAGACCGTTTGCCGCATCGAGGGACTTTCTGAGCTGCCTGATCTCGCTGTTGGCCTGAACGAGTTTTTCCTTCAAACGGGCTATGTCCTTCTGAAGTCGCTCATGATGCTTCATTATACGCCCCTCTAAAATCCGGTTGTAAACAAGCATATCAGCCGGCGGAAGGCCTTGTCCGACCATTTTTGCACAAAGGCCTGCCTCCTCGACCACAGCCAAATCGCGGCCGTACCCAAGGATGCTGCCTGAGCCCGCTCAGGCGGCCAAGGAAGCGAAATCCGCCCTGAAATCGTTGCGGCCGATCAGGTGCAGCCTGCCACGCATCCAGGGCCCGCCCCGCAGGGATTCAATCGAACAGGCACCTGATAGGCGCAAAAACCATCCTTTCCGGAGCCGAAACCCCGGCACCCAGGCAACCGAGCCGAGATGGACAACGAACCGGGACCGGGAATCGGCAGCGCCGAAAGATACCAAAACAGGGCACGATGCACAGCACCTGCAGATGAAGAAAGGACGGCAGGGCCCGGCGGCAGCCGGCTTCGCCTGCGGAGTCGTCATTATCAAAGGAAGCGGATCGATTTGAAAAGGGCCTTGCTGAAGGCACATCTATACCGTATCATAAAATGGCCGCGAAGGCCATAAAAGCCGCTCTTGAGGCCGGATCGTAAAGTCCTTCTCTCAGGGGACGGAGACCTGCCCATGACCCGCAGACCCCGCTCCCTGGCTGCCGCCGGACGACAAAAGTTGTAGCCCAGGGCGCAGAAGGACCGGCACGAACAATCGCATCGCGGTCATTGTGGTATCCATTCGGAGGAATCGTGACAGCCCCAAACCCCTTCGTCCATCTCCATGTACACACCGAATTCAGCCTGCTCGACGGGGCCATCCGGATCGGACAGATGCTCGACAAGGCTTCGACGCTCGGGATGAACGCTGTAGCGGTGACCGATCACGGGAACATGTTCGGAACCGTCCAGTTCTCGCAGCAGGCAGCCAAAGCCGGCATCAAGCCCATTATCGGATGCGAGGTCTACCTCGCCCCGGGCGACCGGCGCGACCGCTCTCCGGCCCCGGATGGCAGCCCGAACGCGTACCACCTGATCCTGCTCGTCATGAATCTGGAAGGGTATCGCAACCTGTGCCGCCTGGTGACACTCGGCCACCTCGAAGGCTTTTACTACCACCCCCGCGTGGATATGGCGCTCCTGAAGGAGCATAATAAGGGGCTCATCGCCCTGTCGGCGTGCCTCAAAGGCGTCGTTCCCCACCTCATCCAGCAGGGCAGGATGGAGGCGGCCCGTGAAAAGGCATTGGAATTGGCGGCGATCTTCGATCACGACCGGTTTTTCCTGGAGGTCCAGGCGAATCGCATGCCCGAACAGATCGCCTTGAACCGCGCCCTCAGAGAGCTCTCCGGCGGCCTGTCCCTGCCTCTGGCGGCGACGAACGATTGCCACTACCTCAACCGGGCCGATGCCGAGGCCCATGACGTGCTCCTGTGCATCCAGACCGGCAAAACGCTCGAGGATGAAAAGCGCATGCGCTTCCCCTCCGACGAGTTCTACTTCAAATCCCAGGAGGAAATGGCCGCGGATCTGCCGGACTTCGAGGACGCCCTGGCCCACACTGCCGGGATCGCCGAGCGCTGCAACTTCGAGCTGGAGCTTGGCCGCTACAAGTACCCTGTCTTTCACCTCCCCGAAGGACAAAGCCTCGAAGAGCGATTGACCGAAGACGCCGAAAAGGGTCTGGAGTCCCGCTTCGAGGAGTTCGAAGCCGAAGGCCGCGCCCCTTCCGCCGACCTGATCGGAACCTACCGCGAAAGGCTCGACTATGAACTCGGCGTCATCAAGAAGATGGGTTTTTCCGGCTATTTCCTGATCGTCGCCGATTTCATCGAATATGCCCGCAGGAAGCAGATCCCGGTCGGTCCCGGCCGTGGATCGGCCGCCGGGTCTCTGGCCGCCTACTGCCTGCGGATCACGAATATCGACCCGATCCGCTACGGCCTGCTCTTCGAGCGCTTTCTCAATCCGCAGCGCATCAGCATGCCTGATATCGACATCGATTTCTGCATCAACGGCCGTGAAGAGGTCATTCAGTACGTCACCGAAAAGTACGGCCGGGACAGCGTCGGACAGATCATTACCTTCGGGACCATGAAGGCCCGCGCGGCAATCCGCGACGTCGGGCGCAGCCTCAACATCCCCCTCAAAGACGTCGACCGCATCGCCAAGCTCGTGCCGGAAGGCCCGCGCGTAACGCTCGAACAGGCCCTTGCGGAAGAGCCCGAGCTTCGTAAACTGGAGCAGAGCGACCCTGCTGTCCGCAAGCTCCTGACCATCTCCCGTTCGCTCGAAGGACTCTCCCGCCACGCCTCGACGCACGCCTCCGGTGTCGTGATCTCCGACCGGCCCCTCGTCGAGTACCTGCCGCTTTTCAAAGGGGCGCGGGACGAAATCATGACCCAGTTTACCATGGACCGGATCGAGCAGCTCGGGCTGATCAAGTTCGATTTTCTGGGTCTGAAGACCTTGACCGTGATCCGGCAGGCCCTGGATCTGATCCAGCAAACCACCGGCAGAGAGCTGGATCTGGAAAAGATCCCCCTGGACGACCCGGCGAGTTATCAGCTCTGCTGCGAGGGGAAGACGACGGGGGTCTTCCAGCTGGAAAGCTCCGGTATGAAGGAGCTGCTGCGGCGCCTCAAACCCGGCGTTTTCGAGGACATGGTGGCCCTGGTGGCCCTCTATCGGCCGGGGCCATTGGGAAGCAACATGGTCGAGGATTTCATCAACGGGAAGCACGGCCACACCAGGATCCGATACCCGCTTCCTCAGCTCGAGCCGATCCTGAAGGAGACCTACGGGGTGATCCTGTATCAGGAACAGGTGATGAAGATCGCCCAGGTGCTCGCCGACTACAGCCTCGCCGAGGCGGATGAACTGCGCAAGGCCATCGGCAAGAAAAAGGTCGAGGTCATGGCGCAGCACCAGAACCGCTTTACCGAAGGCGCAGCCAAGAACGGGGTGGATCCGGCCAAGGCAGAAAACCTCTTCAATCTGATCGAGAAGTTCGGCGGCTACGGCTTCAACAAATCCCACTCAGCCGCCTACGCCCTGATCGCCTACCAGACGGCCTACCTGAAGGCGCATTTTCCGGTGGAGTTCATGGCCGCCCTTCTGACCCAGGACATGGGGAACCAGGACAAGACCATCAAGAACATCGCCGAGTGCCGCGAGATGGGGATCCGGATCCTGCCCCCCGATATCAATGAGAGCCAGGCGGATTTTTCGGTGATCGACGGTAAAATCCGCTTCGGTCTCGCAGCGGTCAAGAATGTGGGCCTCAAGGCGATCGAGGTCGTCATCGAAGAAAGGAGGAACAGCGGCCCCTTCGCCGATCTTTTCGACTTCTGCCGCCGCGTGGAAAGCAGCAAAGTCTCGAAGCGGGTAATCGAATGCTTGATTCAATGCGGGGCGTTCGACTTTACCGGCCAGTTCCGTTCGAGGCTTTTCGCGGGGCTCGAGGATGTCCTCAAGCGCTGCGGCAAACACAGCGATCCGAACCAGCTCAGCATCTTCGCTGCCATCGAGACACAGAACGGCGGTCCGTCGAGCCTCGTGGAGCTTCCCGAGATCGACGAATGGCCCGAAAAAGAGAGATTGGCCCGCGAAAAGGAAGCCCTCGGATTCTATATCACCGGCCATCCCCTGGACCGCTTTCAACAGGTGGCGGGCAGGGTCGCCGACTGCACCGTGCAGGAGCTTTCAACGAAGGAAGATAAATCCCTGGTCAAAATCGCCGGCGTCGTCGGGGAGCTCAAGTTGAAACGCACCAAGAAAGGCGACAGGATGGCTGTCTTCCAACTCGAAGATCTGACCGGCTCCATGGAGGTCGTGCTCTTCCCGGAGCCCTTCGCCCGCTGCAGCGCCCTCTTGAAAGGGGACGATCCCATCCTGGTCTGCGGACCGGTGGAGATCGGCGAAAGCTCCACAAAGATCATCGCTCAGGAGATCGAGGCCCTCAGCGCCGCCCGGCAGCGGTGCGTCAAGGCTATGGCCATCCGTCTGGCCGAAAAGGAGATCAGCCGCCCGTTGATCGAGGACTTGCGCAACATCGTTTTCCGCTACCCCGGGAGCTGCCGCCTGCTCTTCGCGGTCACCTCGCCAGAGGGCGGCGAGATACGGATCGCCGCCCACGAGCGCTTCCGGGTTCAGCCCTGCCCCGAACTCCTGGGGGAGATTCAAACGCTCGTGGGAGCCGGCCGTCACGAGTTCTTTTTCGACCAACCGGCGGCCGATCAGCACCCCGCTCCCTCCGCCTGAAAGCGAAACACCGCGGTGTGCGGACGGCAGACGACCCCCCCGCTCACCGGCCGCCCATTTCCTCTTCCAGATCCCGTACGTACTGACCGATCAACACACCAAGGTAGATGCAGACGTTTCCCTCCATGCACGAATCGGCATCCTTCCGGTTCAGGAAGGCATGCCGCTGATGAGGCCCCTTCTGAAAAGTCACCACCCAGGCGTCTTTGCCCTCGTCCATTACGAGATCCATGGACAGGCCGTATTTGGCGATCTCGGGATACATCTGCAAAAGCTTTTGTTTGAGATCCTCTTTCGTGTAGCTCATGATGACCCTCCTTGGTTTGAGTGGAATTTAAGCGTCATGATCACATCGATGTCATTGATGATAGCATAGATCCACTTGTACTGCATCACCGAAGCTCGACGGGAGATTTCCTGGTCCGGATGGAAAAACCCGGCCGTATGGGATCCTCCTTTCCGGATGGAACCGAGGCGGGTTCTCCGCCCCCGGGCTTGCAGGCGCGGGCGTCGAGGGGTAATATGCCGAAGGGGATCGGCGAAAACCCTCCAAACACCCTAGACCCGCCGGCTGACCCCGGTATCGAGGAAGACCCATGCCCACTGTTATGATGGAAATTCGCGCGCAGACCGCGGTCCTCACCCTGAACCGTCCGGACAAGCGCAATGCACTGAATGCCCGACTGCGCGCCGAACTTCGGGAGCAACTGGAGCGTATCGAGGCTAGCCGGCAAATCCGTGCAGTCGTCGTCACCGGCGCCGGCGAGGCCTTTGCGGCAGGCGCCGACATCGCCGCCATGCAGAGCTACACCCCTGCGGATGCGCAGGCTGCAGCAGAAGAGGGCTGCGCGCTCTTCGCCTTTATGGAAGAAATGCGCGTTCCCATCATTGCGGCCGTCAACGGCTGGGCCCTCGGCGGGGGATGTGAACTCGCCCTGGCATGCGATATGCGGATCTGTGCACCGGAGGCCCGTTTCGGTCAACCGGAACTTCGTCTGGGGCTCATCCCGGCCTACGGGGCCCTTTTCCGCCTGCCTCGCCTGGTGGGCCCTGCCAAGGCCAAAGAAATGGTCTATACCGGCCGGCTCCTGGATGCGCGGGAGTCCCTCGAAGCAGGGCTTGTCAGTGAAATCATCCCCCGGGACCATCTCCTGCAGCGAGCATTCGAACTGGCTGACGCCGTTTCCCCCGCTGCCCTGGCCGTCAGCGCGGCCAAGACTATCCTCAACCGCGCCTTCGATCTCACGCGCGCCGAAACCGATGCCTTCGCCGCCTCCCTGTACGCCGATCTTTACCGATCCGAAGACCTGCATGAAGGTCTGAGCGCCTTCCTCGAGAAGCGCAAACCCCAGTTCAAGGGACGGTGACCGGAAGGCCGGCGTGCCCATAGGTCGACAAACCCCCGTCCCGCCCCTCGGTGAAGCGTCTTTCGAGCTCATGGACTCTCCGTCGGCGATCCGGATCGGCCAGGTAAAGATACGGCTCCGCGTCCATCGAGGGCGCCCGGCCGGCAGCCCACTGCTCGATCCTGAAGAGGGCCTCGATCGACTTGTCCCAGACGGGATAACCCTGGTCATCCAGGGGCACCACCCCCTCAGGGGGGCGCCTCGAGATGTTGTTGATATCCACCAGGCGGACCGCGCCTGACCTATCGACGAGCAGATTGCCCACACCCGACAGATCGGGGAACAGGGCGGCCTCGGCGGCAAGCCGCCTAGTCCTTGCGACGAAGATCCGCGCCTTTTCTTTTACGGCCTCGACCTGAATGCCTTCTACCGGGACCCCATCCGTCCGCTCGGTCTCACGCGTGATCAGCCGCACAAGGTTCTGCAACCGTTGATCGGAGAGTTCGGCCCAGGGGTCGAGCACCGCTCCTTCCACATACTCCTGCAGGCCGCACAGCAGAATCTCCGGAGTGCCTTCGAAGCGGCAACTGACCAGGAATTCTTCCGAAAGGGCCAGACACTCCGGACCCAGGAACCGGATCACCTGCTTCACGCCCGCAATCTCTTCTTCGGCCTCCCGGAGCCCGGGAAACCGAGTCCTGAATATCCGCAGGATCTTCAGGGGCTTCGCCTTGGGAAAAACCCTCACGCCGTCCTGCACAAGCCCCTCCCTCTCGCGCCGGACATCCACCGGATCGAGCACCGCCAGAATATGGGAGCGCAGCCCGGCCCTGGGGTACCGTCTGAAAACGTAGACCGGCGGGTTTCGGATGAAGCCGAGCGACAGGACGTCTTCCGGATCCAAAAACGGCTTGGTGCGAATGTCCTCCATGACGCTGCCCTCAAACGGGCGCTCGTTCGCGCCCCGGCGAAAAAGCCCGCGCTATTCCCTTCCAAAACGCCGGCTTTTGTGGCAGGGTGGCTTCCAAAAGCGGCGCGGCGCAGTCCGGCCCCTTTTTCCGGCCGCCGCTTGTCTACGTGAACCGAGGAGATCGAACCCGGTCGATGCCTGCAACCCTTCGCACGCTTTTCAGCGGACGCATGCTCGTGGCCCTGATCATGGGCTTTTCGAGCGGCCTGCCCCTGCTACTCACCATCACCGTCCTCCAGGCATGGATGAAAGAGGAAGGGGTCGATCTCTCGGTCATCGGCCTCATGGCCCTGGTCGGCATCCCGTATACGGTCAAATTCCTGTGGGCGCCGATCCTCGATCGCTTCACGCCTCCGTTCCTGGGCCGCCGGCGCGGCTGGCTCATGATCGCGCAGATCGCCCTGGCCGCCGCCATTGCGGGGCTCGGCTTTACCGATCCGGTTGAAATGCCCTGGATGGTCGCCTTCGCCGCATTCCTGGTGACCTTTTTCAGCGCCTCCCAGGATATCGTGATCGATGCCTACCGGCGCGAGGATCTCTCGGACGAGGAGCTCGGGCTCGGGTCTTCTCTCTACATCAACGGATATCGGGTCGGCATGCTCCTCGCCTCCGGCGGCGGCCTGATCCTCGCGGATCACCTCTCTTTTACGGCCGTCTACCTGATCATGGCCGCATGCATGCTTCCAGGGATCCTGACGACCCTCTGCGCCCGCGAACCGCGGGTCCTGGAGGGGACCCCGCGCACGCTGCGTGACGCGGTTGTGGAACCGCTGACGGATTACTTCAGACGCCCGCAGGCCTTGTGGATACTGGCTTTCATCCTTCTTTACAAAATCGGCGACACGATGGCCAGCGCCATGACAACCCCCTTCTACCTGGACCTGGGCTTCACCAAGACCGAGATCGGCACCGTCGTAAAGCTTTTCGGCTTCTGGGCAACGATCGGGGGGGCGCTCCTGGGAGGCATCGTCATGCTCCGCCTCGGGATAAACCGCGCCCTTTGGGTCTTCGGGGTCCTCCAAGCCGTTTCGACCGCCGGGTTCGCGGCCCTCGCGCGCATCGGGCCCAGCATCCCTGCCCTTTCAGGCGTCATCGCCTTCGAGAATCTCTCAGGCGGAATGGGAACCGCCGCCTATGCCGCCTTCATGGCCAGCATCACCAACCGCCGGTTTACAGCCACCCAATACGCCCTCCTGAGCAGCCTCATGGGCATTCCCCGCGTCATGGCATCGGCCCCCACGGGATTTATGGCCGAGGCTTTCGGCTGGGAGAGCTTCTTCATCGTCTGCACGCTCCTCGCCATCCCCGGGATGCTGCTGCTGGTGAAATTCGCCCCGTGGGGAAAGGCGCCCTCCCATCCCGGCTGATCCGCCAAACCGGCATATTTTACGTCGGCGCAGCCTGCGGACTCCGGGCGTCCGCCGGCTGCCTGGCGAAGCCAGGCGGCACCATCCGCCGCAGAGCCCCGCATCCGTGCAGCCGCTCCCGATCCTTCAAACCGGCGTTGATTTCAATACGATCATCTGCTATGGTGGCTGTATTGCGCAGCCAGGAATCTATCCTGGCTCGGAGGCCTGAATAGAAAGATGCGATTCTTTGCGATGCCCTACTCTTTGGGGTTGTTGACTGCATGGATACCGGTTTTTCTCCTCTCCCAGGCTGTGTGGGGGGAGGATCCCCAAGACCCCCCGGACCCCTGTGCAGCGCTGCGGCAGGAGATCCAAACCCTTCGAAAAACCGTCGCCGCCTTGGAGGACGTCAACAACCTCTTCATGGAAAATCTGGCAAACTGCACCGAGGAAAACCAGGATCTGACTGAGCGCCTCGAGGGCTCCCCAAACCCGGTACCCGCCGTTGAAGAAGCGGAAAAGCAGCGTCTTATCGACCTCCTGCACCAGCGGCTTTCGGTCGATGATCCCCTCATCTATCTCCATAAACTGAATCCCGGCGAATTGGAAGCCCTGATTGCAGCGGTCGAAAAAGGGTGCAACCCTGCGGCGCAGCGTGCACCTTGAAGCCGTTTTTCGCGGCGCAATCGAGGCTGAGAGGCCTTCATCCGGATGGCCTCGCTGTGCCGCAGCATCCGGCGCCGCTTCCGTTCGGACGCTTCTGGCACCGGCCGATCGATGAAGTCCCCGTCCTATCGAAGCGAAGAGCGGTTCCTGGATATCGGATGTCCGGACCCATCTCAACGACAAGGGTTTTTCCGGTGAGATACACCACCAGCCGGCATCTCCGGAAGAACCAGACAGCTTTGAATCTGAGCAGAAATCGAGACACGGCATGAAAAACAAGATCGTCAAGGTCGGCCGCAACGATCCTTGCCCCTGCGGCAGCGGCCTCAAGTACAAGAAATGCTGCCTCCCGCGCGAACAAGCCGGGCAGCGTGGTCAAAAGGACCTCTATTGGAGTCGCCATCACATCCGGATCAAGGAACCGATCGACATCGAGGGGATCCGGCGCGCCGGGAAGGTGGCGATCGCCACCCTTGACCTGGTGGAATCGCAGCTCAAGATCGGCATGACCACCGATGAGATCAACACCATCGTACACGAGTTTACGATCGCACAGGGCGCCGTACCCGCCCCTCTCCATTACCGCGGGTTCCCGAAAAGCGTCTGCACATCGGTCAACGAGGTCATCTGCCACGGCATCCCCGGCAGTCAGGCGCTGGAGGACGGCGACATCGTCAACGTCGACGTGACGCCGATCCTGAACGGCTATTATGCCGACACCAGCAAGACCTTCTACGTCGGGACCCCCGGCCCCGATGCCCGTAAGATCGTCGAAACCGCCAGACAGTGTCTGAAACTCGGGCTGGACGCCGTAGCACCGGGAAAAACGGTCGGTGACATCGGCTGGGCGATTCAGCAATATGCCGAGTCGCAAAGATGCTCCGTGGTCCGGGAATTCGTCGGGCACGGGGTGGGCTTCGAATTCCACGAACCCCCGCAAATCCCCCATTACGGACGCAAAGGCGAGGGCATCGTGTTGATTCCGGGTATGGTCTTCACCGTGGAGCCGATGATCAATCTCGGGAGAAAGGAACTCGAGGTGCTGGACGACAATTGGACCGCGGTCACACGTGACCATTCGCTCTCGGCCCAGTTCGAGCAGACGGTCGTCGTCACGGAAGACGGCTTCGAGAGCCTGACGCCCTACGATCTGTAAGGCGCAGTCTTCGAACGGACGATGGGTCGCAGGCCCTGCAGCCGGACCTGCCCCCTCGTCGACCTATGCTATGTCCCGCAGGTTTTTCAACACGCTGAGATCGTTTACATCCGCATGATGCGAGAAGGCTCGCCGAGCACGAATCCACCCGACAGGGCCGTTTTCGAACGGAAAGCGAAGGAACGCGGCTTTTTGGGCGTGGGGTTCTCGCCGGCGGAAGCGCCTCTGTATCTCGATACCTTTCTGGAGTGGATCGCTGCGGACCGCCATGCCGGCATGCATTGGATGGCGAAGCACGCCGAGCTGCGCCGTCACCCTGCTGCACTTCTCGAAGGATGCCGGACCGTCATCTCGCTGGCCTATCCCTACTCACCCCGCAAACCGGTGACGACGGACAGTTTCGAGGCGGCTCGTTTCACCGAACCGCGCCTTCCCGATTATCATAACCGCCTCAGAAAACACGCCCGTCCCCTCTTGGATCTCCTTCGCAGCTGGGATCCTCGGAGCAGAAACAGGATCTGCATAGATTCCGCACCCATTCTGGAACGGAGCTTCGCTTTGCGGGCGGGCGTCGGCTTCATCGGCAAGAACAACCTCCTGATCGTCCCCGGATACGGATCCTACGTCTTTCTGCTCGAAATCCTCACCACCATCCCTTTGACACCGACCCTCAGCACCCCGCCAAAGGACCAGTGCGGATCGTGCAACCGTTGCGTAGAGGCCTGCCCATCCGGCGCCCTCTCAGGGCCCCGCCTCTTCGATGCGAGCCTCTGTCTTTCCTACCGCACCATCGAGAGTCGCGACCCCCTGGGAGCCAATGCCGCTGAGGCGGCCAGGGACTGCTTTTTCGGCTGCGATGTGTGCCAGGAGGTCTGTCCCTTCAATCCGCCCCCGGGAACCGAGGATCCGTGCCTCCCCGGCGCAGCGGACATCCTGGCCATGGACACGGAGGCCTTCGCGGCCCGATTCGGAACGAGCGCCTTCGCACGCGCCGGCCTCGAAAAAATCAAAGGCAATCTCCTGGCCATCGTGCAATCGGGATCAACCCGCCGCCGCGGGTGATCCGCCCGTCCGCTCCGCCTCGACCGCTTCCCGGCCGAACCGGAATGCGTCTTCGAGCAGCTCGGGATGTTTATCCAAATCCGACCGTTTTTCGAGGCCCCTGGCGAAAAAGCCCTCCCCGCAGTGCATGTCCAAGGCGTCGAAAAAGTAGCGTGCCTCCATGCGGGCCCCGTCAAAAAGCGTTTTTCCTTTGGTGGCGCCTGCAGCAACCAGGTACCCCGTGCCGCCGTCGTAGCGTTTCCGCTCCTCGCGCGTCTTGAGCAGCATGCGGCGCGCCCACATCGCCTGGGAACGGTCCACCAGGGCCTTGGCCTGGGCCGTAATACCGTAGAAAAAGATCGGCGAGGCCAGAAAGATCACCGAGGCCTCGGCCAGCATCGGGTAGACCTCCTGCATGTCGTCCTTGACGACGCATTCGCCGGTCTTATCGCACCCTCCGCACTCGATGCACCCGGACATCTTCAATTTGCGGACATAAATGCGCTTCACCTCGGCACCGGCCGCCTGCGCGCCCTCGAGGACGCTGTCCAGAAGGCGGTCGGTGTTCCCGCCCTTGCGGGGGCTGCCGTAGATACCCAGTACGTTCATCGGTCATCCTTTCATTCAGGGTGTCGTTCTTGTCGGAAGAACCCTCTATCGGGTCGAGGGTCCCTTCAGGGAGCGTCGATGGTCCTCTTGCGGCAGATGATCTCGGCCATTGCGCGATCAGGGTCCGGTCTGATGCCCTCCCAGGAATGGATCACCTCCCAGTCCTCGAACCATCCAAGCAACTCACCGGGGTTCAGGAGGTGGTCCGGATTGCGCGGACGCCCCAGCAGCCGCTGCGCCGTGGTGAACGTGGAATAGATCAGAATCCCACCTTCCAGAAGCGATTTGCGGAGGCATGGAATCAACGGCCTGTGCAAGTAGCGAAACACGAGGATCCCGCCGTAATGCTGCCCGTCCAGAGGGTTTTCCCCGGCCTTCTCGAGATCGACCTCCCAGAACTCCACGTCGACCCCAGCCTCCGCAGCCGATCGGCGCGCCTTCTCGAGCATCCCCTTCGAGACGTCGCAGAGGGTCACCTGCACCCCGAGTCTTGCGAGGAAGATCCCGTTCCGTCCGTCACCGCAGGCCACATCCAGGACCCGGCCGTGGAACCGCTCGGAGGTGAAAAGGTCCGCATGCGCGATCAGAAGCGGATGCGGGCTGCCCGGATCACGCGGCATCACGGGATCCCCCGCCGCCCGCAGCCGCTCCGAGGTGGCGTTCAACGAAGGCCTTGATGGCCTCGGGGTACCCCGGATCCAGGCTGGCGCTGCTATGATCGCTGCCCTGCGCCACAAAAAGCTCGGCCTTTCCCGCCGGAAAAGCGTCCCTCAGGTTCCACGCGTGCTGGAGTGGAAAATGCTGGTCCTTTTCGCCGTGAATCAGGAGAACAGGGCAGTGGAGCAAAGGGGCGATCCGCACGGGGCTGACCCGATCCATGCGGAAACGGTAGAAGAGATCCATCCATGCCACCACGGCCGGAGCAAACACCAGCCCGAAGAACCAGTTGAAGTTCCGGTAAAGCCGCAGCAAGGCCTCGCGTGTCCGGGCGTAACACCCTTCCAAAAACAGGAGCCTCACCCTCTCCGGGTTTCGCCCCGCCGCAATGATCGCCCCGGCTGCCCCGGCTGAGTGCCCGTAAAGGAGAAGCGGCCGCCCGATCCAGCGCATGACCGTTTCGATGTCCTCTGCGAAGCGGAAGGCATTCATGAAGGGATAGGGACTCGAACCGCCATGATCCCGCGCGCTGTGCAGGACGGTTGTAAATCCCAGGTTTCCGAAGATTCGGGCCCGCCCGACCATCCGGTCGCGGTTGCGGCTCCACCCGTGGGCGAGGAGGACGATCCCGCGCGAGGCCGCCACCCCGCCCTCGGGCTCGACCCGCCAGACCTCCAGATAACCCCCGTCGGCCGCGGAGATGCGCACATCCTCGACCTCTCCCCAGTCGGGCAGATCGCGGACTGGATGACGGGGGACGCGGTGGACCACATAGGTCAGGAGAAGACTGATGCAAAGATAGAGAACGAAAACCGTCAGGATCCCGTAAAGAACCGCCAAGGCGTCCCACCTTTCAATCGCCGGCACCGCTGCGAAGGCGCAACACCTTCCCAACCGGATGCAAACCTACTTTTTACTTGATTATTCCAGATACTTGAGTTACTGTGCCTCTGTTTTGCGGTTGTTCATCCCGATCCCAAACCTCCATACAGGTGAAGGTGTTATGGATAGGGTCCTGCTGCTGAACATCACCTATGAACCTCTCAAGATCATCAACTGGCGAAAGGCGGTGACGCTGCTTTCGCTCGGGAAGGTGGAGGTCCTGGAGGAGTATGGCCGTGAGATCCGCTCGGTCAGCTTCCAGATCAAGCTCCCTGCCGTCGTGAGGCTCCTGAGGCTTGTCAGACGCCCTCTGAAACCGGTCAAATTCTCCCGCCAGAACATCTATGCCCGGGACAAATACACCTGTCAATACTGCGGTGAATCCTTTGCGCCCGAAGAGTTGACCTACGACCATGTCATTCCGCGCTCACGAGGCGGCAGGACGGAATGGGGAAACATCGTCAGTTGCTGCGTCGAGTGCAACCGCCGAAAAGGCGGACGTACGCCGCAAGAGGCCGGCATGCGGCTGATCCAGAAACCCTCGCGCCCCAAGTGGCTTCCCGTCTTGAAGATCACCGTCGGCATCAACGACGTGCCGACCTCCTGGCGCGATTATCTCTATTGGAATATGGAGCTGATGGAGTAGTCCGCGTCCCGTTCATGCGACAGCGGCCGCGATGCGCTCACTGAGCCGGCCGATCGCCCCCATGTCCCCCGTCTTGAGTTCCCAGCTCGATACCGGCAACGGCGACTCCTGCCCCGAGCGCGGGATCAGGTGCAGGTGGTAGTGCATCACCACCTGGTTCACGCCGCGTCCGTTCAACTGCAGGCACGCGATCCCGACCGGCGCGAGTACCTGCTTCAAGGCATCGGCGATCCGCTTCCCCGCCAACTGGACCGCGGAGAGATCTTCGGGGGGGATTTCCCACAGGTTTTCAGCGTGTTTTTTTGGGATGACCAGGGTGTGTCCGGCCGTGATCGGGTTGATGTCGGCGAAAGCCAGAACCCTCTCGTCTTCAAAGATCTTGAAACAGGGAATCTCCCCGCGGACGATCTTACAGAAGATGCATTCTTCCACCTCAAACCTCCTCCTCTTCTACAGGATCCTCGTGACCTCGCGACGCCCCGATGCGGCTCAGGATATCCAGCACCTCCTGCTTCTGCGCGGGGTCCGGTTGCGCCCCCCGGCGCAGGTTCAACGAGCGGAGAACATCGTAGGTTCCATCCGGGAAAACCACCGGGATCCGGCTGATGTAATCGGGATCGGCGCAGCATCCGGGGGCGAAATACCTTCCGGGGCGCTTCCCCTCCCGCAGGCATTGCACAGCGGCACGATACCCCTCCGGACCCAAGATCCTTCCGGTCTCGCCTCGGAAAGTCGCGACCCATTCACCCGGGGCAAAGGCCCGCTTGCCAGACATATCATCCTCCTTCGAGCGGAGGGCATGAAACACGGAGGAAACAGGCCGTCCCCGCCGCCTCCAAGGCTCTTATCCTAATAGCGGGAGCGTGAGATGTCGAGCCCCCTTTTTGCATCCCCTGTCAAAACCATCCAGGCACGCGTCTCCAAGCGCTCTGCAAGGCGGCGTCCCTCGCTTTGCATTCCGGATCATGCCTTTTCAGTAAATTCCAGAACTCCCTCGAATGGTTCATGTGGATCGTATGACAGAGTTCGTGCAGCATCACATGGTCGACCCACTCGCGAGGCAGAAACAGGAGCTTGCAGTTGAGGCTGATGGTCTTCCTGCTGGAGCAGCTCCCCCAGCGGGTTTTCTGGCACCTGACCGCCGCCTGCCCAAACCGCAACCCTGTCTGATGGGCAAGCGCCTCCAGCCATTGGGGCAGAACTCCCCTGGCCTTCTGGGTGACCCATGCACGCAGCGCGGCCTGAGCCGCCACCGCCTCGCCCGTCCCTCCGCAAACCATGAGTTCGCGCTCACCCACTTCGACGATCCGGATCCCCGCTGAACGGGAAGGCAGAAAGCCGACCGTGAATTCGGCTTCGATCGCCTGCAGGACGATTCGATCCGGCACTGCAGCCCTGGCACCCGCCGCCCCAAAGGCACCCTGCCGAGCGAGGCGCGACTGCGCCCGCGCCAGCCAGTCCTCCTTCTCCTCGAGGATGGCAGGGATCCGTGCCCGATCGAAGCCCCTGGGCACAACCACCACAAGCCCTTCGCGCAGGGACAGCTCGAGCCTGACGCGTCTTGCCCGCGGGCTCTCTCTGACGCTGTATGTCTTTCGGTCCGCCACAACCCGCCTCCAGGGTCTCAAATCAGGTTCATGCGGATAAAATCCAGGTTCAGCTTCTTGAGGATCCGGACCATGTTGTTGAGCTGGACCTCCACCGTTCCCTCGTAGATCTCCACGATCCGGTTGTCGCGATACCTCCGCTCGACCTCCTGCTCCAGAAAATAGCCGTATCCCCCGAAAACGGTGATCGTCTCGTCGATCACCTGTTTGGCCGTCTCCGGGACGTGATGCTTCACCATGGACGTGAACAGCGGAATAGCGGCGGCCGTCTGCTCCGTTCGGTTGTCGCACAGCCAAGCCGCATAGTAGGTCATCCATTTCATGGACTGGATCTGGCTCCACAACCTGCCCAGTTTGTGCCCGATCGCCTGGAAGTCGATGATGGGCTTTTCGAACTGCCGCCTTTCCCTCGCGTGCTTGAGCGCCTTCAGAAACGCGCCCTCCGCGTTGCCCAAGGCCTGGGCCCCGATTTCGATCCGGCTTTCATCCAGGAAATCGAGGATATTCAAAAGGCCGCGGCCCCTTTCCCCCAGGATATTTTCCTTCGGGACCTTCAGGTTGTGAAAGACCACCTCCCCGCTCGATGTCGTCCGCAGCCCCATCTTGTGGGGGATCTCGTTGATCTCCATCCGGCCCTCGAGCCATGTGGCGGGATCGCGTTGGACGAGGATCGTCGACATCCCTTTTCCGGGAGGCGCCTCGGCGTCTTCCTGTGCCAGCACGATGAAAAAATCGGCATAGGCCGCGTTGGTCGTAAAGACTTTCACACCGTTCAAGACAAATCCGTCGACGGTTTCGGTCAGCGTGGTCTCCATGCTCCTCAAGTCGCTTCCGTGGTTCGGCTCGGTGAAGGAAACGGCGGACACCCACTTCCCCTCGGTCAAAGGCGTCAGGAATTTCTGCTTTTGCTCCGGCGTCCCGAAGATCCGCACGATCTTGGCCGGAAGGTACGCCAGATGGATGGCCATTCCGAGACCCGAATCCGCCTTGCAGAACTCCTCGATGACGAGGACATTTTCCATGACACCCATGCCGCCACCCCCGATCTCTTCGGAATAATCGATCCCGATGAAACCGAGCCCCCCCGCCTTCTCATAGAGCTCCCTCGGAAAACGGTGATTGAACTCGCACTCTTCAGCGAGATCCGGTTTGAATTCACCTCGTGCAAACTCCGCCGCCGCCCGCTTGATATCCTTCTGTTCCCTGCTCAAAGAAAAATCCATTGCGTGGCACCTCCCTCGATCATTTTCAGACCCCGCTCCCTGGAAAGTTTAGGGAATCCTTCAAACACAATCAAGCTACCAGCCGCGGCCGCCCCCGAGGGTCGGGATAAAAGAGGTTCGGACGCTCAACTCCACCATTTCGCAACGAGTCCCGGTTCAGCCCGTACCAAGAAAATCCATCAGGAGCACAAAGATGCCCTGCAGGTCACCGCACGAGCAATCGCGCGGATTGACGCCAAGATCGAACAAAAAGGCCATTTCCGGATGGAGACTATTTCAGGACCGGCCTCACAGCCCGGGGGATGCCTTTTTCATGATCTCTCGTCCGATGATCATCCTCTGGATCTGGTTGGACCCCTCGAAGATCTGCGTCAACTTGGCATCCCGGAACATCCGCTCGACGGGGTAATCCTTGATGTACCCGTACCCCCCCAGGACCTGCACCATGTCCTCGGTGATCTTCATGGCCGCGTCGCTGCAAAAATACTTGGCCATGGAGGCTAAACTCGTATTTTGCCGGGCCTCGTCGAAGTTGAGGGCCGCCTTTTCCATCAAGCCGCTTCCCGCCTCGATGAGGGTTAGAGAATCCGCAAGGATGAACTGGATTGCCTGATGCTGGATCAGGGGTTGGCCGAAGGTGAACCGTTTCCTTGCGTAATCCGTTGCAAACGCGAGGGCGCCCCGGGCCAGACCCAGTGCGAGGGCCGCTACGGTGGGGCGTGACATGTCGAAATCGGCCATGGCGATTTTGAACCCGTCGCCTGGTTTGCCCAGGAGGTTTCCCTCCGGGACCCGGACTTCATCGAGGATCACCTCGGCCGTGTTGCTTCCCCTGAACCCGCACTTGTCCTCGAATTTTCCAATGACGACGCCCGCCGTTTTTCTTTCGACAATGAAAAATGAGAGCCCGCCAGCCCCCGTCCGCGCCAGCACGGAGTAAAGGCCTGCAACCCCGCCGTTGGTGGCGAAAGTCTTACGCCCGGAAATCACGTAAATGCCATCCGCCTTTTGAGCTTTCGTTGAAACAGCCGCCACATCCGAACCCGCCCCCGGCTCCGTCACCAGATATCCCATCAGATGTCTGTCCTTCGAGATCATCGGAAAATATCGGTCTTTCTGCTCATTGCTGCCGGCGCGGATGAGAGGAAAACTCCCGACGGCCTGAATGATCAGATTCAGGGCTGATGAAGCGCACACCTTAGCGATCTCTTCGACGCTCAGACAGAGCGTGTGGCAGGGGTTGATGGGCCAACCTCCGTATTCCTCAGGCAGCATGATCTGGAGCAGTCCGAGATCCCAGAGCAAGGAAGCGACCTCCCGGTTGAACTCCCCCTTCCGGTCGATCTCGGCCGCCAGGGGGGCGATCTTCTCCTCCGCCATCCGCTTGACACTGCCGACCAAGATCCTCTGTTCTTCCGTGATGCGGCTCATCTCTGACTCACCTCCCTGCTCAACTCCTCGGCGACGTGCTTGACGGCCCCGCCGATGAAGTTCTCCTTTTCGTCGTCCAGCCTGAAGGAAGGCCCCGCAACACCCAGGCAGGCAACAACCTTCCCGTCGGCGCCGAAGACCGGTGACGCGATACGGAAAACGCCCAGGCGCATTTCCTGATGGTCGACGGCATATCCTTCCGCCCTGACCTTTGCAAGCTGCTGCTTGAGCACACCGAAGTCCGTCACGGTGTATTCGGTAATGGCGGGCAGGCCTATCCGTTCGATCACGCTCTCCAATCGACCCTCCGGCATATAGGCGAGGTACACCTTCCCCGGCGCAGTGGCGTGGAAATAGGGGTAGGTGCTCCCGATCCGAGAAAAAAGCCGCACGGCCTGAGGGCTCTCATCCTGATCGAGCAGCACGAGTTCATCCTTCACGCGGCCAGAAAACTCCGCCGTTTCGCCGGTCAGATCCACGAGCTTTCTGAGATAATGCCTCGCTTCGGAACGGAAACCGATCCGGTCCAGAAGCAGGTTCCTCATATAAAGAAACTTGTAGCCCAGACGGTAGGTGTGATTTTTTGGATCGTAGAGGACATACCCCGTGTCGCGCAGGACATGCAGCAGCCTCCACAAGGAAGGTCCGGGGACCTGAGAGGTCTCTTTCAGAGAGGAGAAGCTGAGTTCTCCATCCGCGGCCGCCAGGACCTCGAGGATCTTCAAACCCCTTGAAAGCGCCGGTGCTCCTCTCTGATTTTCCCCCATGAAGCGCCCTTTCGCAGCATTCGGACCGCCAGCGATCTTCTCAAAGGAATTTCATATTTGAAACGCATGTGATCATATATGATAATCACATACCTTTCGCCTGTCTGTCAAGCCCATCCCCTCCTGACAGCGCATGGAAAAATCCCCTGTGCACAGCCCGTTGAAAGATGGTGTGTGCACAGGGGATTTTTGGTGCGTAGTTAGATCATCCGGAAATGATTCCACGGTAGAACTCAGTTTCCAATCCGGAAATGAGGATTTTTAGCCAATATCAAGGAAATCAAGCGTTTGCGCGGAGGCGACCTGCAGGTCGCCGCACAAGCAAACGTGCAGATTGACGCCGAGATTGGCCAAAAAGACCATTTCCGGATGTAAGCTGTTATCATTTCCGGATGGGGATATCAGGAGGTCTTTCACGGCGACATCGCCACCTCCTTTTCAGCAAAGCTTTTTCGTTCGAAAACAAACATCAAGCTCTTCAGCTGTACTAAAAAACAGCCTGCGTCTAAAAGGTATCATTGCGAAGCATGCGATCGATTCTCGGGGAAACTGAGCAATAAACCACCGCGCCGTCGGTATAAACAGCATCGTCTGTAATTTTGGGTTGTGTCGACGAATAAGGACATTTAGTGCAGTTCCAGGTATTCCAAGAACGCGCCACAGCCTCATCAAGGCAACGGTTGTAATAAGGGCAAAAAAGATTTCGCTCACCTTTCTTGTGTGTTGGATTACGTTTTACAAGCACAGCATCCATAGCGTCACCCCCGTCGCAAAAATTGCCGCGAGTATAATGATTATATTAAAATCTAAATCATTTCACTATTATTATATTTTAACGATCCACTCACGCCGCTATTAAATTCCAATGGAAACAAGTCATTTATTTATAATTATATATATGTAATATAAAGCTATCCATGCTTACGATATATACCAATAAATATGAAACCGTAATTATAATGATTGCAAAGCTGCTGCATCAAATATTCACCATTTACTATGTGGTGCCTTCCAAATATTTTTTTTTTATTTTCACATTCAAAACAGTACAATTTCAAACAAGAGAGCTATTCGAGATCGTCAACCGCGCGCCCGTCGACAGTATGGACGCCAAACGCAGTCTTTCTCTTCACAATAGGCCCCTTGTCTATCGAAACACTCAGGCTTCCCCTCCTGTCTCTGAACTGAATGTATTATCCCTCTGATAATCGCTTCATCCCTTTCATTTCCAGCGCGGATTTTGTACCTGTCACTCATGAGTCTTCTTTCCTTTTCAGCGGTCAAACTCATGCACATCGATTTCGTCCAGGCCCGTTATCGATCGAATTCCACATCACAAAATCCGATGCCGCCCTCCTTGATCCCCTCGAAATCCTCGCCACGGAAAAAACCGTTTCCCGATCGGCCGCAGAAAAACGCGCATCGGGAGCGTCCCGCCGATCCTGCGGAATTTCCCCCCGCCTGCCTGTGCGCAACGTTCCACGTGAACTTGCAGCGTTCGCATCAAGGCATCTTCCCTCAGCTTGTCCTTCGGGTGTTTCTGCAGAGGACCCCGCATCCGTGAGGGATACTATCGCAATCCTTTCGAGCCGTGTCCATGGGCACAACACCTCATTTTCCTGGAGATAATCCCCGGTCTAAGCACAAAAATCCCCCCCCTGAATTCCAGACGAGAGCGCTCCCGAAGATCTCCCGAATTGCACCGAGCCGGAAAAAAGTGTAGTCGATCGTAATGCTTGAAAAAATTTCCTAATAGGTGCAAGACTTGAAAAAACCAGCCATTGAAATTCCGGGTGAAAGTTCGGGACACCTTCCCGGCTATAATGGGAGAAAATCCTTTTCACAGAATCAGCAGCGGAAAGACAATAAAATTCACGGCTTCAAGAACATGGATAATTTACTGATTTTACGCTTGAATCACAAAAGGACAATCGGCCTTTTTCGGTCCTTTAGGTCCCAAAACCAGGATTCAAAAGAGGCAGCGATTCTGCTAATCGCTTTCCATCCGGAAATGGTCTCTTTGGCCAATCTCGGCGTCAATCTGCACGTTTGCTTGTTCGGCGACCTGCAGGTCGTTTCTGCGCAAACAGTTGATTTTCTTGATATTAGCTAAACCGGGAACCGCCGCGAAGCGGTGGGAGTGGGCACCCGAAGGGTGCGAAGAAACCGGGACCCGCCGCAACGCGGTGGGACTAAGCACCCGAAGGGTGTAAAGAAAAATCCTCATTTCCGGATTGGAAACTGGGTTCTACCGAGAAAAGCATTTCCGGATGGATACTCATAAGGCAAAATACCCCGATGGAAAGACGGCAGCCTCTCGTGGAGTAAGGCGCACCACCGTCGGCCTCTCACTGGCGGCGGGCTGGCATGACACTGCAGATGGGCGTCTTTCGGCGGCCTGTCAAGAGAGAAACCAGAGATGGAAGAAGACCATAGGCAAAACGGGCAGCAACCAACCGGCATCGGTTCATTACAGGAATTACTTCAAAAGGCAGAAGGTCTTTTGAAGCATCAAGTCCTGGAAAGCAACCTGGTCACTTTTCCCGAAGATCGGCAGGATGTGCTTCGGCTGGTCCGTGATGTTCAAATCTGTCGGGTGGCCTTAAACATTCAGCACGAAGAACTGCTAAAGACGAAACGAGAGCTTGCCAAATCAAACCAAACCTGGTTTGACGTCTTCGACTATGCTCCAACGGGATTCTTCATTTTAGACCGGCAGCGACGAATCCTGCAGGTCAACAGGGCCGGAGCCAGGCTGCTCGGTTCTGAGAAAGACGAAGTAAAGAACCAGGTTTTCAGCCGCTTTGTGGCTCCGGAACACACCTCGCGGTTTCTTGATCATCTACAAGATAGCGTTGAAAACCAAAGTAAAACACCATGCGAGCTGGCGCTGCAAATGAGAAACGGAAATCAGATCTTCGTTCTCGCCCAAGGCCAGTGCCTTCCCTCCCGGAAGAGTCGGACGGATCTTTTCCTGATGGCCGTCATGGAGATAACCGACCGGAAAATCAGCGAGAAGGCCCTTCAAACGAGTGAACGAAGATATCGCAGTATTTTTGAGAACCTACAGGATGTTTATTATGAGGCGGCCATGGATGGAACCATTCTCGAACTCAGCCCATCCATTGAAAATATTTCTAACTACAAAAGAGAAGCATTGATTGGAAGATGTTTATATGATTTCTACGTAGATCCAAATAAAAGAAATGATCTTTTAAATACAATTTTAAAATACGGAAAAGTAATAGACTATGAAGTAAACCTGAAAGACAAAAATAATATATCAGCTTTCTTTTTAATTACAGCCAAATTGCTGCGCGATGAAAACAATGCGCCTATCAAGATTACAGGCTTAATGCGCAACATTGATGAACTGAAAAGAGCGCAAGGCATGCTTAATGCGATACTTGCCGCCTCTCCTGTTGGCATATTTTTGATTCAAGACAATAAAATCACTTGGGCGAATGAAGCTATCTACAAAATATTGAGCTATGAGTTCAACACATTGATCGGACAGAATACTATCATACTATATACAGATCGCACTGAGTATGAACGTGCTGAAAATTATCTGAATGAAGCAATTAATCAGTCTGGCATTGCACAGATTGAGACGCAATTACTTAGAAAAGATGGCAGTTTGATTGATTGTTATATTTACGCGAGTCCTCTTGAACCACATGATATCAATAAGGGTATCATTAGAGCCGTTTTGGATATAACCGTTCGGAAGAATGCGGAGGAGCAAATCAACCTTCTCAGTCAAGAATTAATGAGAGCACACGAAAATGAACGTAAAATGATTTCAAGCGAATTGCACGACCGCATCGGCCAGGATCTATCAACATTGAAGATCGGTTTGGACACCCTCTTGGACAACCAGCCCATTGTTTCTCAGGTGACTCAGCACCGAATCGCCGAATTGTCTAGCATCCTCCAAACCGCTATACATAGTGTTCGTGACCTGTCGTATGATTTGCGCCCTCCCAGTCTGGACCAGTTGGGCCTCCCGAAAACCATCTTCCAGTTCTGCGACGATTTCTCCAAGAAAACGGGTCTGGATGTAGATTTCAGTGCGGCCGGAATGGATGATCTGGCGCTGGACACAGATACTGAGATCAACATTTACCGGCTGATTCAAGAGGGCCTGAACAACGTTCGAAAACATGCCGAGGCTGAAAATGTCTTCATCAGGTTGCTTGCTTCCTTCCCAAACATCCTTTTGCGCATAGAGGACGATGGAAAAGGGTTTGATGTAAAGCAGCGCCTGGCGGACATGAAGAATGAAAAACGAATGGGACTGCGCAGCATGGAGGAAAGGGCCAAGTTGCTCCAGGGAAAAATGGAAATCAAATCGAAGCCGGGGAAAGGTACAAAGATTGTAATCGAAATCCCATATAAAAAGGGGCCTGACCGTGCCAGTGAAAAGAAAACGCATCTTGATCGTTGATGATCATCCCCTTTTCCGTGAAGGGCTGAAATCCATCATAGGGCGGGACAAGAGCTTCGAAGTCGTGGGAGAAGCAGGGGACGGTCGAGGGGCGAAGCAGTTGGCCAGAGAACTCGAGCCCGACCTCCTTCTGGTGGACATATCCCTGCCGGATCAAAGCGGTATTGACCTGGTGCGCGATATCAGAAGTTTTCTCCCGGAAGCCCGCGTGCTCGTTGTCAGCATGCATTCAAAAGTCCAGCATATCGCCGAGGCTTTCAAGGCTGGGGCCACTGGCTACGTCGTCAAAGAATCCGCATCCGAAAGGCTGGTCCAGGCCCTCGAAGCTGTTTCGAACGATCAGTACTTCCTCGACAGTTCCCTGTCCCAGCAGGTGGTGGAGACAATGATCGGATTCCCCGCCAAAGAAGCGAAGATCACCAACGCCGCATACAAAAAGCTCAGTCCCCGTGAGCAGGAGGTGCTGCGTTTGTTGGCCCAGGGATTGCCGGCGAAACAAATCGCTGAAAAGCTTTTCATCAGCCCGAAAACCGTTGAAAATCACCGGTCCAATATCATGAGCAAACTCGAGGTCAAAAGCACTCTCGAACTGGTTCGCTATGCGGCAAAGATCGGGCTGATCGACGTCGATCTATGGAAAGAATGACACCCCGCCTGGCACCTGTCTTTCCCCTTCTTTCTGATACGGGAAAAACTCCTGCCTTTCCGCTTTTCTCCCGTCAAAATGAGTTCATCCCCTGATGGACAACGTAGAAAAAACATGGGAACGTTTCCAGGGTGAGAGGGTTGCATCTCCCTGAATCCCTGCCGCGGGATATCTCCATCGTCCTTTGGGGTCCTTGACGTCAGGGTTCAGGCGAAACGGGGCACGGGCAATTATCCAAGAAAAGCGCGGAGAAAAATGAGGACATTCCATGTACAGCATTCTTGTCGCTCACAGTGATGCATCCATGCGTATCCTGTTTTCGGAAAAGCTTTTCGAAGAAGGGTATAACGTGACCAGTTGCGGGAATCTCGAACAACTCTCCGAGTTGCTCGAAACGAAATCGGCCGACCTGCTCATCATGAACGCGGCATTGGCAGGACGCATCGGCATCGAACTTTTCGCGTCAGTCCTCAAAAAGGGTAGTACACCCCCTCTCCTGTTGTGCGTAAACCATTCCGGCATACCGGAAAATCCGCTCTTGGACGTCGCCCATTATAGGTACGGCTCTCTGAGCCCGGAGGAAATCAAAAATAAGGTGAAAAATATCTTCGACCTCCGGAAAACGCACCGAAAGAAGAAAACCACGCCAGCCGCAAGCAGGCACGTCTCTCCTCTTCCTGCGCTTTTAAACTCGGCGAGCGGGTCGACAGCGAGTTGAAAAACCCAGCGGTCGCAATCTGAAAAAAAGTGTCCGGGTGCAAGGCGAACAAGATCCCCCGGCCGGGGTGGGTATACGGGTGCAGTGCCGCAGCCTGGAGGGCGCACAGCGTGGCGGCCGGACGTTTCTCAACGGTCTGTCAAAATTATCGGGGCATCGCGGCGGAGACCAGGATCGCACAATCCTTGTCTCCCGTGTTCTTCAGACTGTGCGGAACCCCGTAAGGAAGCCATATGGCATCGCCCGTCTTGACCGCTCTCCCTTCGTCTCCAACCATCATGTACCCCTCACCTTCAAGGATATAATAGATCTCCTCATAGGGGTCCACATGGGCCTCGATCTCTTTCCCCGGTTTCAGAACGGCATGCGCAAAAAAAAGCATTCCCTCGAGAACCTGGCTGGTCAGCAGCATCACGGCGCTCGCGCCTCCATGCGCCCTGTACAGGCTCCGCACAACTTCTTCGTGTTCCAGATTTCTGACGATCATGGACCAAAAACCCCACTCGCATTCATTTACGAAGAACCGTTTAGAATCGACACGTAAAAACCGGGTCATACCGACCCGTCATCCGAGATTAGTTTCCATCCGAAAATGATTTCGCGGTAGAACTCAGTTTCCAATCCGGAAATGGTCTTTTGGGCCGATATGACCGGAAACATCCGCTTTCAAACGCCAAGAACCTTTGCGCACCCGTCATTCAGAGAAAGGCCTTTCCCTCGACGCACAGCATGGCGTTGCCTGGAATCGGACTAACCCGCATCCAGATGGCGCGCCGGACGCAGCCCATGTTTATCCCGCCCTGCGCATATAACAGATGAGGACTTCCGCCGCGACGGCTACCGATCCACCTTTCGCTCGTAAAACCCTTTTTCGAAGGCCATGATGGTCGTCAGGCCTTCATTCACATCGATCGTAATGACCACCGGGCGACCCGTATCGTCGTCTTTACCCTCCAAATGACCAAGGTCCCCTTCAGGATCCAGAAGTGCAAAACCAGCCTCCTTCAGCAGGCCCGCCGACTGATCCTTCAACTCCCCATGGAAAACGAAGGCGTGCCCACCAAGCATCGCTTCATCTTCATAAATATAGCCGGCGCTCACCAAGGGACTTGCACCGGTGACATGGTACAGTTCGATCTTCAGCTCTCCCATCTGAGAGATCTCATCGGGTTCCCCCAGGATGGAGCGCACCTCGCTTCTGGACATCGACACACTGACCCGATCGATGTCCGAAATACCTACGGCGGCAGTCGCCGCCCCTGAGAAAAAGAACAGAACGCCACACAAAATGACCCATGGACCCTTTTTCATCCGAAGCTCCTTTTCACCTTGTCCGCATGATGCGGACTCACAGCGCTGATATAAAGAAACCGGTTTCTGCTTCCTTCTGGAGGGGACTTCACGAGTCGCCCGCGCCCTCGATCGACCCCTGCGGAATACCACCGCCGAATTGCCCCCGCAGGATGGCTATTTGAACAGGGCATCGATGGCGTTGACCAGACCAGCCGGGTTGACGCCTACACCGACCGACGCGCTCGATTCCTTCTTGACCCTGGTTCCGTCTGCGGTGACGTACTCCTTCGACGACGAAGAGGTCTTCACCTTTTTTTCGAGTGGATTTGCCTGGCTCAAAGCCGCATCAGCACCGATCTTGACCACTTCGCGCACCAGTTCCTTATGGCTCATCTGGGCCGCCTCGTCGGTGCCGGCCGCCTGCTCCGCGGGGACGCCGTTTGCCGGGGTGTCAACCGCCTGTTCCAGAGAAGCCGCCCCGCCCGCGCTCCCTACAGGTGTCAAGGTCACCTTTACAGCGGACGGGGTCAATACATAGGCCTCGCCTGTCTTCTCCTGCGCATCGAGGGAACTCATACTGCTCCCGACGCCCATGGCGGGATCCTTGAAAAAGAGCCCGGAATGAACACCTGATTGAATCGCTTTCAGGTAGGCCCTGTCTTTCTGGTATAATTTTTGGATCACCACATCCTCCTGGCGGTAGTTCTCTTTTTGCAGGGTGAGGATATGGCTGCGGGTCCGCTCGAGCGAAACCGTGCCCGGGGTTGTTCCAACGTATTGCCCATCGGCATACATCTTCGCCCCCATGGGATTGGTCGAAACCGGAATGTCCTGCTTCAGGACCGGTGTGCTGCATCCGCCGGCGAACGAGGTGATCAGTCCTATGATGATACAGAGCCGCTTCCAGATCTTCATCGATATTCCCCTCCGTTTCAAAAAAAAACGCCCGGGCCGCCGGATGGAATCGCGGCCGCCCGAAGCTCGATGATTACAATCTGTTGATGTGGATCGGTTTGACCGGACATCGTTTTCAAGCTTGGCAGTCTAAAAAGACTGGCCTTTCATGTCAAGCCCCCCGACCCGCTGACCGCTGCGGACCGTGCCTTCGTCCAACTCCGGATCATCCCCTTTCTTCCCGCTCCTTCAATTCCTGCGCCTGTGCGACCGTGATGGCGATGACATGCACGACATTTTCCATGTCGCTGCTCCGCTGAAGGACGTTGAAAGGCCTGCTGAGCCCCATCAGCAGCGGGCCCACGGCCTTCGCCCCGCCTGCATATTCGAGCAGCTTGAAGGCCGCGTTCCCCGCGTCCAGATTGGGAAAAATGAGCACGTTGGCCGGCCCTCCGAGACGGCAGAACGGGTAGAGCCGTTTGACGATCTCCTCCGAAAGGGCGGTGTCCACCTGCATCTCACCGTCTATCACCATACCCGGCTTCTTACGCCGACAGAGCTTCACGGCCTCTTCGACGACCATGGCATCCGGATGCCGGGTACTGCCGAAGTTGGAAAAGGAGACCATGGCGATCCGCGGGTTGATGTCGAAGAAGACCGCCTGCTCTGAAGCGAGAAGGGCAATCTCAGCGAGGTCCTCCGCGGAGGGGTGAAAATTCACGGTCGTATCGGCAAGAAGCAGCGTCCGCCCTTTAAGGATGAGGAGATAGCTGCCCGAAACCTTGGATATGCCGGACCGCCTCGGAATCACTTGCAGAACCGGGCGGATCGCATCCGGATAAGAGCGTCCGATGCCGTGGACCTGTCCGTCGACGTAACCCTCCAGCACCATCGCTGCGCCGAAGACGTAGCGGCTCCGCAGTTGTCGGCGGGTCTCCTCCAAGGACCACCCTTTTCGGGCCCGTTTTTCGAAAAGCACCTCGACGAACCGGTCGTAGAGCGGGCTTTTGAAGTTGTCCAGGATCTCCACCCCCTCCAGCGAGACCTGTAGTTCGCGGGCCAATGATCGGATCTTTTCCTCGTTCCCGAGGAGCAGCGGCCGCGCAATGCCCTCGCGGGCAACCTCGTGCGCGGCCCGCAGGATGACTGGGTTATCCCCCTCCGGGAGGACGATCCGCCGGGGGTCCTGCTGGGCCTGAACGGCCACCTTGTGGAGGATCTCGCGCTCGGCGCCCAGGCGCGATTCTAGGATCTGGACATAAGCAGGCTCTGCGGGCAGGCTGATCCGGGCGGCACCGCTTTCGACGGCGGCCTTCGCCACGGCCGGAGCCACCGTAAGAAGCACGCGCAGGTCCAGAGGCTTCGGAATGAGGTAATCCGGCCCAAAGTGAATCGGGCGCCCTCCGTAGGCTCGAATGACGGAATCCGGCACGTCTTCACGGGCCAGCCCAGCCAGGGCGTGAACAGCCGCGACCTTCATCGACGCGTTGATCGTAGTCGCGCGCACATCTAGGGCGCCGCGGAACAGAAAGGGAAAACACAGCACATTGTTGACCTGATTCGGATAGTCGGACCGGCCCGTCGCGACGATCGCATCCGGACGGGCGGCCTTCGCTTCATAGTAGCCGATCTCCGGCTCCGGGTTCGCCAGGGCAAAGATGATCGGATCTTTCGCCATGCCCGCCAGGAGGTCTGCGTCGAAGGCTCCCTCGGTCGAGACCCCGACCAGGACGTGAGCCTCTTTGACAGCTTGCTGCAAGGTCCGGAGCGGCGTCTCGCCTGCAAAGGCTTCCTTGTAAGGGTTCATCCCCTCCTCCCGGCCTTTGTAGATGACGCCTTTGGAATCGACCAGCAGGATGTTTTCTCTCCTGGCCCCCAGTTCCACATACATCCTGGCGCAGGCGATTCCTGCGGCGCCGGCGCCGTTGACGACGATCCGGATTTCTTCCAGAGGATGGCCGGCAAGCTCACACGCATTGAGCAAGGCCGCCCCGGAAATAATGGCGGTTCCGTGCTGGTCGTCATGGAAGACCGGGATGGACATCATCTCGGTCAGCCGCTCCTCGATGTAGAAGCAATCCGGTGCCCGAATGTCTTCCAGATTGATCCCCCCAAAGGTCGGCTCGAGCAGCTTGACCGTGCGGATGAACTCATCGGGATCACGCGTGTCCACCTCGATATCGAAGACATCCAGGTCGGCAAACCGTTTGAACAAGACCCCCTTTCCTTCCATCACAGGCTTGCCGGCCAGCGGTCCGATATTCCCCAGGCCCAGAACCGCCGTCCCGTTGGTAATGACCGCCACCAGATTCCCCCGGGTGGTATAGTTAAAGGACGCGTCCGGATCCTGCTCGATGCGCAGACACGGCGCGGCGACCCCGGGCGTATAGGCCAGGCTCAAATCCGTCTGGGTCAGGCACGGTTTGCTCGGGATGACCTCGATCTTCCCGGGTCTCGGTTCCTGATGATAACGCAGCGCCTCTGAATCGTAAGTCATGGTTTCTCCTATATGAGTTCGTGACTACCGTTTTTCGATTTGGAAAGGCATTTGTCCCATTTCAAACAATGATATTTTACGCCTTGGCGCCCGAGGAATACAGTTGTTTCATTTTGAATGAAAAATCAGCATGAAAACATGGTTTCCCCCTCGATTTGTGGTATAAGAAAATGCTGATGTTCTGCTGCATGTCCGCCCGGAACTGTCGATCCGATACAGCCCGGTTTCCAGGCCGCAAATGAGAAATGGTTCTTCACACGCTTCGCGTGCCCAGTCCCGCCGCTTCGCGGAGGGTCCCGGTTCGCAGATATCAGAATAAACAAATCCTTGCAAGCAGGCGGCCTGTCGGTCTCTGCGCAAGCTCGCTTGCGGATGAGGCCCGAGATTGGCAAAAGACCATCACGAAATGAGAGATAGGGAGGCCCCTCGCTCGATGCACGCGGGTGTGCGCCGCGTCACCTGGAACCGTTTTTTCAAGGGATTCGAATGAGAGCGGGGATGGAATCTTGTCAGCGGCCGACGGCTGCGACCAATCGAAGGAGTGCCCAGATGAAGGCGTTTCTCGGATTTGTCTTCGTCATCGCCTGTGTGGCGGGGTGTGCAGGAAACCGCTTCGAAAACACCCAGCCGGAAGGGGTACCCGGCGCCTCCCGCATGGGTTTCCTAGGAGAGTATTATCGGCACCTGACGCCCGGTCCGCCGGGCGGGGCCAGGATGCGCTGGTTCAAACCGGGTACGGACTTCCATAAATACACGCGGATCATGATGGACAGCGTAGTCTTCTATTATTCTGAAAAATCGGAGGATTTCGGTATCGATGCGGTGGAGATGAAGGACCTGACGGACATCTTCAACAAGGAGATCGTCCATGCACTTCAAAAAGGGTACCCGATTGCAGCCGAACCCGCCCCCGACGTCATCCGGCTCAAAATCGCCATAACGAACCTCGAGAAGAGCAAGCCCGCTCTAAGCGCCGTCACCACGGTCATTCCTGCAGGGATGGGCGTGAGTCTCATAAGGAGAGGAGCCACGGGTGTCTGGAGTGGCGCGGGCGAGATATCCATCGAGGTATTGGCCCTCGATTCGGTCAGCAACCAGGTCATTGGCGCAGCGCAGGACTGCCGCTCTGCGGCCTTTACGGAAAGATTCACCTCCCTCGGAATGGTCCAGAAGGCTGCCAAATACTGGGGCGACAAAGTCCGACACCTGATGGACATCGCCCAGGGCAGGGGCGGATCTGCCCCACCTTCCAATGGCGGCCGTTCCGATGGGTGATCGAACCGGTTGTCCGCTCATCGTGGACAGGACGGGGCCCTCCGTTCAATTCATGCCTATCTTCTCAGGAGACGTTATCAAGACGGACAGGTTTTTCCCCTCATATCCAAGGGCCACAATGGCCACGCCATGGGTTTTGTCGATGAAGGCGCTTCTGTTTTTCAACTCGGGCCTGTAGGTGGCATGCTGCAAATAAGGTGTGGACGGATCCGCATCCATGATCTTCGCCGTTCCGCTCCCCTCCTCGGCATCAGGGTCGACCTGTATGACCAGCATTCCGCAATCGGGCAGCACCTTGTCATAATGGATGGGCTGCCGGTTTTCCACCAGATAATATCGACCCCCCTCAAGGGGCACCTTGACAGCCAGGATCCCTCCTTTCCCGGCAAGAGGCGCCAATACGACTCTCTGAGTCTCCCCCGGGTTTACGCGAACGACCTGTTCGGACGATATCCAGCCCAGTCTGATCTTTGTGAAGGAAGACAGCCCCGGCGGAGGCCCCTTCCGGTCGACGAAATGCGCCGACATCACATCCCATCCTCCCATGTAGATGGTGCATTCTTCCCAGCGATGGCGCATCGAAGCGTCAGCCTGACGCTCGAAATCATACAGTCAAGGCACCAGCCGCTTGCCGTGCTGCACACCTCCCAAGGCATGAAAGAGATCATGGGCGAACATCCCCAGATGGGCGTTTTCAGCGGCGACGAACACCCCTCCCGAAAAGGTCGCCCCGCCCTGGGCCCGGAGCGTCACGAATGCGGTATTTCTCCTCACGCCGGTCAACATCCCGGGGTTGGCGCAGTAGCAGATCATGCCGTAGCCCTTGCCGGGCAGGGTGAAGGCCCCGGGAATGACGAGCATATGATCGTATTGTGAGAAATCGATCCGTGCTTCGACCGCCGTCATGGCATCTTCGATCAATTTTCTGACCCTGCCCCGATCCACCTGAAAGTTATCCGGACTCACGCGGTATTCCGAAAGGTCGTCGGGCAGGGGAATCCATCCCTCGAAATGAGGTTTAATCCAAGCCTGTCCGTAGGATTGGGCCTTTACATAATCGTTCAGTCGGTTGGTGGCCCTTTCCTTGATATGATTTAAATTGCATTCGGGCGCCACATCTTTGAAGCGGACCGCCAGCATGAGCACCCGCTGCTCCCCTTTTGCGCTGTTGGATTGCGGCCCGAGATCGGCGCCTCCAACCGCCACCCCGGAAGAACCCTCCGCCGGTCCGGCGACCGGGGCCCCCCTGCAGCCGGAAAAGAAGAGCACACAGAACAGAACGCCTAAACCGTATCGGGACATGACTGTCCGCATCACAACAATCACCTCCTCTCTCCCATCTACTGGGTCAAAAAGACATGATCGCCTTATTCGATGACACTTTTCCGGTGTTTTCCCCTCTAGCACGGAATCTGCCGGGCGAAGGGGGCAGGGAGATCGTGCGTGCCAGACTGGAGTCGGGAGCGGATGATCTGAAATCTTTCGGCAGATGGCGTCTGCCGAATTTCCCGTCAGATAACCCGTCAGAGGTGATAGTTACTCGCTTTCCTCGAATTTTTCAAGATCCGTCTGACCCATTTTCTTCACAGATGGTTTGATTTCCTTCTCCCTTAGGGTTATACATTGCGAAAAAACCCTTGCTATTTCTCCGTAACGGTCCAAATATGCGGGGCGGCCTCGTTTCACCGCCGGCTTGTTGGATGTAACGGCGCCCGTACCTCCCGAAATGCGATGCCCCGATTGATGCGGCGCCCGTTTCCCCCCTTTTGCTGCCGGGAACGGTTGTCTCCTTTCAGCGCAGATTGATCCGGAAATGAGGTTTTTCCCCCTATGCCGCCGGGCCCCCGGTGTGACAAGAGAAGAAGGGAGTCCTCGAACGACCCTTTTGGAGGCAGGAGATGAAAGTGAAACACGTGGTCTATTCTTTGTTGTTTGCCTCGTTGGTCCTTCTTGTTCCGGCGGGGAATTCGTCCGCCCAGAACCCGACCCCTTTGAAGGTCGTGCTCGTCTTCGATATCGGTGGAAGAGGCGACGGAGGATTCAACGATGCCGCCCACAGAGGCCTCGAAAAAGCGGTTGCCGAACTGGGGGTCGAGGCCGTGTACGTGGATCAGGAGCGGAGGCTGGAGCGCGACCATGCCGTCGATGCGGCCGCGGCTTCCGATGCGGATCTGATCATCGGCGTCGGCTTCGCCTTCTCGGAGAAGTTGCATCAGCTCGCCCTGAAATTCCCCCGCAAAACATTCGTCTGTGTAGACTACAGCATGAGGCGCGACGACAAGGGGCGCCCCTTGCCGCTGCCTCCCAATCTGGCCGGGCTTGCCTTCAGGGAGGAGGAAGGCTCATATCTCGTCGGGGCTATCGCGGCCCTCACGAGCAAGACCGGGACCATCGGTTTTATCGGCGGGATGGATAACCCGATCATCCGGAGATTCCAGGCAGGGTACCTGGCCGGCGCACGCGCCGGGCGGCCGGATATCCGCGTGCTGTCGAAATATGCCGGGATAACCGGTGCAGCCTTCGACGATCCCGAGAAAGGATACCAGATCGCCCGCCGCATGTACCGGGAAGGGGCGGACATCATCTACCACGCATCGGGCGGCACAGGTGCCGGACTTTTCCGGGCGGCGAAGGAAACCAAGCGGCTGGCGATCGGTGTAGACGTCGATCAGAGCGCTCAGGCGCCCGGTCTGGTGTTGACCAGCATGCTCAAACACATCGATGTCGCGGTGTTCGAAAGCGTCAAGGCCCGCGCGGAAGGGCGTTTCTCCGGAGGGCTCAAGACCTTCGGACTGAAGGAGAAAGGCGTTGGATTTGTTTATAACGACCAGAACCGGAACCTAATTCCCCCCGAGGCCTATCACACCGCTCTCTCCCTGCAGCAAAGAATCGTCACGGGTGAGTTGGAGGTTCCCGCCTCGACCGATGAAAGACTGCTCCTGTCCCGGGAAGAGCTTCAGGAACTCCTGGTGCGGTTGCACTCGGAGGTGACGGGCGCGTTGGAAAGACTCGACGGTGATCTGACGCAGAGCGCAAAGGCGCTTGCCGGAAAGGACCTGACAGGTGATGTTGCCCGGGCCATGCTTCGAAAGCTCTACGCCGACAACCCTTACATCATCGACTGCGAAACAGTCAACCCTGAAGGGATCATGGTGGCCGTCGAACCCCCGGAGCACAGGGCATCCGAGGGCAGCGACATCAGCGCTCAGGCCCACATGGTTAGACTGTTCAAGACGCGCGAACCGGTCTTGAGCGATTCATTCCGCTCCGTCGAAGGCCCACAGGCGGCTGTCATTCACCATCCCGTATTTGCTTCCGACCAACGGTTCGTAGGTTCCATCTCGGCGCTTTTTGCGCCGGAATACCTCTTGTCCGGCATCATCGGACCGGTCTCTTCCAACCTGCCGGTCGACATCTTCCTGATGCAGACCGACGGTCTGATTATCTACGATGTGGATGCGGAACAAATCGGACGGAACCTCTTTACGGATGCCCTGTACCAGCCCTTTCCCGAACTCGTTGCGCTGGGTGGAAAAATCGCTTCCACCCCTGAAGGTGAGGGTGTTTACAGCTTTTATCTGAAAGAAGGAAAAATCCCCGTAAAAAAGACGATTTTCTGGCGGACCGTCGACCTGCACGGCACCGCCTGGCGCATTGCCATCGCCTGCGCGCAACAGCATATGGAAAATCCGTAATGGCCCAGGCGTCCGAGGAGAATCCGTTTCGGCGCCCATCTGTACGTTTGCCCATGCGGAGGCGGCCTGTAGGTCGCCGCACAAGCAAACGTGCAGATTGACGCCGAGATGGGCCAAAAAGACCATTTCCGGATGGGATCTATCTATCTTTCATTTCCAGCATGTCCTCCAGCGTGTCGACCTCTTCCAATCCGAGCAGATCGCCGTCTTTTCGCTCACTGCCGTGCAAGGGCGAAAAATTGAGCACATTTCTGCTGACTCCATAGGACTCGATCTGCTCGTAGAGGAAGATTCCCGGGACATCCTCACGGATCAAAAGAAGGCTCTGAAGGTAAAGAGCCTTCCTTTTCTCCTGATCCATTTCAAAGCGTGCGGCCTCGAGCAGCGTGTCCAATTCCGCATTGGAATAATAGGAAATGGAAGATTTCGACGAAAAGAGCGGAACCAGAATGCCGTCCGCGTCGAAAATCGTATTGCCCCATCCGAGGAGATACAAAGACTCCGCTCGGCGGTTCTTGAAAATCTGCATATACTCGGCCCATTCATACACCTTGACGTGGACCCGGATTCCGACCTTACCCAGCATGTCGGCAATCGCCGAAGCGACCTGCCGGTCGCGGATGTATCGCCCGGAGGGCGTGGCCAGCACAACGTCAAACCCCTCCGGATATCCCGCCTCCGCCAGAAGGTCTCTCGCTCTTTTGAGGTCGAAAGCATGCGGCTCCACAAAAGCATCATAACCAAAGGCATGCGTAACGAGGGGTGTGTTCAAGGGTTCACCAGCACCCAGAAGCCCGTCCCTGATCAGTGCATTACGGTCTATGGCATGACTGATCGCTTGGCGTACACGGCGGTCTGAAACGGGACCGCTTTCCGCTTTCAGGAGATTGAATCCGACAAATATGACCCTGCCGCTTGGACCCGAGACCACATCGATGCCGGGCTGCTTCCGAAGATCGGATACTGCATGAGGCGGGACGCCCGCAGCGATATGGATATCCCCCTTTATCAAGGCCTCCATGCGCATATTGGGGTCAGGTATCGATCTGAGAACCAGACTCTTGATCTTTGCCGGATTCGACCCCCAATAGCGGTCGTTTGCCTCCAGTTCTACGAACTGACCCGGCTCCCGGCGGACGAATCTGTAGCGCCCCGTCCCCACAGGGTGTTCCGCAAAATAAGCGTCCCCCTTTTCGCGGATATATTTTTCAGGGACAATGTAGGCAGCAAAAGCCATGCGCTTCGGCACAACCGGATCAGGCTTCGCTGTAACGATACGAACCGTAAAGGGATCGATCGCCACAACCTCTCTCAGGCCAGCGAAAAACGTATTGAAAGGGTTGCTTGAATCTTTTGCCCTCTTGAAGCTGAAAACGACGTCAGCAGCCGTCAACGGGTCCCCATTATGGAAAAAGACGCCCTGCCGGATCTTGAATTCCCAGGTTGTCGGATCAATAGTTCGATAGCTTTCGGCAAGGTTGGGTGAAAGTTCATCTTTTCCCCTTCTTCTCAAGAGACCGTCGAAAACAGTGGAACAATAGTTTAGATCCACAGATGAAATCGCTTTCTGGGGATCCAGACTCGTCACGTCGACACCCCGGGCGATCACGATCTTACCACTTGCCGCCGCACCTGTGACGCTGGGTAAACTTGTCAGAAGCATGCACGCAACCACAGAAAACAAGATCGATTTATTCATTTTGCGCTAAGACTCCCCTATCTACTAATGGATCTGGTATCCTGGTTAAGTTGCCAATCCGGAAATGGTCTTTTTGACCAATCTCGGCGCCAATCTGCCCGTTTGCCTGTGCGGCGGCCTGCAGCCCGCCTCAGTACAAACGCTTGATCGCCTTGATATTCGCCCAAAATCCTCATTTCCGAATTGGCAACTGTGCCCTAACGAAAACTCACCGGATGGATCTAACTATCTGACAGCATATGTTGTGACTATAAAGTAACGAAAGTCTGGAAGTCAAGAATGAATATGGAAAATGCTTATGGTTAAAATGTTTCACAAAATTCCTTTTTTCTTTAAAAATTGATCCTCTATTTGCTCGTATTGGATCCTACTTAAACGATACCGGTACGATATACCTACGGTTTCAGATTTCCCCAACGCTGAATCAATGACAGATCTGTGCCTATTGCAGCTTATCTACATCCCCTGACTTTTCCCTTTGAGGCTATGGACTCCATACTCTGCAATCAAGGGTGGCCGCTTCGGCTTCCGGGGTCCTCGAGGGTGTCCCTGAGGCATCGGCCTATTTTCTTCTAAAGTCTTTTCTCGATCATCCGATTATGACCTATGCGAGGGGAGACGCAATCCGGTTTGCCCAAATGTTTGCTTTGCCTGAAGAACCAGGTGCTGAAAGCTGGAGGGCGGGTGTTACAAGAGTGGCAAAGCCCAAAGGCATGGAATAAGCGAAATTGGGATGCACCTTCAAGAAAAAGGAGCTGCGTTTATGGGCGATGGACAATCGAAAAAATCGAGATTCGGCATTTCCTTCAAGACCTCTCTCGTGAGCGGCAGCACGGTGCTCGTCCTGCTGCTGATCAGCAGCGCCGTTTTCCTTCATCTGGAATCCGGATTGGTCTCCTTCCTGATCGATCGGCACATAGAAAGCGTTTCGGAGACCATCGATCAGCAGGCGGCCAACCAGAAAAACGCCCTCAGCGAAAGCATGAAGGTCAACGCGGAGATTCTGGCAGGTATCTCTGCTACGTTCCTTTACAATTTTGATGAGGAGGGGATTGCGAAAACCCTGATGCCTTATATGAAGCTTCCAGGGATCAGCGCAATCCAGGTCGTCGATCACAAGGAGAGGCCCTTTGCTGCGTTGTGGAGAGGCTCCGGCGTAATGTCGGGGCAGTCCCTGCCGGCGGAGTTGAAGGTGGATCCGACACTTTCATGGGGTGCCGACGCCGCTTTCGAAAAAGAAGGGGTTGGGCATGTTCGGATTTTCTTCACCGATGCGCTGCTCAACGAGCTGATCCAGCAGAGCAGGGAAAAAATGAAAGTCGATATCACCGCTTTCCGCGAAGCAGCGGACAAGGGATATGACCATGCCCTCATCGAGCAGGCCGCAGTGATCGTAGGAGTGTTGATTGCATTGATCATCGTGATCACAGTTTGCCTCAGAATGGTTGCCGTAAAACCCCTGAACCGCATCATCGGCGGATTGCAGGGAGGGGCGGCGCAGGTGGCCGCTGCCTCGAATCAGATCGCTTCAGCCAGCCAGTCCCTTGCTCTAGGGGCATCCCAGCAAGCCTCCAGCATCGAAGAAACGAGCGCCACGCTGGAGGAGATCTCCTCGATGACCCATCAGAATGCGCAGAATGCTCAGGTTGTCAACGAAATCATGCGTGAGGAGGCAGCAGAAAATTTCAAGAGGATCCAAGAACAGATGAAGCTGATGAAGTCCGCCATCGCGTCCACCGTGGAATCAAGCCGAGAAACCGCGAAAATTATCAAAACGATCGATGAAATTGCCTTTCAGACCAATCTGCTGGCGCTCAATGCCGCGGTGGAAGCCGCCCGGGCGGGCGAGGCCGGCGCAGGCTTCGCGGTGGTTGCGGATGAGGTAAGGAGCCTGGCGATCCGAGCCGCAGAAGCAGCGAAGACAACCAGTGAGCTGATCGAAAAGGCCGGGGTACGAATCAACGAAACCAAGAACCTGAGCGACCAGGTTATGGAGGTTATGGATCAGAACAATGCGATTACCCAGAAAATTACGGTTCTGGTAGGGGAGATTGCCGGGGCTTCCCAGGAACAGGCCCAAGGAATCGAACAGGTGAACCGGGCGGCGACCCAGATGGAAAAGATCACGCAGGACAGTGCTGCAGGTGCCGAGGAGTCGGCCTCGGCTTCTCAGGAAATGAGCGCTCAGGCGGCTGAGATGCTGTCATATGTGGAAGAATTGGCTCTTATTGTGAGTGGGGCGGCGAGACAAGCCGGGGGTTTGGTCCTCAGCACGGCTGCAGCCGCTCCAAGGATCTCGGAAAGAGGAAAGAGGGGATGGCTTTTGAGATTATTGCCTCAAAAGGGATCCCCTGTGAATGGACGGAACGTATTGGCCCAACATCCACTAACAGAAGGAGGCAGATCATGAAGGGAGTCCACAGAATGGGTCTCGGAGGCAGAAGTGGTTCGGTTGCAGTGCTGGCAGGCATTGTGATAGCGGTTATGATCGGTCTCATCACCGGTCCTGCCGCTGCAGAGGATTTGAAGGGGAGTTTGGCACAAATGCCGGTCTATGCCGAGAGCCCGAAGAAAGGGGTTCTTGTGGACCTGGTGAAGGCTATGGTTCAGGCATCCGGTAAGGATATTACTTTCCAGGTAGTCCCATTCAACCGGTCGATGCATGATGTTGCGGACGGGAAGGTGGATTTTCACATGCCGCTCATTAAGCCGGAAAATCTGGATGAAGCCGCCTTGGACTACGCCTATTCAACGGAAACCATCTTTCATGTCAATTTCATCCTGTATACCAACAAAAACAAGCCCGTGGACAAAAATAAACTCAGCGAATACTCGATCGAAACCGATTTGGCCCATGTGAACTACTTCGATTTCCCGATAAAGGGATCCGCCAAGCTGGACAGCAGCCTCAAAAAAGTGGACGCGGGCAGAATCGACGGATTCATTTTCGCTGATTTCGCCTCCGATCCCATTGTGAAAAAGGAACAGCTGAACAACCTTCGTAGAGAATTATACCACACCTTCGATGTCAAAATTGTGCTCCCGAAAGGAGAAAAAGGGAAGGCAACTGACCATTTTCTGACCCAGACGATCACCGCGATGAGAGCCGATGGTTCGTTCGACAGAATCATGTCGCCCATTGATCAGCCGTACGATGACTGGCAGCCGTAAAGCGTGAGCCGGATTTCGGCCTCTTGAATATTCAGCACGTTCGACGTCCCCCGTTGAGGCTTGGAAGGGACCGTTGATTGTCTCCCGGCATCCGCGTCCGAAGAAACCCGATATGCCCGGTTCGTGAGCCGCAGAGCCTTCGCAGGCCGCCGCCCTCAACCGGGTCACGTATCTGCGGTTCCAAACAGCGGACACTCCGGAGCATCCCCTTTCCAGAAGAAGAAGCGCCCCTGCCTACCACTTAAAGTAAAGCACCATTCGTGGACAAACCGCTGAAAAGGATGATCCGGATCGAAAAATATCCGAATGGGGCTCAAGTCTTTCCGGGATGTGCCGATAGCTCCGAGAGAGGAAAGGGTCTTGGGCCTGTCCGGACCTATGCGCCGGAGGGAGTTCACGGAACAGAAATTGGTATTTCACCCAGGAGGCCACATGAACAAGCGATTCTCTTTAAAACTGCGCCTGACACTGCCTACGCTCCTGACCGCGCTGTTGATCGTCGGGGGTATCGTGGCGTTTCTTTCTACCGTTATGATGCGCACTACCAAGGAAGAAGCCCTGAGCAAGGCCTATGAAATGGCCCACCGTTATGGAAACGAGATCGATGCCGAGCTCGAGGTGGCGATGGATGCAGCCCGAAGCCTTGGCCAGAGCTTCCAGGCCCTGAAGAAAAGCGGGCACACCGACCGTGAGATGCTGAACCTCATCCTGAAGGAGAACCTTGAAGGGAACCCGGATTTTCTGGGGGTTTGGACCTGCTGGGAGCCGAATGCTCTGGACGGCAAGGATGCCGAATACGTGAACGCCCCTCTTCATGACAGCACCGGCCGTTTCATCCCCTATTACAACCGCGGCTCCAGCAGGGTCGAGGGTGAAGCGCTTCTGGATTATGAAAAACCGGGGGCCGGCGATTATTATTTGCTTGCACGAAATTCAGGCCGAGAAGTGATCACTGAACCGTACCTATACAAGGTTGGGGGCAAGGAAATACTCGTAACCAGGGCGGCAGTCCCCATCGAACATGCGAACCGCGTAGTCGGAGTCGTGGGAGTGGACCTGCCCTTGTCCAAGCTGCAGTCCCTCATTGAGAACCTTCATCCTTACGGTTCAGGCGTAAGCGCTGTTTTCGCCAACCGGGGAACGATCGCCGCTCACTTCGACCCGTCCCGACTTGGCAAGCAGATGAGGGACACCGAGGCCGATATGTGCGATGAACATCTGATGCCCTTCGCGGAGGCGGTTCAGGCCGGCCGCGATTTTATCTTTTCCGTTTATTCAAAGCCTCTCGCAAGCGATGTCTATATCCAAACGGTACCGCTTACCATCGGCCGGAGCACCACACCCTGGGGCTTCGCGATCGGAATCCCCATGAAGGCTGTTCTTGCAGGGCCGCGCAGCGTCATGATCATGGCCATCGCAACTGGTGTGATCGGACTTACCCTGCTTAGCCTCTTTGTCATCTGGACGGCGCTCGGGGTCGCGAACCCCATCAATCGCATCAGTCAAAAGATGGGCGGTGCGGCTCAGGAAGTCTCCTCCGCCGCGACCCAGCTTTCTTCCACCAGTCAATCGCTTGCGGAGGGTTCGAGCGAACAGGCGTCCTCTATCGAAGAGACATCCTCCTCGCTTGAAGAGATGTCTTCGATGACCCGTCAAAACGCCGACCACGCCTCCCAGGCCGACAAGCTTATGCACAACGCCAAAACGATCGTTGGGGAAGCCAACGAGTCAATGTCGCAGCTGACTGGCAGCATGGCGGATATCTCCCGGTCGAGTGAAGAGACCTTCAAGATCATCAAAACGATCGACGAAATCGCTTTCCAGACGAATCTTCTCGCACTGAACGCTGCTGTAGAAGCAGCGCGAGCAGGGGAAGCGGGAGCGGGGTTCGCCGTTGTTGCCGACGAGGTGCGCAACCTCGCCATGCGTGCCGCTGAAGCGGCCCGAAATACCTCGAACATCATCGAGGAAACCGTCAAGAAAGTGAAAGGCGGGTCGGACCTGGTCCTCAAAACCAACGAGGCCTTCAAGCAGGTCGCCCAAAGCGCGGCGAAGGTCGGGGAACTGGTCGGGGAAATCGCCGCGGCCTCTTCCGAGCAGGCCCAGGGCATCGAGCAGATCAATACGGCGGTCGCCGAGATGGACAAGGTTACCCAGCGAAACGCCGCCGGCGCCGAAGAGTCCGCGTCAGCCGCAGAGCAGATGAACGCTCAGGCGGTGGAATTGAAAAGCATGGTCCTCGATTTGACCGCTCTCGTACAAGGAACGCGCAATGGCAAAGGATCTGCGGACAGTTTTCATGCCGCCGATGCCTACGCACCGAAACGCAAGCCGCAGTTGCCCTCTCTGCACAATAAACCACATCACAGGAAGGCGTTGCCCGCTCAAACCGAAATCCGGCCTGAAAAACTGATCCCTTTGGATTCCGACGATCTGAAGGATTTTTAAAACGCAAACGCCCGATGAACCGATTTCAGTCGCTTGAATAACGTTATACCAACAAATCCAGGAAATTGCCCACCTTAAAATGCGCTTTTTTTAGGTCTTATCAATAAATTACGTTTTCCGGATGGAAACAAACTTAGTATGGGAAAAGTTGTCCTTTTGCATGGTCCATTGGCGCTAAGAATCGCAAGCTTTCCGCCTCCACAGCAGTTCAGAATGGCTTTTTTATTATCATCCTGCTTTTGAATGAACTGTCAAAATCAATGGTCATTAACAGCGATTATTAAGAATTTGTTACTATTCTTATCATAAAAAAACAGGTAAAGGATTCACGTTACTAAAAACTTGCCTTAAAAAGCATGAAAAAATAAAAAGAAATGTATATTGATATAAATATCATCAGATTCCAATGGCCGTTATTTTGAATAAAAAGATTCCACCTGAAATATATAGTTGACTCCAATGTGGCATACTTAAACGATGGAATAAATCGTTTAATCTTGTCACAGTATACTTGATATTCATCTCGAAAAATCAAAAGTAACCTTGTTTCCTCTCTCTTTACGCGATTTATCATATAGAAATAATACAATATTACATAAGATATTAGAATAACTATCTTTCCGATAGTCAACATAATTCCTAAAAGGAGGAAAAATCTTCCGATATACATTGGATTCCTTGTCAGGCTGTAAGGACCTCTGAATGCAAGAGTTTTATTTTTGTCGAGGGAGGCGAAACTCCAAACCTGAATGGATTCGCCTAAAAGGCTGACAAGGAATCCCGGAAAGAGAAGATCGGACCTCATGTGAGGAAGTGTGAGAATGAACAGGGCAAAGGCTATCGGATACCGGAGACTTGTCAGGACTGTGCGTGTTCTCTGATCATTGAAGACTAGGTGTATTCGGCTGGCTATATCTGTACCCATTATTTACTCCTGCACTCTGGGATTTCCTGGGGGGCGACCGGACCATGAAGAGTACGTGAAATGGTCATGAACACCACTCATGGCAAATTTTTTACATGGAATTTAGCAGATCAGAATGAAGAAATGATGAAGCCAGGAAGAGGAGGATGTTGTTTTTTATGGTTATCCGCGGTCCAGATAGGTAAGGATCGACCGTAAGACTCGGTCTATCATTTTAGACGGCCCGGACCTCTCTTTTTCTCCGGGGCTGAGCCGAAAATCAAATCACGCCCGAAGGCCTTTGCTGTTGCCATACCTTGAGGATAAGACCAACCAGCGCCAGTTCCGTAAAGCCGCCAGCACATAAAAGGTGAAGGATGCACCGAAGCGGTCCCACAGCAGCCCCGCGGCGGCACTGGCCGGCAGCATGGCGATGCCCCCCGACCAGCTTGAAAGCGCCATAGGCCGTGTCTCGCAGATCGACCGGCGCTGAATCGGCTATCATCCTCGCAAACAGGCCGTGGGTGATCCCCATGTGCGCGGCCCACAGGAACACCCCGGCAAGAATGGTAGGCCAACGCTCGTTTGCAGCTAGAAGCAGATCGGCGGCGAGCAGGACAATCAAACCGAGCGCCAGCAGCCTGCCGTGATCCATCCGATCCGACAGCCTGCCGAACGTATAGGCCGATCGCGAATAGACCAGGTTCATGGCCACCATAACCAGGGGGACGTAGGCGACCGGAACACCCGCTGCTGGGCGCGAAGCACCAGGAATGCCTCACTGAATCTCACCAGATTGAACACCGGGGCGATGCCGACCACCCCCCAGTATACACCCACCGCTCAGGCCGAGTGCCGCACCGCACACCTCGGCTGGTGCGATGTCCGCCACCAGCGCATCACGCGGGGCACCACTCACCCCTTTTCCAACGCGATCCATCAGACGTGCGGCAAGGACGATGCCTGCGGTCGGAGCGAGGGCAAACAACAGCTTTGTCAAGACGGCCGATGAGTACCCGAGGGCAGCCAGCGTCTTCCGCTTGCCTGGATAGTCGCTGAGCGCGCCGGAAAAGACTTTCACAATATTCGCCATGGATTCGGCCAGCCCTTCGATCACTACGACCATGCGAGCACTCGCGCCCAGGATGCCGACCAGGAACAGGGGCAGCAGGCTGCCCTCCTTGATAAAGGGCGCTTGTTACTGCTTCAGAGGCAGACGGATGGTCACCGTTGTCAGCCTCCCAACGTCACTGTCAAAGCCCACAGAGCCCCCGTGAAGTTCCACGATTCTTTTCACCATGGCCAAGCCAAGGCCCGAGCCGCCGTACTCCGTGGACCTGGATTTTTCAGCACGGTAAAACTGTTGAAAGACCTTGGGTATTTCAGACTTAGTTACCCCAGGCCCCGTATTGGCCACAGTGATCGTCAAGTCGACATCGCCCGCCTCCGCTGCGACGTCCACTCTCCCGCCACGTACGTTGTATTTGAGAGCGTTGTCCAGGATATTTGAGAACGCTCGATGCAGCATTTCATGTTCCCCCTGGATGAGGAGTTCACTCGGAAGGTGGACATTCATTCTGATGTTCTGCGAATCCGCCAAGTAGCGATATTCGGAGACCAGGGAAGACAAGAGCCCGGTCATGGAAACCACCTTGGGTTCAATGGTCGTCAACGTCTCCAGGGACGACAGGTTCAGGAGATCCTTGACAAGTCTCTCCATGCGCAGGACCTGGTCGTTCAGCCGCAGGAGGTTTTCTCTTGAGAGGGGAGGAAGGCTGTTCATGTCCTCTGAAGAGAGGATCTCACCGACGGCCAGCCGCATGGTCGTGAGGGGGGTCTTCAGCTCATGGGACGTGTCGAAGAGAAAATCTCTCTGTCTCACAAAGGAATACTGCAGGCGGTCCAGCATCCGGTTGATGGTTTTTGCAAGTTCGTTGAATTCATCGCGCCCGGAGCCCACGGGTATTCTCACATCCAGATTCTTTTCGCTGATGTCGTGGGCAAGGCCCCCCATCACCCCGATCGGCCTCAATATTCTCCCGGCCACAAAGTGGCTGATGAGGATGAGGGCGAGGCTGGAAAGGGTAAGCCCCCCGACAATACCAAGGATCAGTTCCTGGATTTCCTCCTTCAGCTTGATCATGGGGAGGCCGATCTGCATTTCGAGCTCCACCCCGAACAGCGTGTCCGAGAAACCCCTGACCCTGAAGGGCACCTCCGGGCTGAGCCCCTGCCCGATGTCTATCCGATCCGGGGGAACAACGGCTTTAACAATGGCAGTGGAACCGTGCTCCACTCCGGGAAGCTCTATCAGGCTCGCCAGTTTTGATTCATAGAGCACCCGGCCGGAGTCTTTCTCATAAATCTTGAGCCAGTTGGGCCAAGGGGAAACGACTTTCTGAAGGGCGGCATGGATTGCGTCCTCCCCGGCTCCTTGTCCGAGCTTCTCGATCGTATCGAAAGCCCGGTCCGCCTCTTCTTTCAACTCGGTATCCAGCAGGTCGAAAGGCTGTTCGATCAGTTCGTAGAATATGACCACGGAAAAAAGGAGGCTCGCCAGTAAGCCGGAGGCTGCGACCAGGAGAGTGATTCTTTTCTTGACGGTCATTCTTCCAGATCCTCGATGATGTATCCAAAGGCCCGGAGAGTCCGGATGATTCCCCCGCCGGCGTCCCCGATTTTGTGCCGCAAGTTTTTGATGTGAACATCCATGAAGTTGGACATGTTGAAGGGATCGAAGTCATCCCCCCACACGTGCTCGGCCAGGCTGAAGCGCGAGACCGCGCGGTTCTTGTTGTAGAGCAGGAACTCGAGAATGGAGAATTCCTTCGGGGTCAGTTCAACGAGCGTTCCCCCTTTCCTCACCTTGCGGTTTACGGTGTCGAGCTCCACATCCCTTATTCGAAGGAGGGTTCCCGAGGGACTCGCGTGTCTCCTGAGCAGTGCGCGAATGCGGGCCATGAGTTCATCCGGGGAAAACGGTTTTGCAAGGTAGTCATCCGCGCCGAGATCGAGCCCTTTCACCCTGTCTTTCACATCGCCCTTTGCAGTGAGCATGAGAATCGGTGTTTCGATCCCGGCCTTGCGTGTGTGCCCCAGGACAGACAATCCATCTATCTTCGGCATCATGATGTCGAGTATGATGAGATCAAAAGGGTTTTCGAACAGTTTGTCCAATGCCTCTTCGCCATCCGAAGCCGTTTCAACGATATAGCGCTGGTTTGTGAGAATTTGCCGGATCTGATCCAGCAGCGAGAGATTATCGTCAACAACCAGAATTTTCACAACCGTGGGCCTCCAAAATGTAGTTCATCTCAACATTGGTGCCTTAACCCATTTGGCGTGATCTATCCCTTCATGCTGAACGGGTAATCAGCCAAACACCAGCGCATATGACAATAATACCGGCCCAGCGGGTAGTACCGATTCCCTCATTGAAAAACATTTGACCGGCAAAAGCCGTGAAGATATAGCCGATGGAAAGAAGCGGATAGGCATAGCTGACCTCCACCCTCGAAAGTACCAACAGCCAGACCGCGACGCTAACGACATAACACCCCAGACCGATCAATATAAAGGGGTTTAACGCCACAGCCAAAAAAATGCGGCTGCAATTTCGCAAACCAAAGTCAAAATAGCCAATTTGGCGCATTCCCTGTTTTAGGGCCAACTGAGCCGAAGCGTTGAGCAACACGCCTAGGACAATAAGAGGAAGGTATCTGGCCATGTTCATCCTTTCGCTGGAACCGTTGCCAGTCTTGACCATACGAGCGAGACCCATTCAAGACACCCATAAATAATCATTTTCATATATAATCTCAATAAGATCAATGATGGACTGAAAACGTATAGCACAAGGGCCAATGATGGCGTTCAAACTTTTGTTATGCGCCAATATCAATATTTCCAGAGAACATACCCTTCAAGACCACTTCGATCCTGGAAAGCAGGCTGGGGGAGCTGATCCCACCATCGGGCGATATCTTTCACCCTGGCAATCAGTACAGTCCTGCCCTGGTTGTGTTGAATCAAGTCGTACGCTGATTGCATATCAAGCAATCTGCCGGCTGCATCTTTGTATTTCAACCCGTAATCAAGCTCACCTGTTCCTTCGAGTATGTAGACATCGCTTCGTTTCAGATACCAGCCCACTGCCCTGATTGAATTTTCATCAGAGATGACGATATCTTTGTTGTCAATGCTTTGGGCGTATTTTTCCAGAATGGGTCCAGGAGATTTTACCTCTCTGGCCAAGTCCGGAATGGTAAAGTGAACAACACAAAATAAGGGAAGCGGCGAGAGACCGAGTAAGAGTGTCTTGCCGACCGGTGTGCGGCTTCGGAGAGCCCAAACGAGAAATAGCTCGAAAAACACCAAACTATTGACAATCATGACGACTTTCCATGCCTGGCTGTATGGTCGGAATCCGTTGAAAACAAAAAGTTGAAAATATAAAAAAGCTACTAGAATCAGGCTGAAAAGAACGATGTTGACAACAACTCCGCCCTGGAACAGGCTGCTCAGCGTATCTTTCTTTTGCACATGCAACAACCCAAAAGCGATGAGAATGGCAAAGGGCGGGAAACAGGGAAAGATGTAAGTTAAGAGCTTCCCGTTTGAAAATGAGAAAAACAGAAATGGCAGCACCAACCAACACAGACAAAATTTCAGCAACCGGCTTGGCGCCTCCTGTTCAAACAATCGGGTTTTTATTCCCGGTATAGCTGCGGGCGCCACAAACACCCAGGGGGCAAACATGCCCGGTGCCGTCAGGAAGAAAAACCAGAAAGACTCTTTATGTTGGGCATTGTCGGCGATAAACCGGCGGATATGTTCGTTCCAGAAAAAGAAACGCCAGAAATCCGGTTCCCGCAGGTGAATTGCGATACTCCATGGCAATGAAACCAAAATAGCGGTTAAAATCGGCAGCCAGCTCATGCGTAACAAATCGGCATACCGACGCTGCCAGATCAGATAAGGCGCCACCGCCAAAACCGGCACGGCGAATCCAAGGAATCCCTTGGTCAGAAAAGAAAGGCCGCAACTCAGACCGGCGAGAAACAGGAAGCCCTTTTCCCGCGACGACCGTGGCGATGACTCCGTAGCAAAAAAGAAAGCGGTGATGGTCGCCGTGAGGAAAAATGAGAACAAGCTGTCCAACACGGCAGTGTTTCCCACACCGAACACCTCAAAACAGGATAAGAAAATAAGAACGGCCAAGGTGGGCGCAAAACCACCATCCTCATCCTCACGACGGGATACGTGCCGCGCCAGTACAAATATCAACAAGGCGGACAAACCCACGGACAGTGCGGAGGGCAGACGAACGGCAAAGTTGTTTTCCCCGAACAGCAGAAGTGAGCCTGCATGAACCCAATAGCCAAGCGCCGGTTTTTCAAAGTAGCGCAGACCGTTGAGGTGAGGTGCTATCCAGTCGCCGCCGGCGATCATTTCTCGGGGAATTTCTCCATAGCGCGTTTCATCCGGCACAACCAGATCACGCGCACCCAAGGGAAGAATATACGCCAGTAAAAAGAATGACAGAAGTAATAGAATGTAGCGTTTATTCAATGTGCTCATCGCTTGCTGACCTTATTGTGAATTTCCATCATATCCATGCCATCTTGGCAGGCAAGCCATCCGTCCCTGCCGGCGAGAGTCGCTCTAAACATGCTTGATTTTCCTGCTTTTCCGGTTTCAGCAAGAATGTCGCCAAGCGGCGCGAAGGCGATATTCCGCTGTTGCGCCTTTATCGGAAAATCCTTGAACAATTCCAGGCAAGCGATTCTCTCAATTTCGGCGTGGATGGTCAGCACATTGAGTTGATCGGGATGAATCATATTCAAAAGGTGGCCGTTGTAAGTTTCTATTGTGCATTGGCGGCCTGCAAGCTCATCGTAAGTCGGCAGAGTAGTCGGCACCTGCATATGACGAGACCTCTGGTCTCCCATCAATGGATAAAAAAGCGAACGGCCGCGACAATCGGGTTCAAATCGAAAAGGAAACTGCTCTAACGCCAATAGCGCTTCAGGTGTCACCCTCCAGGCAGGGGCCGCGAAACATTTGGGGGTTGCCCCAGGATCTCCTTCAGTAATTCATAACCTTTATGGATTTCAGCGATTATTGGGGCTTTATCCATCTTTCAAGCGCCATCTGCCAGCGGTGATGGTCCGAGGCGTGCAGGCCGACCTCATGCCCCGCTTGCACAGCCTGACGAATCGGATCAGGACAGCACTTATCGACCACTGCTCCGGGCCACAGGGCGCCCTGCAAAAGAATATCCCGACCGTACAGACTGACCGCCCGCGTTCTGAGCATCTTGATCAGAAACGTTGGCCGCATCAGACGTCAGAGAAGCCGACCCATATTGTCCGGTCCGATGGAAAAAAAGAAACTGGCCCGGATCTGGCGTTGTGCCAAAAAATCGATCAGATTGAGCACTCCGATACGGGTGCCCCGCAACGTATCGACATCTACTCGCAGGCCGGCATGGCACATGATGCCTCCGCTGCGCATTCCACCGCCGATTTAAGAAAATAATCCAGCGTTTCCCCAATGCATTGTGCAAAGGGCACGTTCGGCTTCCACCCCACAATTCTCTGCGCCTCGCGGATCGACGGCCGCTGATGCTGTACGTCTTGATAACCCGATCCGTAATAGGCTCGGGCCTCAATCCGCTGGATTCCGCCATCCGGAGGGAAATAAAAGCGAAGTGCGTGACCGTCGAATTGTTCGCGAAGCATATCGGCAAGAGCAGCCATGCTGTATTCGTTCTGAGGATTGCCGATATTGAAGATGCGCCTGTTGCATTGCCCGTTCTTGTTTTCGACGATCCTGAAAAGACACTCAATACCGTCCCTGAAGTCGGTAAAACAACGCTTTTGCGCGCCGCCGTCCACCAATCGAATCGGGGCGCCTTCCACCAGATTGAGGATGAACTGGGTGATCACGCGTAAACTACCGATCCGGGCGGACTCCAGAGAGTCCAGTTTTGGCCCTATCCAGTTAAAAGGTCGGAATAGCGTGAATTGCAGCTCCTGGCTCTCCCCCTAGGCACAGATCACGCGATCCAGCATTTGCTTGCTGCATGAATATATCCAGCGCTGCTTGTGGATAGGACCTAAAACAAAGTTTGACCTATGTTCGTCAAATTCGTCATCCGTACACATGCCGTAGACTTCCGAAGTGGAAAGATGCATACCAGCCGTACCGGAACATAGCGCCATTGCCCCTTCGGCATTGCAGTACGCTTTAAAGACCTTTCCAAACTCGGCGGCCTTGGGGCCGGTGATGATCCATCCGGAGCGTAGAACTTCGGCCACCGCTTTGATTTCGGGTTCGCTGATGGACGGTTTGGAAAACGGCAGAAATGTTGTCCGCATAATCTCTTCCCTTTATCCAGGTTCCATATTTACCTGGCGGATCGAAAAGAAATTCCTGATCCGATCGGTTGTTGTTCGGGAATGTAGCGGACGAAAATGAAGAAAGGATGAACCGGCGAGCAAAAAGGATTCCGGGTGTTTTTTATCAAATCAGTCAGTCAACACTTGGCTTGCCAACAACACACCACCACTCCACTGTGGCCATTGATGCTCATGGACAGTTCGCGTTTCACGATCCGCCCGATGAACCAGTCTTACTGTAAATGTGTCAGCGAGGGTTTGCTCCAGCAGGTACAACGGACGTTCATAGTTTCCGGTATCCTTTGCCATGGTTATCAAGCCTGCCAGGCTGCGCCCTTGCTGTTCCTCCACGGTCGCGACAAATAGAGGAATATCGTTCCCGTAGATTTTGACCCCGGTGGACCAAAGGCGAAGCACAACTCGCCGGTTCCCTCGCCCCGTGCGAACAAGGCGCAAACACTCCACCCTGCCGTCGTGAAGCAGCGGCAAAACCGGGAGCTGTTCAATCGTTATACGCGTGGCAAGCATGCCAAGGAAACTTTTTGGATTCATCGGCAACGGTCGCCGCCATCCTTTACTTATGAGAAAGCGGGACAGCTCATCGGGTGATCCGGCCCACTGGACGGTGAGAGGCTGTTCTGGTTCACCCTCCATGTCGATCCGCCAAGCGGGAAGGTCGCGCCAGGCATTGGCCTGCCATGATGTGAGCGTAATGATCTGCATGGGATGGCGGGGGGCATAAAACGCCAAGTCCTTTTCGTGCTTCTGGGCCAAATGCCAGCCGCCGGCGATGACGATGACGAGGATGACTGCAAGCCCCAACAAACGCCGTGGAATAATTTCGTCAGCCGCCTTCAGATACACGATTCCCAGAAAAGCCGCCCAACTCGTGCCGATAAAATATCCGCCTAGGACGTCGGAAAGCCAGTGTGCGCCTAGATAAAGACGAGAAAAGCCGCTAACGAAGGAGATCAAAACAACGCTTGAAAACAACCCCAAGCGCCATCCTCCGGCCAGTCTCCGGGCAAGCAGGATGGCAAGAAATCCATAAAGGATCACGCTCATGGTCGTGTGGCCGCTGGGAAAACCGTAGGCCGAAGCACCGTGGTAAATAGCCACGGGTCGCGGCAAATGAATGGCCCATTTGAGCAACTGAACCCCCAACAGGCCGCCAAGCGCAGCCAGTGCCCAGAAAGTCGCCGCCCGGTGGCAGCGTTTCACGAGCAAAACAAGCAGGACCATGCAGAACAGGGCGATATTGACGAACGAATCACCCAACTCGGTTACCGCGACAAACGCATTATCCGCCCAGGGGGTACGAAGAGATTGAAGAAAGTGGTATACCGCGTGGTCCGCGAGAACCAGCGGGTCTTTTGCCAGAACATCCTGCAACACACCCAAAAAGCCCCATCCTGCGGCAAAAAGGAGCAACGCTAAAAATGCGAACAGCAGTTCTTCTCCTTGTTCACTAAAAATCAGGAGTGCAAGAAGTCGTTTAACAGGTAGGAGTACTGTCCGTCGATGTAGAGATTCCGTCGTTGTCCATTGTTTCAAGACAGCAAAAAAAGCCGGTCCTTTGCAGGCTAATAAAGACAGGGTCTTGCGGGATATCCAAATGAGGCTCCATATCCCGGCCACGAATATCAACACGAGCACGGCCAATCTGGTGCTGACGGCCCCCGCCAACGCCAGAGACGCTCCAAAAAAGACCCCCGGCAGGATATAAACGAAGGCCCAGCCCACTGCCGAAAGAACATTGACAACGCTGAAACGCACCGGGCGCATGCCCAGCATTCCCGCCACGACCGGTATCACCGGGCGTACCGGCCCCACGAAACGACCGAAAAGAACGCTCTTGCCCCCATGGCGAAGAAAAAAAGCTTCTCCCTTGGTCAGCATTCCTGGGTAGCGTGAAAACGGCCAGATATTGACCAACCTTTCTCTGTAATGATGCCCCACCCAGTAGCTGATACCGTCTCCGGCAATCGCTCCTATCATGGCCATCAGGAGAACAGGAAACAGGCTCAAACTGCCTGTGGCCACAATCGCTCCGACACCGAACATGATCACCGTGCCCGGCACCAGCAGCCCCACTAATGCCAAAGATTCCGATAGAGAAATCAGGAAAATCAGGCCGTATGCCAACTCGGAATGATGGGTGATAAAGGCAAGGAGCGTATTCAGATACATTGTCATCTGGACCCCTCGGAAAATGGTCGCTGCCGCCACGACTTGAGGACAAGCCCTATCAACGCCGATGCCGCGAAGATCGCCCCCGCATAGAAGGTGAAGGATGCGCCGAAGCGATCCCACAGTAGCCCCGCTGCTGCACTGGCCACCAACATGGCGCTGCCGCTCACCAGGCTAAAAAAGCCAAAGGCTGTACCGCGTAGATCCACAGGCGCTGCGTCGGCGACCATTGTCGCAAGCAAGCCTTGGGTCATCCCCATGTGAAGCCCCCACAAAGACACCCCAATAGCAACGGTTACCCAGTGATCGTTTGTTGCCAAAACCAGATCAGCAGCGACCAAGACTATCAAGCCCAACGACATCAACGTGTCGTGGTTCATTCGATCCGAGAGCCTGCCGAAGGGATAGGCCGATCCTGAATAGACCAGGTTCATGCCAGCCATCACCATGGGGACGTAGGCGATCGGAATCCCTCCTCCCTGGGCGCGGAGCACAAGGAATGCTTCACTGAATCGCGCCAAGTTGAAGACCGCGCCGATGCCGACGACCCACCAGTACGCGCCGCTCAGTCGCCTGAGATTGTCGCGGCGAATAGGATTGGTGCGTTTTTCACCAATGTGCCGCTCCGGCTCGCGCACGCCGAACGCCAGCAAGGCAACAGCGAGTATGCCAGGGACAAGGGCAACCCAAAATACAGCACGGAAGTCGTTGGCCCAGAGCAGCATCAAAGCAACCGCCAGCAGTGGGCCAAGGAGCGCCCCGACCGTGTCGAGGGATTGACGCAAGCCGAATGCCGCGCCGCGCATCGCGGGAGAAGCCAGGTCGGCCACCAGTGCATCGCGGGGCGCGCCCCGCACCCCTTTCCCCACGCGATCCAGCAGGCGGGCCGCCAAAACGATGGCGGCGGATGGCGCGATGGCAAACAGTGGCTTGGTCAGCGCTCCCAAGGCATAGCCGACAACGGCCAGTGCCTTGCGTTTACCCAGATAGTCGCTGAGGGTCCCGGAAAACACTTTGACGATGAGAGCTGTGGACTCAGCCACTCCTTCGATCAGACCGACGGTGAACGTGCTCGCTCCCAAGGTGCCGACCAGAAACAGGGGAAGCAGGCTGTGGATCATCTCGGACGATATGTCCATGAACATGCTCACCAGGCCGAGAGCCCAAATGCCTACCGGGATAAGTTTAAACGGGGTGTTTGTGCTCATATCTTATTCTGAACTGCCCTGAATCCGTCTGGGGCGGGTTTGCCATTTGCGCCAACCCTCTGTGTCAATGTGGATGAGACACGCCCTTATTGAAAATTGGGATGGGCGGCGTTGCGCCGGGCCGCGATCAAACAAAGTCCCCGCCACGCAACCACCAGTATCAGCCTTGCAATCTGAGCGGAAAACGGATCGCTATCGATAATGACGCTATCGAAGGTGTTAAACGCTCCGGCAAACGGGTTGATCGCGTCCAGGATGCGTCCGACGGCAGTGCCGCGCAGGCCGGATCCCATGACCAGAGGACTTGCGGCCAGAGGTCTACTATCAAACCCCGCTGCTCAGGCTGACCACCTGATGGGCTGGGGTACAGTAAGCCGCCCCCGGCTTGGCCACGCGTTGCCTGAGCTCTGTAAGGCTCGGCAAGGCAAGGCCAAGCCCCGACTAACGAACAGTCGGGGTAAGATTGGAGTTCTTACACCTTAAATCTCTCGAAAACTGGTCCCGTACTTGAGGTCCACCTCACCACTTCCCTGCTTTCGGAACCCGCAAGAAAAATAGTTGTACTGGAGTTGTACAAAAATAGCAAAGACACGAAAAGGGGTTACGGCATGACACCGTAACCCCTTGATTTTACTGGCGCGCCCAGCAGGATTCGAACCTGCGACCTACGGATTCGTAGTCCGTCACTCTATCCATCTGAGCTATGGGCGCTCGAAAAGTTTTTTATACCATCTTGAAAAGGGGATGGCAAGAGCTCGTTTCGAGGAAAATCGAGAGGGGCTATTTTTCTTGTGGGATGTGCCGACGGAGGATCTCTTCGATCAGGGAGGTGGTGGAAAAACCGGTCTGAAAGGGGATGCGCACCACGCGGCCGCCGGCGGCCTTTACGAGGTCGGCCCCGACGATGGCATTTTCGGCCCAGTCGCCGCCTTTGACCAGGATGTCGGGGAGCAGGGCCTGGATCAGCTGGAAAGGGGTCGGCTCGTCGAAGATCACCACCTGATCGACGGAGGCGAGGGCGGCCAGCAGTTCTGCGCGGACGTCCTGGGGGAGGATGGGCCGCGTCGGGCCCTTGAGGGCGCGGACAGAGTGGTCGCTGTTGACAGCCACGATCAGGTGACCGCCCAGCCGGCGGGCCTCCGAGAGATAGCGGGTGTGGCCCGGATGGAGGAGGTCGAAGCAGCCGTTGGTGAAGACCACACGCCGGGCATCGGCTTTCAGCCTTCGGATCGTCGCCTGTGCCGCGGGGAGCGTGACGATCTTTGTGAGGTAGGGAATTTCCGGGGTGTGCGGTTTTGCCATGCGGTTTCCTTTCGATCCTCACACGGCCCTGGCAAGGGTCAGGGCCTTGACGCTCCAGGCGCCGGCCTTCTTCAGGATCCGCGCGCACTCGTTCAAAGTGTTGCCGGTGGTGGCGACATCATCCACCAGGAGGACGTCCCGGCCCTTCACGGAGGCGGGGCGTTTAAGGAAAAAGGCCTCGTGGACATTTTCGCGCCGGTCGGCGTGGCCCAGGCCCGTTTGCGTCTGGGTGTATCTTACCCTGGTGAGGGCCAGGAAGTCCAGATCCGCCTGAAGGCGTTTCGCGACAGGGCGGGCGAGCAAAAGGCTCTGGTTGAAGCCCCTCTCGCGAAGGCGACGGGGGTGAAGCGGAACAGGCATCACGAGGAGGGGCGGCGACGCTTCGAGCCACCGGGCAGCGTAGTCGGCGAGGAGCCGTCCGAAGGGCTTCGCCAAGTGCTCCTGCCCCCGGTACTTGAAGGCATGGACGGCCTTCGTGAGGGTCTCCCCGTAAATGAACGGGGCGCGAAGCGCATCGAAACAGGGCGGTTTCCGCGTGCACTCCCCGCAGAGGTGATCATTCTGGCGAGGGCCGGAAAACGGCAGGCCGCAGCAGGTGCAGACGGGGGATGAAAGGGGCTCCCACCGGGCGAGGCACGACCGGCAAAAAAGCGGATACGGGCGGTCGGCGGGCGGTTTTTCATCCTCGATGAAGGCGCCGCAGACCACGCACTTCGGCGGGTAGATCATGCGGACGAGGGCTTCGAAGGGGTTCACGCGGCCCTCGTCATGGCTTGGGCTCGAGCGGCTCGACGAGGGGCTCGGTGAAGGCCTGGGGGGCCTCGATGCGGGCCTGGGCGACGAACTCTTCATGGGTGCACTCGCGGCTGATCCCCGGGCAGGCGTCTTTGGCGAGTTCCCAGGCCTGGGGGTCCTTCACGTTGGCCGGGAAAAACGGCCAGAGGGTGCAGCGGGCCGGTTTGACCGGGTGGATGAGGCACATCTTTTCCCGGTCGAAAAAGATGCAGTAGCCGTCGTCTCCGCACTTGAGATAGGTTCGGCCATGCAGGGTCTCACAGTACCGGTCCCGAAACGCCGCCTCGGAGAGCCTCAGGTAACCTGCGATACGGCGGGCTTCTTCATCCTTCACCACGATGCCGCCTTTGCCATAGCAGCAGGTGCCGCACAAGCGGCATTCGAATGCCTTCATGGGACTTTCACTCCTTTCAGGGGGCAGCGGGGGATTCCGAGCTGCGTTTCAGCAGATCCTCGAGGCTCCAGTCCACCGGCAGCCTCACCCGGCGCTGCTCCCTCTTTTCGCGGTAGATCAAATGCCCGTGTTCGAGGCCGAATCGAAAGAGATCGCGGGTCACCGCCACATCGTTTTGACAATATTCAGTCAGTCTTTCCCACTCGCCCCGCCGGAACCACTCCACGGCCTGAAGACCGTCGGCGGTCTTGCCGGACTCGAGCGTCTCGGCCGCCAGATGGCCCAGGCCTAAACGGAACCCGATACGGCGATGAAGGTCTTCCAGGATGTCGAAGGTCGGCAGAGCCCTGAGGTCGATGTTCGTGTAGGCGCCGAGCACCGTGTAGTCGAAGCGGAGGATGTTGAACCCGACGATGAGCTCGGCCTCCTGGAGGTGCGCGATGAGCGCGTCCAACTCTTCTTCCCGGTAGACCGCGAAGCGGTCGAGGCCTGAGTCGAACACCACCGCCACCGCGACCCGCATGAGATGGGTGTTCCGCCAGCCTCCGACCTCCTGGGCGGTCTTCCGGGTCTCGAGGTCGAGGTAGAGGACACGGGGCCCGCGCCGCGGCTCCTGGTCAGGCGCGGGTTCGACGGCCTCGGCGGGGGCGGGTTCTTCTTCCTCCCCGGGGGCCGACATGTCGCTCAGGGGGATGCGCCCGATGAGGCCTTCGAGGATCAGGAGCGCGGCCGCCTTGTCGAGCGGCTTGTTGCCGCTCCCGCACTTCGGCGAATGGATGCAGGACGGGCACCCATCCTCGCAGCCGCAGTCCCGGACGTGCTCGTAGGTCTTCTCGAGGAGGGGCATGACCATGTCGAAGCCGCGCTGGGCCAGCCCCACACCGCCCGGATGGCCGTCGTAGATGAAGACGGCGCTCTTCCCCACCTGCGGGTGGTGGGGATAGCAGATGCCGCCGACATCGTTCCGGTCGCAGAGGGCGAAGAGCGGAAACATGCCGATCGACGCATGCTCGATCGCGTGGATCCCGCCCATAAAATGGAGCCCCTTCCGCTCCACGAAATCCTTGATCACCGCATCGATCTCGATCCAGAAGCCGACGGTCTCGAAGGTCGTGGGGGGCAGTTCCAGGGGGTAGACGCCCATCAGGGTCTGGCCGGGCATGGCGCGCTTCTCGAAGCCCGTCACGACCTCGGTCACCTTCAATTCCCCCTGCCGGACGATGAACTGCCCGGCCGGCTTGCTCCGCTGGATGCGGAGAATCTCCGTCTCCTTTTCGCTCCGGGCGCGGGTGTAATACTTGAGCTGCTCCCGGTGGGCCACGATGTCGCGCTTCGAGAGGATCAGGTCGTCCACCAGGTACTGCGAGGCCCGGTGGAGGTAGACCGCCCCGGGGTGGCACTCCTTGAAGGCACGGATCCCGTCGATGGTCCCCACGGCCTCGCCGGTCGCTGCGTCGAAGATGGTGAACGGCTCCCCCGCGGAGCGGATGTCCACCTGCAGGTGCGGGGTGCGCCGGCCCGGGAACCAGGTGGGCGGGTCGTCGACGCTCCGCACCAGCTCCCCGGCCTGCTCCAGCTTGTCGAGGCGGTCGGGGAGGCCTTCGCCCCAATAGGCGCAATCTTCGAGCGTGACCGGGAGCTCGGCCGCGGCGCAGGGGAGGTGTTTGTCCACTACGTAGGCGTTGTCGGGGTCGAGGACCGCGGCCTCGAAGGACCGTTCGAAGAAGGCCTCCGGGTGCTTCATGAAGTACTGGTCGAGGGCGTCGGGCTTGGCGAAGAGGACGATCAGGGACTCGCGGCCGGCCCGCCCCACCCTGCCGCCGCGCTGCCAGGTGTTGATCATGGTACCGGGGTAGCCGACGAGGATGCAGACGTCGAGGTTGCCGATGTCGATCCCCATCTCGAGGGCGCTCGTGGAAATCACGCCGAGGAGCTTTCCGCGCGCGAGCTGACGTTCGATCACCCGCCGCTCTTCGGGCATGAACCCAGCCCGATAGCTGCTCACCCGGTCCTTCAGCTCCGGGCAGAGCTGCGTAACCCAGACGTGCATGAGCTCCGTCAAAACCCGCGCCTGGGTGAAAGCGATGGTGCGGCGGCCCCGTCGGATGCACTCGGCGAAGAGCTTCGCCGAGAGAAAGCTCGGGCTCTCGGCGAGCGGATTGAGAAGCACGACGTGCTGCCCCGCCCGTGGGGCGCCCGCGGCATCCACCACCGCCACGTCCTCTCCGATGAGGTCTCGGCTGAACTCCGCAGGGTTGTGCACCGTCGCCGAAAGCAGGATGAAGCGCGGGCGTGCGCCGTAACTCAGGCTCACCCGCTTCAAGCGACGGATGATCTGGTTCACATGGGACCCGAATATGCCGCGGTAGGCGTGGACCTCGTCGAGGATCACGTAGCGGAGGCGGCTGAAAAGCTCCTTCCAGGACTCGTGGTAGGCCAGGATCCCCCGGTGGAGCATGTCGGGGTTCGTGAGAAGCACCTCCGGAGGCGCGGACCGGATCTTCTTGCGCGCGTAGGCGCTGGTGTCCCCGTCATAGACCTCTGCGCGGACGGACGGGCCGAGGGCGCCCCCGAACCAGGGGGCGAGCTGTTTGATCTGATCGCGTGCGAGGGCCTTCAACGGGGAGAGGTAAAGATGACGGGATTCCGGATCACCGAGGAGGCTTTTGAGCACCGCGAGGATGTAGACCAAGGTTTTGCCGCTCGCCGTAGGGGTGGCGACGACAACGCTCCTTCCTTCATCGAGAAGGCGCAAGGCCTCGGACTGGTGGCAGTAGAGCCGCGTAATCCCAAGGCGCTCCGGCACCGCGGCCAGCTCCGGCGGAAGCGGGGGAGCCTCTCCGTAAACCGCCTCCTGGGCAGGAAGATACCGGTGATGAACGAAGGCGTCCCTGAAATCCGGGTGCTGCTTTATGTACTCGATGATGAGGGAAAGGCTCAAAAGGCGATCCAGCGGAGGTCTCGGACGGGGGCCCGCCTCGAGGTCAGAGACGGAAAAAGGCCCTGGTCATCCGGCAAGCTGAGACGGGGGCCACCGGCCCTATTGCTCGTCTGCTTCGGTCTTCGCCCCGAACTTCGCGCGCAGGGCATCGGCGATTTCCTTGTCGCCGGGCCTGGGGCTTGCAGCCATACGCCGCTCGGCCTCTTCCCAGGCAGGCTTCAGGATGTCTGTCATGAAGGTGTCGTTCTCGCTGCTCCAGGCGCTCCACCCGTCGATCCCGATATATTCGTTGTAATGGGTGCGATAATAGGGGTCATAGATCCTGGCGCCCTTTTCCGGGTCGATCTCGTAGTTCACCCATTTGCCGTCGAAAAGGGCGAAATCCTCGTCTTCGAGCCCCATACCGCGCAGCAGGGCCTTGTGTTCTTCTTTGATATCCATCATGCCTCTTCCAGCACTCCTAATTCGGCCTTCGCGGACTCGAGCTCCTCCTGCCGTGCCTCCCAGCGTTCAAGCAGATCGGCCAAGTCCCTCCTGGCCTGGTTGTATTGGGTCAGCAGCCTGACCCCTTCAATCTTATCCTTGAAAACCTCCGGATCCGCAAGCCTTTTTTCGGCATCCGCCTGCAGGGCCTCGAGCTCGGTGATACGGGTTTCAATCCTGGCAAGGTCTGTTTCGATCGGGCGAAGTTTTTCGGAGATCACCCGACGCCGTTCGGCCCGTTCACGTTTGAGATCCTTCCGATTCGGGCGGGCGCGCCCGTTGGAGGGTTCGGGGGCTTGAAGCGTCGCAGGCGCTCCATTTTGAGGCGCCGCCGCAGCGGCCGACCCCGACGTCTGCGCCGCTTTTTCGAGCCGTTCCAGGTGCTCGTAATATTCCGTCAGGTTCCCCGGATACTCCTCGACACCCTGCGGCCCCACGTCCCAGATCTTCGTGGCCAGGCGGTTCACGAAGGACTGGTTGTGCGAGACGAACAGGAGGGTCCCCTGGTAGCCGCTCAACGCGTCGATCAGCTTCTCGGACGACGTGATGTCCAGGTGGTTGCTCGGCTCGTCCATCACCATCAGGTTCCCGGGCTTGACCAGGAGCTTCGCCAGGGCCACCCGCGCCCGCTCGCCCCCCGAGAGGACCTCGATCGGCTTGTCCACGTCCGAGCCGGAAAAGAGGAAGGCCCCGCAGACGTTCCGGACGAACGACACGGTTTCATGCGGCACGACCGTGTAGACCTCCTCGAGAACGGACTTGCGCGGGTCCAGGGTGTCGGAGTGGTGCTGGGCGAAGTAGCCCATCTCCACATTGTGGCCGAGGGCGATGCCGCCCTCGTCGGGCGGAAGTTCCCCGGCGATCATCTTGAGGAGCGTGGTCTTCCCGCAGCCGTTCGGGCCGATCACCGCGATGCGCTCGCCCCGCATCACCCTGAGATTGACATCCCGGTAAAGGGTCTTGGGGCCGAAGCGCTTCGAAAGCCCCTCGATCCGCAGGACCTCCCTGCCGCTCTGCGGCGGGGCTGGGAACGTGAAGTGGATGGTCTTCGTCCGTTTGTGCGTCTTGACGATCTCCATCTTTTGGACGAGCTTCAGCTTGCTCTGGGCCTGTCGCGCCTTGGAGGCCTTCGCCTGGAAGCGCTCGATGAACCGCTGGGCTTCCTTGACCTTCTGCTCCTGGTTACGGGCCTTGGCCTCGAGGGCGCGCTCCTCCTCTTCCCGGGCCTTGAGGTAAAAGTCATAATCCCCTGAATAGACGCGCATGCCCTCAGTTTCGAAGCTCATGATGCGCTTGACCTGCCGGTTCAAGAACTCCCGGTCATGACTCACCAGGACCATGGCGCCGGAGTAGGATTGCAGGAATTGCTCCAGCCAGTGAACCGATGGGATGTCCAGGTGGTTCGTGGGTTCGTCGAGGAGGAGGAGGTCCGGCCTCTGGTAGAGAAGGCCTGCCAGCGCCGCCCGCATCTTCCACCCGCCGCTGAGGGAGGCGATAGGCTGCGAAAACTCCTCCTGTTTGAAGCCGAGGCCAATCAGGATCTTCTCTGCCTCGTGCAGGGGATACGTCTGTTCGAGGTGGTCGATCCGTCCGTGGAGTTCGGCCAACCGTTCGGCCGACCGGGCCTGTTCGGCGGGCTCAACGGCACCGCGCAGGGCGGCCTCCGCCTCCTGGACGTCCGCCCGCAGCTGCCTGCGCTGTGGCACGGAGTCGATCACCGCTTGCAGAAGTGAACCCGAGAGGCTCTCCTGAACATCCTGCGGAAGATATCCGAGCAGCGTCCCCCTGGCGATGCGGATCTCACCCTCATCGGGCGCCATCTCACCGGTGATGAGCCGGAGAAGGGTGGACTTTCCGGACCCGTTCGGCCCAACCAGGCCGATCCGGTCCCCGGATTCCACCGAAAAACCGACCCCTTCGAATAGGGGCCGATTGAGAAACGTCAAAGAGAGATTCATGACTGTAACCAGGCTCATGTGCCGCTCGTTCCACCTCAAAGGGAAATATGACCGTTTTGCGGTAACCCTTTTTTATGGCAGATGAGAGGCGAAAGGTCAAGCTGCGTGCTGAACCAAAAAGGGCCGCACCGGCAAAGCACCGTCAGGCATAGGAGACAAGTCGGACTCGATTTTACGGACCAAGGCCTTCTGGCTTTCTGCACAAGGCCAGCCTCGTGCATGCCCCTGCTCGAAACAGGCGGCCGAACCCCTGTATCTTACCAAACCCCTCGCCCACGTTTTCGGAACCAGGAGCATAATACCAAGTTCTAAGGGTGCGAACAAACCGTCCGCTAAGAACCGAGAGTGCCTTCCACATCAGGCCGTTTACCTGTTTGCGCCGAGCCGTGCACTGAAAAAGATGCATCGATGCATCAGATGCCAGGCGGTATCCCCGCGTACCACCTTCTTTCGCATCCCCAGGCATAGAAGAAGAGTTTTTCACCTCCGCCTGCGCCAGGGTTTCGGTTCTATACAAGTCTATATAATAACACTACTTTTCTGCACCAATTTCCCGATGGAAACATTGGCTTCGTCCATTTTCCGCCCATTCGGCACAAATCTTGATTGTGCCCGTAAATGATCACTACACTCCGCGCGGGCAGGAGCGCGGGTACAGATCTGCAATCACCGAATTTCGCATCTTTGAATGGAGTAAAATATGAGGATTGTAAAATTTTTGATGTGTACTATCACTATTCTGGCTGCCTTAGGCTGTACAAATGTATACCAAATCCCTCCATCCTTGGCACCGGATCAGCGTGCGCAACTTTCCAATTCACCATATTCACAACTTGTAATCGGTATAGATGTCGTTCCTTGCACTTATAGTGAACAGTACTTGCCTGAATATATAGCTAATCAATTCAAAATGCTGCTTATTAATAGCAAACTTTTCAAAGAAGTTGGGTTTACCAGCGAAATACAAAATCCACCAGATCTTATTGTAAAACTACACTCGAGTTCACATCGACCTATGTGTGCTACGGGTGAAGCATGCGCCATGATCATGACACTTGGTCTCATACCACTCAAAGGCAGTGATAATATAAGATACGATTATACAATTTATAACCCGAGCAGTTCAAATAATATTGACCTTGATTTCACCTACATTCAAAAATCTTACTTTGGACTATCCACTATCCTAATGAGTATGTCATCCAATTGGTCTTCATTTCCCGAAGAGAAACGTAACTATGAGTTATTTGCCTATGAATTGGTTTCAAGGAAAAACGAAATTTTAGATTTGCTCAATGGCACAAAATTTGACTGAGATACCTCCTGTACGATCAAATTTACTGTTCAGGAACGAGGATGCTTCGCCATACACTGGGCATGCCCAGTCCCACCGGTTCACCGCTGGTCCCGGCTTGGCCAATATCGCGGTAATCAAGCGCTTGCGCGAAAGCCACCCGTGGATTGCGACACAACGGAAGATCCGGATTGACAACGGGATTGGCTGAAAAGACCGTTTTCGGACCGTAACCAGGCAAGTGCATCGAAGCGGACTCGAACGAGTGATCACTGACCGATTGGATCGCCCAAAGACCTTGAACCTCTAACCGGACTCGCCCCCCGTGCCATTATGAAGGCCACAGAGTCTGAAAGCAGGCACCCCGTTTCCCCGGGGCCTGCGGCCTTCCCGAGGGGGTTGGATCGTGAACCGGCTGTTCGAACTCGGTGCGGGTCTCCGCCCGATTGCGTGGGTGTTGGGATGGATGCTGATGGTGACAACGATTCCGGGGGTTGAAACAAGCTACGGCAAGACCGCTGTGGGGAGCGATGCCGGGATGATTGGAGCCGGATGCGAGGCAGGATGGCTCGCCGCCGCTTCCAGCGCCTCGATATGCCCGCTCAATGAAGACCTGCCGGGTCCGGAGGCGATGCTCGAACAGCGCTCAGCATCCCCCAAACCCACTCCCGAACCCCCGGAACCCCCTCAGGATGATCCTCAGCGGAGCAGCCCGGCCGAACCCATGCCCTCCGATCAGGATACGAGCGGCGCCCTTGGGGTGCTGCTCCCGGGAATCCCCTCTTTCGGGGGGTCGGCCGCCTGCGCCATCCCGATCCTCGTTCCGCCCGGCCGCTGCGCCCTCTCCCCTGAACTCGCCCTTGCCTATGACAGTTCCCGCGCAAACGGCTGGCTCGGCGTCGGCTGGGCGCTCGATCTCGGCGCCATTCAGCGCTCGACCAAACACGGTCTGGACTACCGCTCTGATGACTTCGTCGCCACGATCAGAGGCACCTCCTCCGACCTGGTCCCAAGGTCCGCATGGGGCCAGGGATACTACGGCGAACGGATCGAGGGGGCCTTCTCGAAGTTCTACCGCAATCCCTCTTCCGGCGGCTGGGAGGTCCAATCGCGGGAGGGCCTGAGGTACTTTTACGGATCGAGCGCCGCCTCCAGGCAGGAAGGCTCCGCCGGCATCTTCAAGTGGTGCCTCGACCGGGTCGAAGACCCCAACGGGAACTTCATGACGGTCAGCTACCGCAAGGACCAGGGGGAGATCTACCCCCACCGGGTGGCTTACACCGGGAACCGCACCCTTGGCCCATCGAACCGGGTCGAGTTCGCGACCGAAGACCGCCCGGACAAGCCCCTTTCCTATCCGGGGCATGACAAAGCCGTGACCGCTCAGCGCTTGAAGACCATCGATGTTTATGCCGGCAGCCAGCTGGTCCGGCGCTATGTCCTCGCCTACGAGCAGGGCCGCGCCACGGGCCGCTCCCGGCTCCTTTCCATCACCCAGTACGGCACCGACGGCAAGACGGCACTCCCCCCGGCCGCCTTCGGGTGGCAGGAGGGCGGCACCGGCTGGGATGAGGGCGGGAGCCTGAACGATTTCGGTTTCGCGGCTTATCCCCACACCGGTCTGTACATGGGCTGGGAGTACGGCGTCCACATCAACTACTATGACCGCCACCCCGTCATGACGGGGGATTTCAACGGGGACGGCCGGACCGATATCGGACGGCTGACCTGCACCGGGGCGATCTTCTATGTCCGTACGCCGGAAGGAGGCTGGAAGAAGATCCAGGAGATCGTCGACGAGCGGATCGGAAACTGCCACCTGATCGAAGGCGCCCAGTGGTCCGTGATCACCGGGGATTTCAACGGGGACGGCCGGACCGATATCGGACGGGTCCATGACACGGGGGTCCGGATCTATTTCGCCGCAGGGGGCGATGCCTGGCAGCGGATGCCCGATCTGGCCGATTTCGGGGCCGGGGCCTATCCCTGCTGGTCCTGCTATCCGATCTTCACCGGGGACTTCGACGGGGACGGGCGGACCGACATCGCCCGGGCGGGAGGCAACGGGATCTGCGTCTACCGCTCGAAGGGAGACGGACAGTGGGCCCCCTTCGCCTCGATCGAAGGGGATCTGAGCACCGGACAGGGCTACACCGACTCGAGCCTTTTCCCGATGCTGATCGGGGATTTCAACGGGGACGGGCGCACCGACATCGGACGAATCCATTCCTCGGGGATGCGGGTCTACTTCTCGGACCCTGCGACGGGATGGCGCCGGATGCCGGACGTCTCCGAGTTCGGGCGCAATGTGGGATACGTGAACGCCGGTCAGTACCCGGTCTTCATCGGGGACTTCAACGGGGATGGCAAGAGCGATGTCGGCCGCGTCCACACCCGCGGGGTCGGGGTTGTGCTTTCGAAGGGCGACGGGCAGTGGGAGCGCGTCTCAGATATCAACGGCGACCTCGGTCTCGACCAGGGATACACCAGCACGGGGACCCATCCGATGGTCCTCGGGGACTTCAACGGGGATGGCAAAATCGATATCGGCCGGGCCGGGGACCAGCAGATCCGCCTGTACCGCTTCCAAGGCGTCGAGGGCTGGGCCGCCCTCCAACCCCTCGCCCGGTTCACCAAGGGCCAGGGCTATTCCAGCACGATGAAGTACCCTATCCTCACCGGGGACTTCGACGGGGATGCCAAGACCGATATCGCCCGCATCGACGAGCAGCAGACAGGCCTCTCGCTCTCCAAAGGCCCCTTCCCCGACCTGCTGAGCGCCATGAGGGGCAATCTTGGTGGAGGGACCCAGATCACCTACGTGCCCTCCTCCCGCTACGCCAACACCCTCCTTCCCTTCCGGGTCTATACGGTGTCCAACATCACGAGCGATGACGGCTTCGGCAACCGTTCGACCTCCGGCTACACCTACGCCGGGGGGTATTTCGATGCCGCCGACCGGGAGTTTCGCGGCTTCGCCTATGTCCGGAGGCAAGACCCGGATGGCAGCACGCACGAGACCTGGTACCATCAGGACCGGCACCTGAAAGGCCGCCCCTACTGCCAGGTCCACCGCGGGCCCGATGGCGGACCCATCCTGGCCGAGGAGCATTCCACCTGGGAAAAGCCCTTTGTGGACCCGGACGAAGCCAGCGTCCATGCGCGCCTCTCCTGGAAGCAGACCTGCTCCTATGACTACGAAGACGGCAAGACCTATAAGGTCTCTACCGAGCAGGGGCACTCCTACGACGAGACAAACGGCCATCTCGTCTGCACCTGGCAAAGGGCGACCGGCACCCCCACCCTGGCCCGGATGTGGACCTACCAGAACCTCGGCGGGTGGCTCTGGCGCCTTGCGGAGGAAACCCTCTTCGAGGGGCGGGCGGCAGGGAAGGATTACGACTGGATCCCCATCCGGAAAAAACGCTGCGGCTATGATGCCGGCACGGGCAACCGCCTCTGGGAGGAGGCCTGGCTTGACGGAGGGAAGAGCCCCCGCACCACCTTTGGCTATGACGCCTGCGGCAACCTGACCCGGGTGACCGATCCCCTGGGCCGCAGCACGCACACGACCTATGACACCGAGACCTGCACCTTCCCCGTCAAGTTCACCTATCCCCGGACGGCAGCCATCGATCACGTGGTCGAGAAGGGCTACGATGCCCGCTTCGGCTCCCTTTTGTGGGAAAAGGATGAAAACGGCCGCCTCATCCAGTATGCCTACGACCCGCTCGGACGCCTCGTCCAAACCGCCTATCCGGACGGAGGGGTCACCTGGTCGAGCTACGGATTCGAAAGCCTTCCGCGATACACCGCCACGGCCCGCCTTCAAGACAGCGAAGGGAGCGTGCAGGCCGAATATGTCTATGTCGATGGTCTTGGCCGCCCCATCCAGACCATCGGCTTCGGTGAAGAAGGAAAGCCTGTCATCGCCTACCGCCATTACGATGCGATGGGCCGGGAGGATCTGACGGCCGGCCCTTATTTCCTCGAGGACGGCAAGCCGCCCGCCCGCTACCCCTATCGGCAGACGGTCTACGACGAGCGCGGGCGCCCGCTCTGGGTCATCGGCCCGGACGGCGAACACGGCCAGATCGCCACGGCCTACACCTATCAGGGCCTTTCCACAAGCGTGTGGGGGCCCGACGGCACCGGGAAGACGATCTTCAAAGACGCCCTCGGCCGCGTTCTCCAGGTCGTCGAACAGGCCGAAAACAGCTCTCTTTATACCCGCTACACCTACAACGCGGCCGGCGACCTGCTGAAGGTCATCGATCACGAGGGCAACCAGACGCAGATCGTCTACGACACCCTGGGCCGAAAGACCGCCATGCAGGATCCTGATATGGGCGCGTGGCGATACGCCTATGACCCGANCGGAAACCTCACCGCCCAGACCGACGCCCGCGGGTTGACCACCCGCTTCGGCTACGACGCCCTCAACCGGCTGGTCCTCAAGGCCTATTCGAACGGGGAGCCGTCGATCACCTTTACCTATGACGACATGTCGATCCCGAACGGACGCGGGAGGCTGCGAAAAGCGGCCCGGGGGGCCGTCAGCACCCTTTACGAAGCCTATGACCCCCTCGGGCGGGTGCTGGCCGTGACCACCGACCTCGGGGAGCAGCGAGGCACGACCCGCTACACCTACGACATCGCCGGCCGGCTCCGCACCTTGACCTACCCGGACAGTTACCGGGTCCACTACACATATCACAAGGGCACGAGCCTTCTGGCGGCCGTCAAGGGCTCCGACGGCAGGGAATTCGCTCGGTTCACCGATTATACCGCCGCCGGCCAGATCGGCCGCACCGCTTACGGCAACCGGACCGCTGCCACCCGATCCTATGACCCCTCCTCCATGCGGCTGACCGGGATCCTCACCTCCGATCCGAGCGGAATGCCCTCGAAGGATATCCAGCACAAGACCTATCGGTACACGAAGGGCGGGAACCTCTCCGAGATCGTCGACAGCGTCCAGGACGTCACCTTCACCTACACCTACGACCGCCTCGACCGGCTGATCGGTGAAAATCCCTCCACGGCCTCCCAGAAACCCTTTTCGTTCTCCTACGGGCCAACCGGAAATCTCCTCACCCGGCGCTGCGGGGATGTCATCTTCCGCTATGCCTACGATTCGGCCCGTCCCCATGCGGTCTCATCCCTCCAGGTCGAGCAGAGCGCTGCGGGAGGCGGCAGAATCCTTTCCCAGAACCCCTTTCAATACGACCCGAATGGCAACCTCCTCAACGGCCCGGATCTCGCCGACCCCCTCGCCCCAGCCGAGCGGCAGATCACCTGGAACGCGGACAATCAGCCCGTGCAGATCGTTCATAAACGCCCGTCCGGGACCCTCACCACCCGGTTGGCCTACGGGCCCGAAGGACGCCGCGTCAAGAAGACCGTCCAGGGAATCTCCGACACCTGGTATATGGGCGAGCACTTCGAGATCCGGGGCGGCATCCGGACGCGATACATCTTTGCCGGGGCCCTCAGGATCGCCCGCATGGACTCCGGCGGACTCCTCTTCTTTCACCAGGACCATCTGGGCGGCACCACGGCCCTCACCAATGCCAACGGCCAGGTGGTCGAGCGGGCCGACTATGCGCCTTTCGGCGCCGAACGCAAACCATCCCGAAGCCAGATCGCCGACCACCGCTACACCGGCCAGGAGCACGACATCGAAACCGGCCTCTACAACTACAACGCACGCCTCTATGATCCCAGCATCGGGCGCTTCATCTCGCCGGATTCCATCGTGCCCGATCCAATCGATCCCCAGTTGCTGAACCGGTATAGCTATTGCCGCAACAACCCGCTCATGTATGTGGACCCGAGCGGACACTTTTTGCAGTATGTGGCGGGCGCCATCCTCGGCGCGGTCCTAGCTGGCATCCAGTCGGACTGGGACCTCGGATCAGTCATGGCAGGGGCCTTTATAGGTGGGATATCCACAGGGGTATTCTCGAGCGTCAGTGGTGCAACCGCCGGAGCCCTGGAAGGGGTGATCTCACAAGCCGCAATCAAAGGTGCCATCGCGGGTGCTACCGGGGGTCTAGTCGCCGGGGGGACGGCTGGTCTGCTCTCGGCTCAAATTAGTGGAGGAGATCCGCTGGATGCCCTCCTCCACGGCGCTTTTGCGGGCATCCTCAGCGGTGGTGCCTTCGGAGCAATTCAAGGCCATTATGGAACAAAGTGGTCTATGCAAAGAGTCGCCCTCCACACTCTGGCCGGCGGCGCGGTTTCTGCGATTTCCGGAGGGAATGCCCTTGACGGAGCCGCTTGGTCCGGTGGGATCGCGCTCCTTGCCCACAGCGCGACCGCAATGCGCGCAAAAATGATAGCGCAGTCAAAATTGGACTCGAGAAATTCATCTGGTATCAGTGCAGGCCACAAAGGGGACGGATTCAAACTGGCTGGAGGACGTTATAATGCTTCAAAGCCTTATGAGGAGGCAATATTTGGAGGCGCTCAAAGCTCAAAAGGCCTCTTTTTAAATACTTATTATGCGCCGGGTTCATGGCAAGATGTACTCTGTGAAGCATATGCGGGTCCACATGATTATTTTAACAGCGCCTATTTATACGATTCAATTGGCAATATAAGGTGTATGAACTCACTGGAAACACACATTGGCAATATACTGGCTACATTTAATCTTTTTACATCTACACCTTTTGTATTAAGCGACAGTTGCAATGAAATAATGCCGTTTATATTACAAAATAGATAAAATTATCCTGAATATATTATTAAATTAAATATACAGACAATTACAATATGAAAAATCTATTTATATGCATATTAGTTGCATTATCAATGCATTGCTGCACAACATTTCAATTCAAAAAAGAAATGTTTATTACACGAAGAAACAACGATATCGGAAAGTATGTTGATCATATTCCATTACCTGATCCAATTCAAATAATAAAAATTGATGAATACCAAAGCAAATACATATATGAATATAAAAAGACAAAATGCCAATGGTTTTATATTATAAAAAACGATACAAAAGAAATTATATCATGGGATTATATAAGCAATCCAGATCTGTGCTATCATGAACTAACTATCCGACAGTAAATTTTTATAAACTACCAAACGCCATCAGCCCATTATAAACATTTTCCCAATATATATTAGATCATAACTAAGATATGACAATATAGTTCCTAAAGTCAATGACATCGAAGCATATCTATCTTAAAATAAAATACAGCATTCTATTCCCACTTTTCCCCATTATTTTCATTATGGGATGCTGTATTTCGATAATGCCATTAAAGCAATGGGCTGATATTGCCGTTGGCAAATCAATTTATGATTTAATAGCACTAGCGACTCCATATGAAAAAAAAGTATGGTGGAGAGAATATTCGATCCCAAACGGAAACCGTGTTTTTGTACAACCCATGCGGAAAAACTGTGAGATCTACTGGGAAGTTGATCAGGACGGCTTTATTCTAAGATATACTCTGCACGGATCAGGTTGTGAGTAAATTCAACTTTTTCAAAAGCATTGAAATTAAATTGACCCAATGAAAAAGACGCTCCATCCAATATACTGTCAATGTCATTGACTTAACCTATGGGCTTGCAAGCCATAGCGGCATCTCCCAGGATTCCATCGTGCCCGATCCCACCGATCCCCAGTTGTTAAACCGCTACAGCTATTGCCGCAATAACCCGCTCATGTATGTGGATCCGAGCGGGCACTTTCCCCATTTCATTGTCGGCGCCCTCATCTCGGGGTCATCGTCGCCGGCATACAGTCAGATTCGGATTTTGGATCGATGGTGGCAGGTGCCTTTATCGGCGGCGTCTCGACCGGAGTTTACGCAAGTGCCCAAGGCGCAGCCTCCGCCGCCTTGGAGGGCGTGATCAAGCAAGCCGCTCTTCGCGGCGTCGCCGCAGGCGCCGTCGGAGACCTCGCATCCGGGGCGACTGCAGGCTGCCTTTCAACTGAAATGTCCGGTGGCGACCCATTGGACACAATCCTCTCAGGTGCCGGTATCGGCATCCTAAGCGGAGGGCTCTTCGGGGGGATCAATGGCCACTATGGCCCCAGATGGACCATGAGCCGGGTTGCGCTTCACACTTTGGCTGATGGAGCTATAGCAAGTCTTACCGGTCTTGACTTCAAAGACGGAACTCTTCTTGGCTTGGCTGCAGCATCCGCTGCATACACTTATAATAAACTCGTTGGCTATGGAGTAACCTGGGAAAAAGGCGGAAAAACGCAGCCGAAAAATAGATACAGCTTGCCAATTGAAGTGGCTAACAACGTCGAACACGCAACTCTGGACCCGGGAGCTACATTTCTGGGTGAGGGAGGATCCGTATCTGAAGCAGCAAACAGGGTTCCAGGCATTAATGCAGTAGCGGGTTTATACCATGTCTTCCAAATCGGCGCTCAGATCTGGGGCGGACCAGACATGCGAAATACAATATGTTGGCCAGGCATGCTTCCCGCAGCCGCTTTTACGATTATTGCTTTGATGACAGATCACAATTCTATTATAGCTTATAATAGCATAGCAAGGATAGATAATGACTGATGCAATAAATAATCATAAAATAATGCGAAATCGCACTTATTTTTTAACAACAATTTCCATCATAATTTCGCTGCTCGGTTGCTCAATATCCATGATGCCGATAAAAGACTATGCAGATATTGCGGTGGGAGATTCCATATATAACTTGATGTCCATTCCACGTGTATATGGTGATCCAAAAACATGGAGTAAATATGTGAATTCAAATGGTAATTGTGTCTTTGCAGAACCGGTTTGGCGCAATTGTGAAATACATTGGGCAGTTGACAATCACGGTACTATTATAGGGTACAAATTAGTAGGATCAGAATGTAAATAAAATAGCAATTCAAAAATGCACATTGCAATTGATATTCATTATCAACTCCAATGTCATTGACTCAAGATAGCTTTTATTATGTGTTTACTTGTAAATATCAACGTTTATTCTATTATACCAACAGTAGAAAACCAAAATGGAGAAATTTTTGGGAAAGTCTCCCGCTGTCGTCCTCAAAGATTTTCACGCCAGAGTTCTAACAGCCATTCTGGCTGCTATGATCGTTCATCCAGTTCAAGATCTTATTGAGGAAGCGGCCAAAAACCATCCCAAACGGCTTAGGTACCAGGTCAACTTCACCTATGCGCTTTCGTCTATGAAAAACAATGTCGTGCTCCTCTTTGCCCGGCAACACATCACCAAAATCCTTCAGAGCCTCCTCTCGCTCCTCGGTAAGTCTTTATCGATTATCCGACCAGGGCGGAAAAATCCCAGTAAGAGGGGGCCCAAATTGAAAATTGCCGCTATGGCTTACAAAGCCATAGCTTAAGTCAATGACATTGAAGCATCTCTATATAAAACTAAGATACAGCATTATATTCCTATTTTTCCTTATTATTTTCATCATGGGATGCTGTATTTCGATAATGCCAATAAAGCAATGGGCTGATATTGCCGTTGGCAAATCAATCTACGATTTAATAGCTTTAGCGACTCCATATGAAAAAAAAGTAGGATGGAGAGAATATTCGATCCCAAACGGAAACCGTGTTTTTGTACAACCCATGCGCAAGAACTGCGAGATCCATTGGGAAGTTGATAAGGATGGCTTTATTCTTAGATATACTTTTCACGGATCAGGTTGTAAGTAAATTCACCTTTTCCAAAAGCATTTGACGTAAATTAACCGGCGGACACTTTTTGCAGTATGTGGCGGGCGCCATCCTCGGCGCGGTCCTAGCTGGCATCCAGTCGGACTGGGACCTCGGATCAGTCATGGCAGGGGCCTTTATAGGTGGGATATCCACAGGGGTATTCTCGAGCGTCAGTGGTGCAACCGCCGGAGCCCTGGAAGGGGTGATCTCACAAGCCGCAATCAAAGGTGCCATCGCGGGTGCTACCGGGGGTCTAGTCGCCGGGGGGACGGCTGGTCTGCTCTCGGCTCAAATTAGTGGAGGAGATCCGCTGGATGCCCTCCTCCACGGCGCTTTTGCGGGCATCCTCAGCGGTGGTGCCTTCGGAGCAATTCAAGGCCATTATGGAACAAAGTGGTCTATGCAAAGAGTCGCCCTCCACACTCTGGCCGGCGGCGCGGTTTCTGCGATTTCCGGAGGGAATGCCCTTGACGGAGCCGCTTGGTCCGGTGGGATCGCGCTCCTTGCCCACAGCGCGACCGCAATGCGCGCAAAAATGATAGCGCAGTCAAAATTGGACTCGAGAAATTCATCTGGTATCAGTGCAGGCCACAAAGGGGACGGATTCAAACTGGCTGGAGGACGCTTCAACTTGGCTTCTCCAGCAGCCAGGGAAATCTTTGGAGGAGCTCAGGGCGGGCCTGGTCGTTTCTTAAACAGAGATTATTTTCCAAACTCATGGCAAGACAGCGTTTGCGAGGCCTATGCGGGGCCCCACGATTTCTTGAACAGTGTTTACATGTATGACGCAATTGGAAATATAAGAGCAATGAACTCGCTAGAAAGCAACTTAGGATCCATTTTAGCTTTTATGAATCTATTTAACGCAACGCCATTCGTTCTAGCCGATTCACTACAACCTGCAATTTTCAATTTGATACATCAATAAATCAAATCCAACATTCTCTTAAGATAGTTATGTGGGAAATATATTAAGAACATTATATAAATCTTAAATATGAAAATCTATAAAATACATTATTTAATAAAATTTAGCCTTATTATATCCTTGTCCATATCTCTAGCATGTTTTTCAATCGAACAAAAAAAGAAATCATTTATAAATGAGATGAACTACTTTATAGGAAAATCAGTTGATAAAATACCAGCACCTAAACCTATCAGCGTTCATCATATCAATGATAAATATATTAAACACATATATGAGCATAAAGATACCGGCTGTCAATGGTTCATGATAATAGATAAAGAAAGCAGAAATATAACGGAATGGGGGTATATAAGCGATTTCGATTTATGCTATCATACATTTTCATTATACTAAAAAACTATACATAATAACACAAAATACTTATTTTATGTTTTCAATAAAAACTTTCTCTCTATATACATATAATTTTTAAGGCTATTATTACATTAACCTGGAACGCAATATTAATACCAATGTCATTGATAACAAATAAATACTTATACTATCCATAAACATTTTATATGCGATTGAAGTTTTGCGTCATAAAAATCTCCTATTTTAAAAAAGCCCGATTCGACATCATTTGTAGCTGCAGGGATGCAGGGATAAGCCCCGCTGAACAGCGAAACGCTTTGATTTCCGAAATAATACAAAGCCCTAATAGTGTGCTCCCAGCATTTCAAAGGACGCTGTTGCTCACATCGGCTTGAATGGGTCACACCTCCACCCAAGGGAATTGTGAGAACAAGGCGCCAGTCATGCCAGGAAGTCAGCCCATATAAAGCGAGAACATCGTCAAAATCTTTTTGTCTTTTGTCGACAGTCGCTTAGAAGACTACAACGTAGTCATGCAGGGGCAATACCAACACCTAAGTTCAAGATTTGACTGACCGGAAATGGATCAGGGTCCACGCGCACGCCATGATCTAAGCTTACAGAATTTCAAACATTCGCCGCGATTCGACCTCGTCCAGAAACGTATCGATCACTTGAAGGTATCGTTCGGTCTCCTCCAGGTGCGCCTCGTGGGCGCTTTGCTCGAAAATGACCCATTTGGAGCCGGGAATCCCCTGATGGATCGTCTCCATAACCGCGGGAGTGGCTTCGTCGTAGCGCCCCGAGGTCAATAGCGTAGGCAGCACGATTTCATTCAGACGGCCGCTGACGTCCCAATCTTTGAGGTTCCCGGTCACGTGGAATTCGCTGTCGCCCCACATGGTGAGATAAACCACCGGGTTCCGCATGAGTTTTTCCAGAGCGCGATCGAGGCACTCCGGCCATGGATTCAGTCGGCAGACGTGGCGGCGGTAGAAGCCCATCATGGCTTCGACATATGACGGGTCATCCGTTGTCCCAGCTTCTTCGTGCCGGGAGAGAGTCTCTTGGGTCTCGGCCGGCAGCTCCTCCCGCAAGCGTTTGGCCTCCGCGGCCCATTGACGGGAGGAGGCCGGCGCACTGGCAAGGACGAGGCTACACAGACCACGCGGCTGGCGCAGCGCGTACTGCATCGCCAGCATGCCGCCCCATGATTGCCCCAAGAGGTGAATGTCCTCGAGCTGAAGGGCTTTTCGGACGGCGTCAATCTCCTCGAGAAAGCGCTCCATCCGCCACAACGACGGATCATCCGGCACGTCTGAATTCCCGCATCCCAACTGATCGTAGAAGACCACCTGACGCCCCCCGGCAGCCAAGGCCTCCAGAGGTTCCAGGTAATCATGCGGCACTCCGGGCCCTCCGTGAAGACAAAGCAGCGGGACTTTGCCGGGCGTTTCTGCGCGGCCGACGATCCGATACCAGACCTTAACGTCTTGAAGCGGAACATAGCCTTCTTCCACAGGTATATCCACCATCGCGCCTTTCTCCCCTTGAAATCCTAACAGCCTGCTAGAAAGTCTCTTAGATACAAGCCGTCTTTTCTCACGACGCACTTCACGCTATCGGACCTATGAACGGCGCTGAACGCGCGTATACCAGGTTCGAATGCCTGCAGCCGTATGTTTACCGACAGCGGGACGGTGAATCGATGCCGCATCCTGTCGTCGGCAGCAGCCCCTCCCAAAAACGACGATCCATTCATCCCTTGAACTGCAGAATGCGCCGGCTGTATTCGCTTTTGAGGTTGTCGAGGTAACTTGCATCGATCGCCCCTTTCCAGTTGACCGTCACCAGAAAACGTTTAGGTATATCGATGCGATAAGGCTCGCAGCCGGTCGCCACCCGCACGATAAAAGGATGACAATACCTGTGCTTTCGCGTCAGAGACGTTTGTGCACCAGGTGCGCACAGGCGGGTGAACACGAATGACAACCGATGCAGCGTTCCATGCGTGGAGCAGTCAGGATCTTCATGACTCACCCTCTCTGACGGTGGCAAACGGCATGCAAAAAGCGGGTTTTTCAACAGACTGTCGAACCTTGCGGATTCGATGACGGATCGACCGCCGGGTCCGCGCGACCACCCTTGCAAAGATCATCTCAGAGCGACAGCCTTGAAAAACGTGTAGCAGAAGACCCCATCAGGCTCGGCCGTACGGTAGAGATCCCGGATTCCCTGGTCAAAGGCATCGGGTTCGACGATCCCGGCCTGGATCGCGGCCTCGCGCACCCCCTTGATCATGGCCGTGAATGTCTTTCTCGTGAAGCCATCTACCAGTTGCGGTCTGCTCGAATCGACATAGACCATTCGCGGAGAGACGCGAATGGAACGGTATCCGGCTTCCTCCAGAAGCGGATAGAGTGTTCTGCCGATCATGGCGTTGCCGCCGGCGCGGCGCTGCAGTTCGACCTGGCATTGGATCGCCCGGTGCGCCGCGGCGCTATCGGGATGGAAATAAGTCGAACCGTGGTCTCCTTCGATCACGGTGATCGTGCCGCCCCGTTTCAGATAAGTCTTCAGTATCCGCAGGGCCTCAACCGGCCGGTCGAGATGCTCCAGGACGAAGCAGACGAAAATGTGGTCAAAGGAATCCTGCTCGTGCGGTAAATGAAAAATATCGGCCTGCAGAAACCGGACGTGGTCATGCCCGGCCGACATTGCTCTCAGCCTGGCCTCACAGAGGGACGAATAAGAGATGTCGACAGAAGTGATCAGAGCACCCGGGCTGTTTGCCGCAAGGGTGCAAGTTTGCGCCCCTACGCCGCACCCCGCTTCGAGAACGGAGTGCCCCTGGGGGTAAAACGTGTCGGAATGCAGAAGTTCGACCAAGGTCGCAGCCTGATCCTGCAGACGGATATTTTCTCGAAGATCGTAGCCGTGTACATATGCCCTGCCCATATCTCCCCTCACATGCCCGATCCGTGCCATCCAGGAGGAAGCTCCACTGTCTGAGACTCCGTTAACAGGCCGGAAAAATTCACCATCTGCAACGTTGTGCTTATCCGCTGTCACTGAGGTGCGCTGGTGCGTACGCCTCAGTCCACGGGATTCCTCAACCCCACCATTCGGTTGTTTTTGAACGTCCCGAACACAAGGGATTTTTCAACACGCTGCAAATTCACCTCTGTAAACGGCATTCGTTACTCCAAAACATCAGCACCCAGCTTAGCAAAGGCTGGTCTATCTCAAACCAGAACGTGCCGTTCGATGCCCGCGAAGATATCGACAGCGCACCGAGGTCTCAGGGTTTCTTCACTCAAAGGAAAGCCCGGAACATCTCCACGCGATGCCGCTTTGTTCCTTAAAAGGACTTTTTTAATGCCAAAATGGGCGGTTTAAGCCCTGAAAGAGCCTATGTTAAAAATCATTTTCCAATATATTCAACATATTAATCTGGTCCGACCCGATTACTTAAAAACACAGGGGGGCAAAGCGGCGCCGCATTTCTTCTTTGTAAGAGGTGATCACGGGATCGAACTTTTCACCCCGCTGCACGCGCTCGATGCGAATAAGGTCCCCCTTCCATCCCAGGGTCATCTTACGATGGGGCGTAGCCAACGGAGGGAAGTGAATCGGCAGTCGGCAGCTGCTGAAATGAATCATCCTCGCACGGGGCCAGCGTGAGGGGTAGTATTGGAAGGGATCGAACTCATAGAAACCCTGGGTGAGCACACTCTCCACCACCACGTGGCGTGGCGGTGACGGGACAGCCTTCTGCAGGCGCGTTTCGATGACCCGGGCAACCGCAGGATGATTCGTTCGCATCACGACCTGGGTGGGGAAGAGATCCCCCCGGGGTTCGTGCCCGAAGTTGCGCTGGATCGTGGCCAGACCCAAAAGGACTCGGCGGGCATCCCAGAAATCCAGATTGGTGAAAACATGGTATTCGTAGCCCGCCTTGAGCTGCGGGTGGGCACGGATGATCTTTGCCATGGTATTTCTCTCCATTTCCGATAGCAGGGGTTATCCGCTTCTCGTAATGCTCGAAGCGGCGGCGAAGCCAAAGGCACATCCTCAACCCGTTGCCTCGACTGTCTCCGAGCGGTTCCTTTCTGGTGGGTCAGAGGTCTAGGGTACAAGCAGAGTGCAAACACGGCCAGGAAGTCCTCCGTCAGATTCCAGCACGCGCTGGAAAATCACCTGCCGGCAGACACCCAAGGCGTCCCCGGTTCGGGGAATCCAGTCAGAATTGCCATTGGGATCTTCAACCGCCGAGTTTTTCTATCTGGGCTTTGTATTTTTCGTGAATCATCTTGCGATCGAACTCCCAGAACTCTTCCAGCATGGCCTGGTCTTCTTCCTCCGTAAAATAATTCCGCGAATGGGGGAAAAATACCTTATCTTCTTTCTCGATGTGCTTAGGGTAAAAATCCACAAGCATTTTAAGGTTCTTGGCAATATCGGCAAGAGCCGCCTCATCGCCGCCACGGTACCGCGTATTGGCTTCTACAAGGGCTTTTGTCGTCTTGCGCCCAAAGAGATGCTCCTCGACCAGTTCCGACATGAGTTGTCGGTCTTCCTGCGACAAATTCTTCTTGTCCAAATCCCGAAACAGGATATCCTCCTCCTTGCCATGATGCGTTCGGTCAGCGTACATGCGGATAAAATCGACCGCCGCATCTACAAAAAAGGGATCGACCCTATCCTCTGAACTGATCTGGACAAGAGCACCGTTGATCAGAGTCAGCATCCTTTCGATCAAACGATGTTCTATCATCAATGGTCCTCGTGCCTGCACAATCTTTTCCTTTCCTGCGCTTTAGATATGATTTATGGGTGATCACCAATCACAATAGCGTTTTCGATCGCATCAGCATATCCATATGTTATGTCGGTCCGACCCGAAACGCACTGTCCTCTTTCACAAGCCACGGGAGGTTCCATGACGAACATGCAGTCCGAAACGGCCCCGCTCAAACGGTTCCATCGCGCGTTGAGGGCGTTGTATTCCTGGACCTTGCTTTGCAGCTCCGATTCCTCCGTGTGTTTTGCAGAATAAACCAGATACTCCCAAGGACCTCCGCATGGTTTTTTTCCAAAAGCGATCGCCCTGCAGTCAGATGAATCCGCGCAGGGAGCCTCACCGATAAGGTCTCGTATCCGTTCGTCCAATTCAGCCATCCGCACACGAAGCGCCTCGATTTCTCCTACAGCACCACCGGCTGAATCGAAGCTCCGACTTTGCAGGTGCACCGGTTTTTCCCTGCAGCCACCCTCTACCAGAACCAAAGAGGTCAGCAGGATCACTTTCCCCAAAAACACTAAAGATGCGTTTACGCCAAAAACCATGGCTAATCACTCAACTCCCAACGCCTCGACTCAATTCCTGTCCAACAGCTTTTCGAGGGGCTTGACCATTTCTTTTTTGATCCGCCTGGTATAGATTTCTTTTCGCATCGATGGTATTCGGGTTAGAAGCATCATCATCGCATTTCTGGCTCGAGTCTTGTAATCCCTTTGAGGAAAATCGTAAAACCCATTCCTTTTGTAGTAATGGTGGTCCGCACGAAAAGGGAATCGCAACCGGCCATAGATATCGTCTCTGAAAATCTTCCTGCCTCCTACTCCAAGAAAGCCAGCCGGCTTTACATAACCCTCTTCTGAAAAGCGAATGAGCCGTTCAGCCAGATTTTCAAGAAGAGCGTCTATTTCAGTAGAGTTCTCACATTCATCGGTGATGAAATCAACGACATTGGCCTGTTGAATTTCACAAAATGCCTCCAGTGCCTGCCTGAGGTTTGGCACCTGACGCAAAGGCCCGGATACGATGAATCCAATTTGTTTACCTGTCAAAACCGGAGCATGATTATTAAAAAAACTGCGGTCGAAGAAAAGCTTCCATCTTGAGGACAAATAACGGTCCGTGATCGACCCAACGAAAACGAGGACATCTGCGCCCTTCACCCGCGTATTGAAAAATTCCGCATAGCCGTCTTTGTCATCATAGAAGCAACGGCCATCATATGCGCATTGAATACATCCTTGGCATCCTCCCTTGATGTCGACCTCGTTCAGATCGATCACATCTAAATTCTCATGAAATACCCCGGAAAAATGCTGCACCATCCGTGTTAAATTCGCTTTCGTATCGTTTAAATCCGTTAATACACATACTTTCTTATTGCCGGTTGCAATCTTCCGTTTCTCATTTCCGGGAACATACTCAAACGCACTTTGAACCAAAGCACCAAAATTTTTAGGCGTGTGCATCTTCTGTTCGATCGTTTCAAAAAAATGGCTCGCAAAAAGGATCAGTCGTTTTCGCTCCTTTTCCTTCAGCAGGTCATACATGTCAGGTGAAAACCCTCCGACATACTTCATATCCAGATCATCGGAAATCGCATTGATATAATTGTGGGCGATATGGTCATAGAAATGAATCGAAGTGCTTAAAGAAGCAGAGTATTTATCTTTGAATGCGCCGTCGAACCCGCGCTCCCGGATGAGTTCGATGAATCGCTTATAACCGGAGGGCACCAGGAGGAAATATACGGGAAAAGCCCACAAAACGCCTTCGGCGGCTCCGATTGCATCTACGATTTTCCGAAAAAGGCTCTCATCCTTTTCGATCGCTTTGATTCGCTGTGCCACGTTCAGGATTTTCAACCCATGCTGGGGGAATTTCTTCTGAACGAAGTGGACGTACTGCATCGTGACGCTCAAATCGCCTTTCGGGCTTCCATTCAGAACGACAATTTCCATTGCAGCCGTCTCCTTTTCCCTTTCGCATGCGCCTCTGGCCACCCTCATAAAACTGCCTCTGAAGCGGTGGGGTTTGCCCAATGGACCCTAGAGGTTCAGGTTAGCGAAAAAAATCAAACCGTTCAATGATCTTGTTGGGAAAGCTCCCCTCGCAGGAAATTCTTTTTCGGATCCAGCTTAAAAGGGCCTTTTGGATGCCAAAACCGTCCATTCAAGCACCAGAAACATCCTTTCAAGAAGCTACTATTATAATTAAATCATTATGTTTGTCTGGTCCGACCCGATTTTGATGTGGTATGATTTGACGAAGCGACAGAGCTTGACCCTGCTTGACGAAATGCAGGGGCATCCGTCCATGACCCGCTTTCAGGACGAAGGGTTTACCGTCATCACCTTTTGAGTTCGGCAGCGAGCCCCACCGACGGCCTTGTTTCCGCCGGGCGGAAATGAATCCTTCGGAACGACAACATCGAGATACCCAGGGAGGTGGAACGTGTACCCGAAACTTTTCTCCGAAATCGAAATCTCCGGGATCACCTTGAAAAACCGGTTGACCATGGCGCCGCTCTATCTGGGATACGCCGGCGAGGGCGGTACGGTCAGCCCCCTTCTGCTCGACCATTACCGTCTGATGGCGAAGAGCGGCGTAGCGATGGTGGTGGTCGAAAATGCAACGATCGATCACCCCCAGGGGAGTGGCTCCAACAGGACCCTGCGTGCTGATACCGATGAAAATATCGGCGGGTTGAAGGAACTGGCATCCGTAATTCACCGTGAGGGGGCTTTGGCATGCCTTCAGGTCAACCACGCCGGGCGCTTCGCCGGAATCGAGGAACCGCTGGCGCCGTCCGCCGTCGAGACCTTCGGACGCATGCCGAGGGCCCTCTCCGAAGCGGACATCCATGCCATCGTCGACCGCTATGCGGAGGCGGCCGACCGAACGAAACGGGCCGGGTTCGACATGGTCGAACTCCACGGGGGGACCGGCTATTTGCTGGCCGAATTCGTTTCGCCGAGGACCAACAAAAGGACCGACGCCTACGGCGGCTCCCAGGAGAATCGCCGGCGCTTCCCCCTTGAAGTCGCCGCGGCCGTCAAGGAAAAAGTGGGGAACTTCCCTGTCGGCTACCGCTTTCTGGCGGATGAATGGCTTCCGGACGGCCTTCAACTGGAGGAATCCATTCCCTTCGCATGCTCTCTCGAATCGGTCGGCATCGCCTACCTCTCCGTCATGGGAGGTACTTACGAATCTTTCTTTCTCCCGCATATCCTCGAGCAGACCTGCAAAAACGGCTACATGGTCCATCTCGCCGCCGCTGTAAAAAAGGCCGTCGGCATCCCTGTCATCGCTGCTGGCAGGATCGCGACGGGCGCGCTGGCGGAGACAATCCTTCAGGAGAACCAGGTGGATCTGATCGGACTCGCCCGCGTCCTCTGGGCGGATCCCGAATGGCCCCAAAAGGTAAAAGAAGGAAAGGAAGGTGCGATCGTTCACTGCGATTCGGACTGCGGCGACACCTGCACCAAACTCGTCACCAAAGGCAAGCCGGCCTTTTGCGTGCGATGGCCCCATGAAAAGATGAAGCTCTGGAAGGAGCGGTTGGAATAGTAAACCCAAAGGAAAGGGCGAAAAACCCCAGACGTCTGGCCACTCCCCGCGCAGGGCAAGGGTGACGAAGCCGGGCGGCGGGGTATTCACAGAGGTGCGCGGCTTTTCCTGAAGACGAAAGGGGCGACGGGATGAGGTGTAAAATCGGCTAAGCGAAACGGCAACTTTTCATGCGAGCCGATTACGAGGAATCCGCCGGGGGAAAGAGCAGCGAGGATCCCGCGCAGAACCGGTTCCGCGCGATCGGGCCGATAGTAAGTCAACAGGTTGTTTCTAAGCAAAATGATGTGAAAGCCGCTTCCCGGAGGACCTGAAAAGACATCGCATTCGAGCCAGGTGATGCCCTCCATTAGCCAGGGTTGCAGCCTGAAAGCCCTTCCCCCACGCTCCTCCTGAAAACAGGTACGCCTCAGGCCCTCCGGAACCTCTTTCAAACTGCTTGGAAGATAGAGCGCCTCCCGCGCCCGTTCGAGATTGCGAGGCTGAAGGTCGGTGGCCGTCACCCGGAGTTCCGGAAGCCCGCCGACCGAGAGTCCCAGGCGGTGCCAGAGAATTTTCAGGCTGTAGACTTCTTCCCCGCCGGCGCAACCGCATGACCACACAGAGAGAGGGCCTCTGACAGCCTGGATGAGCTCCGGCAGGACCTCCTTCTCAAGAATCTCCCAAAGCTTCCGGTCGCGGAAAAAGCGGCTGATGGAAACAGCCATCGCCCGCTCGTTCTCCCCTCGCTCCTCGACGCTCCTCTGGAGACAGGCTAGATAGGCCTGAACGTTCCGGCAGCCAAGGGCCTGCATATGCCGAACAACGCGTTTTTTCACCCCTCTGCGGACCTTGCGGTAGCCCTGCCACGACAGACCGAGAAAGTCCAGCAGTCGACGGAATTGCTCGTCGTCCAGACAAGGGGTAATCTTCTCATCCATAAAAAACCGATCGGGGTTTGCAGGTCACACCAAGACTGCGCCCATCCGCTTCCCCTCTCGATGCCTCCTTTATCCCTCCCAGTCGCTCTTGACAAATTCCAGGATGGTCTTCGCCCGCTCGGAAAAGAGATGAATGCCTTCCCAATTTGGGCGCGCCAGGCTTTTCTGCATCAGGAGCCCGTCTTCCCCGAACCACTGCGGCAGCATGCCGCCTAAGAAATATCCCTTTTCCCTCAGTGAAACGACCGTTCTCGAAACCCATGGCCACGACAAATTTACCCATGCCTGAATCACTTGAACGTTACAGCTCAGAATACGCTGCTCCTCTGCAGCGAAAACCTCCGCGAAGTCCAAACCTGCTTCCTGCACGGCCACGCGCGCCACTTGCGCGGAGTCGAATATCTGGGTCTCCAGGCGAGTCTGCTGTGTGGAGGGCAATTCGTCTTCCGATGGCGAAAAGAACCGCTGGTCGTCAAATCCTTCGTAGATATATTCGAGGTATTCCTTGTACATCTCCGGAATATGGACCGCATGCGGCTTGGGGACGACGGTAATGAACATAACGAGAGTCGATACTCGTCCCGAAGCGCTTTTTTCCTCCTCATAAGCCTCGGCTGGCATCAAATCGATTTCAATGGCCGTCTCGATAAATGGCAGATGGGCAAGGGCAGCCTTCTGAATATAGATGTGGTTACAGACAGCTTCCCCAAAAAACGCTTTGATCTCTTTCATATCTGGCAATATCTCGCGAACATGCTGAAAAATCATCCCCATGACACCAGCATTCTGAAAATCCATCGCCACAGCACCGTTACCCTTCTCATAAACACCTTCATTGGGAGCAGCACGGAATAAGGAGCTGTACCCAACAACCCTGTTCTCAGGCGTACGCACAACGATCGGGATATTGTCGCGATTATTGAAAGCCTCTATCAGCTGATCAGGATGATAGACGATCTTTGCTGGGTAGCTGTTCCCATATACTTCGGTAAACAGCTTCCCCACACCAGCCGCATCCTCCGGCTGAAAAATGCCGACGGTCAGTTCTCCATTGCCCATGTCTCGCCTTTCAAATCGATATCGTACCTGGAACATTTCATGCCCCAGTGAAATGCCAAAACGCTTTTACCTGTATGCTCACCCCATTTGGCAAGTTCATCGCTCACCTGGGATCCTGCTTTCTTTTTGGCCCTTCTCCAATAGGCTGCCCCTTGATCGTTATTCCTGATTCTTGTCGTTAAAACGACAGTTTCAGCCCCAAAAAAGCTTGTATAAGGCCAAAATATGGGCTTTTTTTCAATTTTTTAACAAGAAAATCAGAATGTTAACTTGGTCCGACCCCGGCATTGTACTGTTCGTCGCTGACTTGCTCCATCCAGTCGGCTGATTTGCCGTCGATTTGTTCATATATGGCGATGTGTGTCATAGCCGTAGTGGCTGTGGCGCCATGCCAATGCTTTTCGCCCGGTGCGAAGCAGACGACGTCACCCGCCCGGATCTTCTCGACCGGGCCGCCCCAGCTCTGCACAAGCCCGCAGCCGCCCGTCACGATCAGGGCTTGACCCGCCGGATGGGTGTGCCACAACGTTCGAGCGCTGGGCTCGAACGTTACGCTGATGCCGATCGCATGCGCCGGCGCGTTTGGTTCGAACAAGGGATCAATACGCACCGTGCCGGTAAACCAATCGTCCGTTCCTTTTTTCGAAGGCCGTGAACCGCATTTTTTTATTTCCATAAGACCTCCTTTGCAATGTCAAACTCCCAAACGATTTCATGCGATATAAAACCAACCCCTTCATTCGATCAGTCATGGGCAACCATTTTCCTGCTCATGTCCTTTCCACGGAATCCACCGGGATCTCGATCTTGTGGACCTCGGGCTGCATCTTTTCGATGACGGTGGCATGATAATATTCCTCCTGGAGGCCGCGGTAAAGGCTGTAGCACATGATCAGCAGCACGACGGTAAACGGCAGCCCGGTGGCTATGGAAGCGCTTTGAAGCGCCACCAACCCTCCGCCCATGAGCAGCGCTGCCGCGCAGACCCCTTCCATAACGCCCCAGAAGATGCGCTGAGGCACCGGCGAATCGAGCTTGCCGCCGGAGGTCAGATGATCCACCACCAGGGAGCCGGAATCGGATGAGGTCACGAAGAATACTGTCACCAAAATAACGCCGATGAAAGAGGTGATCTTCGTAAGCGGAAAGCTTTCAAGCATCACGAAGAGGGCCGTTGAAACATCTTTGGAGACGGCGGCCGCGATGTCGGCGGCCCCTGTGATCTGGAGCCAGAGCGCCGAGCCGCCGAAGGAAGACATCCACAGGAAGGAAAGCAGGGTCGGAAAGACCATGACGCCGAGGATGAATTCACGGACGGTGCGGCCTTTGGAGATCCTCGCAATGAACATGCCGACAAAGGGGGACCAGGATATCCACCATCCCCAGTAGAAAATCGTCCATGGATTCTGCCAGTTACTCCCCTCAGCACCATAGAACGTCTCCACCCAGAAGCTCAATTGAGGCAGGTTCTGGATGTAAAACCCGATGTTTTGCGTAAATGCCTTGAGGATATAGACCGTCGGTCCTACGACGAGCAGGAACAGCATAAAGAGACCGGCCGTGTACATGTTCACCATGCTGAGCATCTTCACGCCCTTGTCGAGGCCGGTGGCGATCGACATCACCGCGAAAAAGGTGATCACAGCGATGAGCAACACGGCAAATTCGGTCGAAGCCGGAAGCCCAAAAAGATAATTGAGCCCCGAAGAGACCTGTTTGACCCCGAGCCCGAGCGAGGTCGCCAGGCCGAACAACGTGGCGAGCACGGACAGCACATCGATCACGTTCCCCCAGAAACCGTAGATTCTCTCTCGCAGCAGGGGATAGAAAATGGAGCGTATCGTCAGCGGAAGACCGCGGTTATAAGCGAAGAAGGCCAGGGAAAGGCCGACGAGCGCATAGATGCCCCAAGGGTGGATCCCCCAATGATAATAGGTGAGCCCCAGCGCGACCTGGGCCGACTGGGCGGTTTCCGGCGGCACATCGAACATCGGGGAGGGAGTCATGTAGTGGAAGACGGGTTCCGCGACGCTCCAGAACATGAGCCCGATGCCCATCCCGGCGCTGATGAGCATGGAATACCAACTGAAGGTGCTGAACTCCGGAAGGGCATCCGGTCCGCCTATCCGGATCTTGCCGTAATGGCTGACGGCAAGCAGCACCATGACAATGACGAAAAAATTGGCAGCCAGGATGTACAGCCAGCCGAACGTGTTGCCGATGCCGTCCAGCAGACTCTGGAAGAAGGCCCCCGCCTGCTCCCTGAAGATTACGGTCATGACGATGAACAGCAGCACCAGCGTGCCGGCCACCAGAGAGACTTGCGGATGGAGGTCGAACCCGAACCCCACCCAGTTGTTTTCACCCGGCCTGTGGCCGCGGGAATCGTCGTAGTAGCTCGAGGTGGGGATAATCTGCAGTCCGCGAAACGTCCGACGTTCATGGATGGCCTTCTCCTTCTGCTTCTCCCAATGTTCACGGGCCATCTCAATGGCCTTGTGCTCATAGGTAAGTTCCTTTTTCTTCTTCTTTCGCTGTTTTTTTGTCATCGCAGCCCCCTTGTTGAACGAGATGGAAGGCGTTTGAGCAAGGAAAGGACTTGGAGATGAGGATCATGATACGCACGCAGAGGAGACTGCTTCCTTGCCGCTCCACCGAGCGGATCGGTGAGGCGGCGGGAAAGCAGGTTCCCCTGCCTTTTAAACGGTGAGGCTGTAGCCTGCGTTCCCCCAGGCGGTAAGGCCACCCGCCAGGCTGTGGACATGGCTGAAGCCGTCCTGCTTGAGGCGGCTGGCGACAATATTGGCGCGATAACCGGTGCCGCAGACGACGATCACTTCCTCGTCCTCAGGCAATTCCAGGCCCTCGGCAAGAATATCGGTCATCGGCACGTGGATCGAGTCCGGGATGAAGCCCTGCTGCCTCTCCTCCGGCGTCCGCACATCCACGACACGGCCCGAATTTCCGTTTTCCAGCTGCCGCTTGAGGCCTTGAGCCGAAATCGGCGAGAGGCTGTCGATGGGCATCCCGTGAGCGATCCACGCGGACATGCCGCCCGAAAGATAGCCGAAGATATGGTCATAGCCGATCCGATGGAGTTCGGTGGTCATCAGGTCGTACTTCTCCCGGTCATCCACCACCAGCAGCAGGTTGTCCAGAGGCTCGATGACCATGCCGATCCAGTTCGCCATCTGTTTCTCGAACCCGATGTTGATGGCCCCCGGAATATGGAACCCCCCGAAGGAAGCCGTATCGCGGGTGTCGATCACGGTCGCACCTTCACGGCGGATCCGGTCGAACTCGTCCGGGTTGAGCATCTGCTCCAGCGGACAGCGTTCGAGGAGAGGTGCGCCATGCGTATTGGTCTGGATGATGTGGGTGAAGCTCTTCGGCCGGACCGGAAATCCGCCGGCGATCTGCTCATGGAAGGCATCAAAGCTTGGCAGCTTCAAGAGAGGCTGGGTCAGACGCTCGTAGCCCAGGGTGCTGCTCGCCATCGCGCTCAAACCCTTGCCGCAAAGGGACCCCTGGCCATGGGCCGGGAACACCTCGAGATAGTCCGGGAGACGCCCCAGTTTCTGATACAGCGAATCGTAGAGATTCTTGACCTGCTCCTCGAGGATCTCCGCCCCCGCCAGATCAGGCCTGCCGATTGAGCCGACGAAAAGCAGGTCGCCGGTCAAAATCAGCCCGGGCACATCAGCGCGCGCCTTGTCCGTCACCAGGATCGATATGGCGTTCGGCGTGTGGCCTGGGGTGTAGAGGATCTCGAGCTTGACCATCCCGAACTCTATGATATCGCCTTCCTTCAGGGCCTTATGTTCGAAGGTGACAGGGGCATGCTCACTGTAGCAGATATCCGCCCCCGTCCGGGATTTCAACTCCAGATTTCCACTGACATGATCGGCATGCACATGCGTTTCGATGATGTGGGTGATCTTCATCCCCTCGTCGCGGGATATGTCCAGGTAGTCTTGCACATCGCGTTTGGGGTCGACCACCACGGCCCGCCTCGCGCCGGGGCAGCCGATGACATACGAATTGCACCCCAGACCGGGCACAGTAATCTGTTTGAAATACATGGTCCACTCCTTTGGTTCAAATCCAAATCCCAAATCCCAAATCCGGGTCGGACCAGATTAACCGTTTGATATTCGGACTTAAGCGTCCAAAAAACTCCCGTTTTGAACCCTTAGACCTGTATTTTGGTACCCCAAAATGCCCTTTTAAAGTCCCGCCAATCCAATTTAATGACCGGTGTTTTCTTAGAAGGCCCATTTGCCCGCTAAAAACAGCGTTCTAACCCCTAAAATATACAGATTTTACAGGCATTAATATAACATTTCAAGCAGTTAACTTGGTCCGACCCCAGCCGACAGCCAGCCGACCAGCCGAAAAGTTTCCATCCGGAAATGATTTCCCCGTAGAGCCCCGTTTCCTCTTCGAAAATGAGGATCTTTCTTCACACCCTTCGGGTGCTCAGTCCCACCGGTTCGCGATCCGAAATCCGCTAGAAGATCACCATGACGATGGCGCCTGCCGCGGCCAGGAAGACATTGGCGAAAGTGTAGGTGCCGGCATACCCCAGGGCAGGGATATTGCTGCCGGCGGCGTCACTGACGATTTTCAGGGCCGGTGTGCTGGTCATGGAGCCGGTCAGTGCGCCGACCAGAATGGCTGGGTTCAGACGTAGCACAAACCGGCCGAACAGGAATCCGACAATGACGGGGATGGTTGTTACCGCCACGCCGCAGAGGAAGATGACGGGACCGACCGTCAACACGGCCTCGATGATGCCGCTGCCCGCCTTGAGTCCGACCGCAGCCATGAAAAACAGGAGCCCCAATTCCTTCAGGAGCAGGCTGGCCGCTGGCGGAATACGCCCGAAACCGTGGGCCTTGGCCCCGTAAGACCCCACCAGGATGCCGCTCAGCAGAAGCCCTCCGGCTGTTCCCAGTCCTATGGACAAGGCGCTCACCTTGACCGTAAATGTACTCAGGAAAAGCCCGGCCGCAATGCCGAAGCACAGGGTCAGAAAATCCGTCTGGTTGACGTCGCGCTCGCGGCTGCCCAGATCCTCGGCCAGCTTGCGCAGACGCTCACGGGTTCCGGTCAACGTCAGAACGTCTCCCTTGGCGAGGGTCAGATCGAAGTTGCGCGGCAATTCCACATTGGAGCGGACCCATTCATTCAGAAAGCACCCGTAATAATCCATCAGGTGCAGATCTTTCAGCTTCCGCCCGACGATGCTGCGATTGTTTACAACGATTTTCATGCTGTTGAGCGGGATACTGAGAATATCCGCATCGATCACCTCGTGCCCAAGCTTCTCCCTGAGCCCTTTGTGATGCTGCAGCAAACCGAGAAGGGCGACCTGATCGCCTTTCTGAAGGACCGTGTCTTTGCCGGGTTCGATCAGCGTATCACCCCGCTTGATCTTCTGGATCATGCAGCCCGTCTTGGGGCGGAAGGCCACCTCTTCCAGGCTCCGCCCGATGAACTCCTCGTTCTGGATCTCGTAAGCACGGATCAAGGGAAAATTCTCGTCGAAATCCTCATCCTCAGACTCGACGTCTTTGATTCCGCGCTCAGATGCAAGGTTGCGTGACTCGGCCTTGAGATCGACCCGGGCGATGGAAGGGATCAGGCGGATGAAGATGATCAGACCTATCAGGCCGAAGATATATGTGATGGCATAGGCGACGCCAATGTCCCGGACAGCCTGTTCGGCCGCTTCCGGCGGGATCTGCGTCATCCCGCTCAAGACGGCGTCCTGCGCGGCGGCCAGAGTCGGCGTGCTGGTGAGAGCGCCGGCCATGAGACCTGCCGCCATCGGCGAATCCAAATCCAGGGCCCAGGACAGCACGCCCGTCAACCCGAGAGCGGTGGTGGCGATAACGATCGCCAGGCTGAGATAGCGATAGCCGTCCTCAAAGAAGACGCCGAAAAAATGCGGCCCGGCCTCCACGCCCACCGAATAGATGAAAAGGATGAAGCCGATGTTCTGGATCACCGGGGAGGGTGCCGGCAGGCCCAATGCTCCGAAGAAGAGCCCTGCCAGGAGAACCCCCGCGGGCGAACCGAGCTGGTAGCTGCCTATCCGCGCTTTTCCCGCCAAATAGCCCAAGCCGAGCACAACGAAGAAAAGAAGCTCTTCAAAACCGCTGAGGAGGCTGTAGAAATCTATCTCCATGGATCCCGTTGACAACCACATCCGGGTCGGACCAAGTTAAATGGTTGATATTCGGATATAAGCGTTAAAAAAACTCCCGTCTTGAGGCCTTAGACGGGTCATTTAGTGCCCCAAAATGCCCTTTTAAAGTTCCGCCATAAATCCAATTTTATGACGGACGTTTTCTTAGAAGGCCCATTTGCCCGATAAAAACAGCGTTCTAACCCCTTAAACAAACAAATTTTACAGGCATTAACTTAAGATTTCAAGTATTTAACCTGGTCCGACCCTAGTGCAAATGCCAATCCGGGTCGGACCAAGTTAAATGGCTGATATTTGGATATAAGCGTTAAAAAAACTCCCGTCTTGAAGCCTTAGACGGGTCTTTTAGTACCCCAAAATGCCCTTTTAAAGTTCCGCCAATCCAATTTAATGACCGATGTTTTCTTAGAAGGCCCATTTGCCCGATAAAAACAGCGTTCTAACCCCTTAAACAAGCAGTTATTACAGGTATTAACCTAAAATTTCAAGCAGTTAACTTGGTCCGACCCTAGCTGCTTTACGGTTGCATTGGAAAGGCGCAGAAGATAACATAATGAGATGAGAACCGATCTGCATGCAGTTGTCCTAGGAATATAGGCTATGTACAGGAAGATATTCCTTTTTTTCGTTTTCTGGCCTGCGTATCTCCTGCCGGGTGGATTTGAACCTATGGCCTGGGTCTTGCCCGAACCCGTGCAGCGCGAGTGTTACGACCTCGAGGGGAAGCGCCTCCCCTGCCCCAACCTTGGAGACCTCCTCTCGAATAAGGACGAACTCCGGCAGAAGGTGGATCCAGCCTTCAGGGACAACGGCGACGGCACTGTCCTCGATTTCAAGACCGGATTCGTGTGGCAGAAGAGTGACGACGGCCTGATGCGGGCGTGGGATGCCGCCGTCTCTTACTGCGACAAACTCGAACTGGGCGGCTACACCGACTGGCGGCTCCCCGGGCGTTACGATCTGGTTTCAATCGCGGACAGCGGCCGGTTCTCACCGTCCATCCACCCGGTTTTCGACTGCCACCCCGACAATTACTGGTCGAACACGATCTACCCCTACTACCCCGGCTCGGCGTGGTATGTGAATTTCAAATACGGGTATGCCGGATGGAACTACAAGAGCTATGGCGGGTACGTCCGCTGCGTGCGGGAAGACCGCTGAAGCCTGTCGGGGTATTGACGCTTTAAACGGCATTCTTGGGAGGTGTGCACATGAAGATTCTGGTCGTGTATTATTCATTGTATGGTCACGTGCTCCAATTGGCGCGCGCGGTGGAAAAGGGCGCGGCCGGGGTGGCCGGCGTCGCAGCGGTCGTGCGCCGCGTCCCCGAATTCCCGGATGTCAGGGAAGAGATCCAGAAGTCGGAGCATGCGAGGGCCGTCTGGGAGCAGCACAAGGACATCCCCGAATGCACCCTTGAAGATCTCGCCGAAGCGGAAGGCATCCTCTTCGGCACTCCGACGCGGTACGGCAACATGGTGGCCCAGATGAAGCGTCTCATCGACCGGACGCCGGGACTCTGGATGCAAGGAGCCTTCGAAGGCAAGCCCGCCGGGATCTTCACCTCGACCGCCTCGACCCACGGTGGGCAGGAAACGACGCCCTTTACGATGATGGCGCCGCTGCTGCATCTCGGGATGCTGATCGTGGGCGTACCGTACTCCACCCCCGGAATGCTCCACAATGAGGCCCGCGGGGGGTCGCCTTACGGGCCGTCGACCATCGCCGGCCAGAAAAATGAACTCAAACCGGCACCCGAAGACCTCCAGATCGCGGAGGTCCTCGGGCGCCGTGTCGCAGAAATCGCCTTGAAGCTCAGAGGGTAGCAGTGTGTTGAGAAACGGCTGGATACAAGGACTGCGAAATCCCGTGGACTGAGGCGCACCGGTGAATGCACTGCAGCGCCACGCGCAAAGTTCTTCCGCTGCCTTAAAACAAGCCCAGTTCCACCGCGCGCGGCACGGCTGAGGGGAATTTCTTCTTCAGCATCTCCATCTCGGCCGCATCCCTCACCATGCGGATGTCCTCGATGTGCCAGCCGGGAACGACCATGACGCCGTAAAGCCCCCAGTCATAGACGGGGTGCTCCTGTTTGACGAAGCCCATCCATGTCCCGGCAGGAATCAACTGCTGCATGACCTGGCCCCTGTCCGCTTCCGGACCCAGGACCACCTCTTCCCAGGTGCCATCGGCGTAGAGGAGCAGTTGAATCATCGGGGCCCCCGCATGATACAGGAGCACCTCATCAGATGTGAGGATATGCCAGGGGTCGATCGGGACTTCTCTCGTCATCAAGTAATAGATGAGAGAGGCCGCCGCCCGCTCCTTCTCCACGGACGCCGAGAAAGATGACGCATAGGTGACCTTGTAGAACCCGGGACAGGCCTCATCCGGCATGGCCTCGAGCTTCAACCCCGCGATCACCTCGGCAGCGGACAGCCGGCCCTCATGCCGGGCCGAAGCACATCCGCCTGCAATCGCGAGGATCAAAAAAACAGCCGCACAGTCAACCCATCCCTTCATCCGCTCAGCCCCGCTGCAACTCCGTTTCCAATCCGGGAAGAAGGATTTTTCGCCCCTATCAGAGAAATCAAGTGATTGCGTGTCAGAGGCCTGCAGGCCGCCGCGCAGTCAAACGTGCAGATTGACACCCAGACGGGCAAAAACAGAATATTTCCGGACAGAAGCTAATTCGCACTCATTTTATCTAGAACTTCCACAACATCGAGTCCCCAGATTCTGACGCCTTTTCTAAAAGACATACCAGGAGCTATACGGATAAAACCGCCGGATTTCGTGACGATATCCGAATTTTTGACTGCAGTCCAGGAACCATCCGGGTTTTTTTCGTAGCCATTTAAATCAATCTTGACAATCTCTTCCATTTTACTCCTCCTCATAAAAGTCGATGTGTTCACTCCCCATATCTGGCTGGGAACAAAATACCTCTTCGCGTTGGATTCTCATCAAATACTCAGGTAAATTGGTCCGGCTACCCAAGTGCCATGATGAATAGCCCGCGAATTCAAATACGATTAAAAAATCCGTATCCACTTGTTTCTTTGTGCAAGCATATAACGCCCCGCATGAGCGGCGCAATCTACGTGAATACCACGTTCCGCAATCCGTCAGGCCCCATTCCGGCACGAGAACATGATAAGCAAAAAAACATTTATCGACTGTTGCGGTTTCATGGTAAATAAGGCTTGTTATCCACCATCAGATGAACCATTCCGGCTCCCGCCGTGTACCGCCAAACTGGACTTCCAGTTCATGTTTGTGCCATAGATAATTTTCGTCATCGAAATACTTCGCCCCGACAGGACACTTTTTAATACAGGCGCCACACTTGATGCAAATGCCTTTTATTTTGGAAACATCGTCTGAATCGATGGACCCCATGGGGCAAACCTCGGCGCAGAGCTTACAATCGATGCAGTCGCTGTTCGTTTTGGGAGTAACCTTCAGGATATTCACGAAATGGCCGTTTTGATCTTTCGGTCGGTAATATTCTCTGTAAGGTCTGTTCCCTCTTACGACAACCGAAGCCTTTTCGCCCGGTGTCTCTATCTTATCATAGATCTTGGCCGCGAAATCGGCGGCCACGGCCATATCCTGCTCATCGGGCCTGTCGGCTCCGAGCGTCGTTGAAAACGAATGCTCGCCGATAAATGCTCCACCGGCGATCACCTTGAAACCGTCCGACTCCAGGATATCCCTGAACTCTATCAATGCATCGTCATAATCACGGTTTCCATAAAGAACTACGGCAACTGCAGTTGCCCCGTTGCCGGAAATCGTGTTCAAGAATTTCAGCAACACATTAGGCACACGTCCTGCGTAAACCGGAATGCCCGCAATAACAAGATCATCCTTATCGAAGGAGAAAAGTTCCTTTCGAGCATCCGGCAGCGTAAAATCAATATGGCTGACTGTAACTTTTCCGCCGTAATTTCCCGCAATTTTTCCAGCAATGCCCATTACAATTTTCTCGGTTGTGCCCGTTGCGCTGAAATACAGCGTATTGATTTTTTTATTCATCGATTGGGCCGCCTTATTTGAAGTGGATGCGATGGGTCCAGTTCCAATATTCGAATGCAAAAGCCAAATATATCGATGACTTTCACCTTAGGTCCATACCTTCGGAAGCAACCTTGCCGCTCCTGTTCAAATGCATGATCGCAGCTTGTCATATTACTCGCAACGTGTCCACATTCGGATGACCTTCACGGTCTTATCGTCGTCGAGGATTTGGTAGACCAAACGGTGTTGAATATTGATGCGGCGCGAGCATGCGCCGGAAAGATCGCCGATGAGTTTCTCATACGCTGGCGGTGTCTGGTAGGGATCTTCTCTAAGGACGCTGAGGATCCGTTCCGCCTGAGACTTCAATGCGGATCGCGCCAGCCTCTTTGCATCCTGCTTCGCATACTTGGTAAAAACCAGCCGCCGGCTCACCAGTCGAGTTCCTCATTGCATTCGTCAGCGGGGGTGTTCAGCCCCTTGCGAATGGACTCCCGCATACCGTGGATGGAGGTAAGATACAGGGTCTCTTGAATCGCATGCCAATCCTCCTCCCCGATGAGGATGGCGGTATTCCTCTTCCCCACGATCTGGACCGCCTCATGCGATTCGGCCACATCGTCGACAAGAGTATACAGCCGCTTTCTTGCTTCCGACGCCGTCAAAGTAGTCATCCCTAGACCTCCTGGACCGTACGCAATATGGTACGAAACCGGCCCCCCAAAGTCAAGCCTGGATGGTTGGTGTAAATCCTGATTGAACATCGGGCTCGGCCGGTTGCGGGCTGTCTTTCTTTCACACCAAGTCATCGGCCAGCGCATGCAGCGCGGCGAACGGCTCCCCGCGTTCAGCCATGAGGAACAGGGCGCGCAGCGGATCGGCGGCAGCCTCCCGAACAAAACCCGACGTGCGGGTTTGACGGGTTTCGCTTTGGATATGTTTCACAATGCGGTATTTCACCTCCGGGACAGACAGATCTACGATCAGCGTCGAGCCGCCGCGGAAGCGGTATTCCGGCGTGCCGTTTCTTCGATTTTCCTTTATCCTCTTCGACTGCGTCAAGGCCACGATGACCTGGGGAACGGGCTTTCCCATAGAGTCGATGCGCAGAGCGCGCCGAAGTTCATGCACTTCGAATCTTTTCAGGGCCGGATCGAGCCCCAGCTCCAGGGCGAAATCCGGCGCCGCCTCGAAGATCCCCTGGAGTTGCCTGTGCAGCACCACGCGCTGCCTGCGTGTCTGGTCGAACAGCGTGCGGCGGTCTCCGATATACAAGCATTTGTCCGCGAACTGTTTCAGGTCCTTGATGATCTCCTTGTACTTTTTCAACAGGGCCTTGGACTGCTCCGTAAGATTCGACCAGTCGAATCCCTGCCAACGCAGCGTATCCACCGACAGCGTGCGCAGGGTGTCCTCGGAAGGCGCGTTGAGGTTGACCGGATAGATGCCGTGACGGCGGAAGGCCTCGACAAACGCGACGCGATAGTTGTACCGGTCGTCGGCGACCAGATCGAAATCAGCCGTGATGAGGGCGCGGAGGTACTCGAAAAAGGTCACGTCCACGGGCGGCAGGTAGTCGAGGGCGCGGATGCACATTTTCAGGACATGCCCGGCCGATTTCACGGCCTCTTCGGCCAGCCTCCCCGCCAGATCCGGATGGATGGCGCCTTGGGGCAAAACGCCCGTGCCGCCCGTGTAGATGCGCAACAGGTCCGCGATGCGCGCCTTGTAGATGGCGAGAAAAGCGTCGAAAACCGCGGCGACCAGAATGGCCCCGCGCGCATGAGGCGTCAACCGCTTCTCGAGCTCCTCCGGATCGGGCTTGGAGCGCTTCCAGACGCCACCCTCCATGGTGCCGATGGCATTGCGCAGGGCGCCGCGGCCGCCCATGGCCCGGCCGAACTGGATGGCGAGACTGCCGAGCATGGATTCGGCCTCCAGGTCGCCGCGCGTCCGCCGGATCTCGGCGTTGAGGATCTCCGGGATGGTAAAGTGCTGCATGAGGGCGACTATGTCGGCAAACGCCTCGTGCAAAGCGAGCACGTCCGGGTTGGTCGGTTCGCTGAAGCGCCGGTGCATCCCGTCGAGCACCGCGTGCGTGGTCTCATGGGCGATGATATCGTGCGATAAACAGGCATAGATGCGGCTTCCCGGCACATGCTCGCCGGAACCGCCGGCTGCAGCCTCGAAGTAGCCGAACAAGAGCGCCACCTCCTGGGGGCTGTAATAGGCATTTGCCTGGTGCAGCGCATGGGGCCGAACGGCCAATTGCCCGACGAAACCGGCGTCGTCGTCGGGGTCTTCGGGGTTGGGCCGAGGCCGCCAGAGGACCGGTCTGCCCAGCGCATGTTCGAAGTGTTCGACGGTTTTCATGGCGACCGCATAGACCATCTGCTGGTGGAACTGGGGATTGCCTTCCGATGGCGCCCAGCCGTCCTGGGCAAGCATCCGGGGATCATCGAGATCGACGGGTTCATAGATCCTGCCGACGTCATCCCTGTCGTGCACGGCGAGGTATTCCCCGCAGGGTCCCTTCTTCAAGGACTCCCAGCGTACCTTGAGCGCCACCTCGTTGATGCCGGCCGTCTCCAATCGCGTCGAAAGGCTTGGATCCACGCCGTAGACACGTATCTTGCGGTAGGGCGGATCGCCGATGGCCGGCTGCGGATGGGGTCCGAAGGCGCCGCCCACCGGAGTCACAGGCATTGCCGTTTCGGTGGGAGGCAACGGCTTTCTTGCAACGACCGGGTACCGCGCGATCAGGTGTCTCCGTAGCGCCTGCGACGTGTCCGGATCCTCGATGACGGCCTCCATGAACTGGATCATGGCCTTGTCGTCTATCCGCCCGGCCGCATCGGGATCGGGAACGATCGTCTGCAATTCCGGGTTGAGCATCCAGCGCTGCGCAATCTCGAGGTTGAACATCCGCTCCCGCGGCGGCGCCGCGATCACCCCGAGGCCGGTGATAACGCGCAGGAAGGCAAAAGAATCGCTGTCAGACTTGGACTGCTCGAGCCCCAGAACGGGTTTCACACCGAGCGCGTCAAAGGCCCGCAGAATGCCTTGCCCCATCCGGTCCTTGTCGATGCCTGCCACTTTGGCGCTCTTGAACAGGGCGTGACGCACCGCCTCGACTCTTCTCCAATCGAGGGGAAGATCCTGTTTGTGCTTTTCGAACCAGGTGGCCGCCGCGGCGGCCACCTGGGGCGTAGCCGCCGAAGTGCCCTCGCCGTCCAGGCGCACGGTTGACGGGCATCCATAACAGGCCCAGGGGATGTTCGGCGTGTGGGCCGACAGGGCCGCCGCCATCCTGCTCCTCGGGCCGTAGTTGCCTTCCAGTTCCATCCCCTCCAGACCGGTGTAGGGCCTGCAGTCGGCCATCGCGCCGCAGACAGCCAGAACGCGGCTGTAGTGCGCCGGGTAAACGATGTGCCGCGTCGGCAGTCCATTTACATTGTTGCCCGCGGCGGCCACGAGGCACAGCCCGCTCAGATAGGCCTTGTCCACCGCCTCGCGCCAGGCGCGCGAAGGCAGCCCGCCCATGCTCATGGTCACCACATCGCAACGCTGCGAAACGGCGTAATCCAGCGCCTGGGCAAACGCGCTGGTGTAGAGGAGCACCACACTGTCGGCGATCCGCAAGGGCAGAATCTCCGCCTCCGGCGCGCCTCCGAGAGCGATATCCCCGTAGTCCGAGGCCCTGCCGCCCGCCAGGATGCTGATGGTGCCGGTGCCATGCCCGGAATTGTCCAAGAGAAGACGGCGGTTGTCAGGATCCTCGGCGCTGTGTGGATCGGCGTCTCCGCTGACGAAGTTTCTCTCGAGATCCGTCAGGACATGGCTGGGGGTGGTGCAGTGGGCGCGGTAATAGCCCGTATCCAGGTGCGCGATGCGCGTCCGCGGATCGGAAAACACCACCGCCTCCCGTGCCTTGGCCAATTGGGTATAGGAATCACCGAGGTGCCAGGCAAAGACCCCGGGCACATGCGCCTTGCCATGGCCGCTATCCTGGGGGGTGCTTTCGCATTTTTCGCCCACCGCCAATGCCTGCCCCGCTTGACGCTCGTTCGTATCCCGGTAGATGTTGTGGATCATATCCGGCTCGATGAAGACGACATCCGATTCGGAAATACCGAGTTCGCTGGCGACCCTCTGATGGGCCAGGTCCCAGGGATTAGCGGCTCCTTCGGGCAGATCTGCAAGAAACCACTGCGGCTCGGCCCCGAAGCCGAGCATCGCCGCCTTTGCCTGGGGCGTGTCGTAGAGCGGACGCAGGTTCGCCCTGGATTCGGCCGCCTTGAGAGGGGAAGAAGGCTGGAGTTTCAAAAGCAAACGGTTGACCCGCGGTGCACACGCTTGTTTGTCGTTCATGGTGATTCCCCTCCTCCTTCCCCTTCAATCCTCATGTTGTCAAGATCGGGGCCGTGCCGGACAACAATCTGACCGTCCGCCGTCAACTGACCGCGAGCCTAGGCGATGCGGGCCAGCCGCCTGTTCGCTGCCCTACCTGATAAAGTACCCCGCTGCCTTCCATTTTCCATCATCGAGCACAAATGTCACCGTCTCAACCGCCGATTCCTTTTGAGCGAATGCTGCCTTGAAAAACATGACCATGTAGCGAGCGTCCGGCGCTCCGGGAAGAGAGCGAGATTCTTGGGCGTTTAATATATTGCGGTTGACAAGCTTGCCCAGCGGTTTACGTACTCCTTCCAATAACGCCGTCCAGTTCTGCTGAGTCACCGCTCCTCTGAAATAAGCGGACGCTTGGTTCCAACTATCCGAATAGCCTCCGGCATCGATGATGGATAACCATTTCTCAGCTGCAGAAACTGCAGTCTCATCCGAATCCGTTTCGGCCATTAGTTGATTAAACCCGAAGCAGACCATCAGCATGATCATCAGCAAAACAAATACGGTTCTCATGGAATCCTCACCATACGCCGGACACCATCTCTAGCCCCTTGTTGATCATACGTCGTTTTAATTGCAATCTTCATGTCGTTAATGGGAGGCTATAACACCTGGGCTCCGCTGCCTGAAGGAGCGCCTCTGAACATTTTATAAAAGTAGAATTTCATCTCAAACCCGGGTTCAAGAAACCTCCGCGCCCCGAAGCAGCAGCGCATTCTCGGACAGCCTATATACGAGCAGGGACACGGGCGGTGAACATCGTGTACGTAAACTGAGCGCAGTACTCCGGGACGTCTCCGATGAAGTGGGGAGAGTCGGGGGAACACAATCGGCGGTATTCCTCGATGTCGGCCGTTGAGGCTTGGCCGATCGCATCACCCCAGAGCATGTCGAAGAGCGAGGACATCCCATCTCGGATCTCCGGCCCGAGGGGCCCCTGTACCAGCCCGACGAATGCCCTGCAGCGGGCCTCGGTCAGCCCCGCTCGATGGAACCCATGGAGCGCGCGCAGAAAATGCGCCCGTGGAGGATAACCCTCGAGAAACGGACCATACGATGTGCAAGCCGCGTTGAGGCGCGCCTCCAGCAGTTCGTGCCCGGGAAGCACCGTTTGGGAAGTCCATCCCAAGAGTGCGATCACGCCTCCAGGGCGGACGACGCGGCAGATTTCTTCCAGGATGGGAAGGATCTCACCGGCGGGATAACCCACGCAGTCGACGCTCCAAGCCCAGTCGAAAACGCCCCGGGCAAAGGGCAGCGCCCCCATGTCGCTGTTTGCGAACTCGATGCGCTGAGCGTGGGCCGACTTGTCGGCCCTTCGGCGAGCGCAGTGGACAGCCGGCCAGGAAAGATCCAATCCTGCGACACGCCCATCCGGGCCTGTCGCCTCCGCCAGAAGGAGCGTCAGATCTCCGATCCCGCAGCCGATATCAAGCCCCCGGGAGGCAGGCGGCAACTGGAGGGCACCGATCGCAGCGCGCATGACCGCCTCACGCAAGGGAATCATCCGCTCCAGGCTAGATATCACCTGCTCATTGGAACCGCTCATCGGCTCCTCCTGCACTTGAAGCCTGAGAAGGCAAGAGCCCATCCGCGGGCCGCCCTGCAAAACCGGCAGCGGCAGGCGGCAGCCCGTCCGGTGCGGCGCCGCAACGACGCCCATAAACAAACGAGAGCCAGTTGGCTCAAGGCGCCATTGTCTCTGCGGTCACCTCCCAACCCGCATCGATGCCACCGGGCAGCATCTGGCCGCGGTCCTCGCCAACCTCCGCCTCGATAAGCCTGTTGAGTTTATCGTTCATGGCAACGACGAGTTCGCGGTGCTCTTTGCCGTCCGCTGCGAGATTTTTCATTTCCAGGGGATCTGCTTCGACATCGTACAGCTCGACATCATTGAACCTGTATAACTGTTCCAAATTCGCCGGCCGGTTGTGCTGCTTCGGCGAGAAGTAGCGAGCGAACACATACTGGCCGTCATAGACCATCCTCACCGCACCCCGTTTCATCATATCCGGGACAATCCCGGCTTCCTTGAGATGTTTCGGATCCCCTCCCCGCTTGATGTGTGCCACGGCTTCGTAGAGAAAATCCCCATCGAGGTACGCGAACATGTTGTAGTTGAATAATGCACCTTCCCGGACGGCATTGACGTCTGCGCGTTCCGGGGCAGCCAGCAACCCTGAGAAATCCTTGCCTGGAAGCCCCTTGACAATATCGGCACGCTTGTCCGGGGCCACTCCGGTCCATGCAACGAGCGTTGGAGCGAGATCGACGTGCGACGTAACAGCGCGGCACTGTTTGCCACCCGAATAGGCGGGATGAGCAACGACAAGCGGAACCTGATTCTGTTCGCGATAGGATACCGCCCCTTTGGCGTGCAACAGGTGTGCGCCGTCCATGTCACCATGGTCTGAGGTGAAGATGACAATGGTGCGCTCGGTAAACCCCGCGGCATCGAGTTCACTCAGTACCGTGTCTATGTTGCGATCGACGTCGCGCAGGCAATTCAAGTAGTAGTTGTGCCGGCGGCGCCAGCGAGGCTCTTCGTTCGGGATTTCGCCCACGAGCGCATCATGCGATCGCAGGAAGTCGCGGTGGGCCGGCGGACGCCCCGGTGCGTCAAATGGATTGACATGATTTGGCGGAAGGCTGAAAGGCCATTGTTTGGCGTAAAGCGGATCATCCGGCTCCCGGACCACATGGGTGAGAGCAGTCGGGGCCTGATGAGGCATACCGGGAGGATCGGTATCATAGAACATGACATCATGCGGGTTGACCAGGTTCACTGCGAGAAACCAGGGCTTGCCTTCGGCCGCCAGCTCACGCCCCTTGCCACGCAGCCAGCTCACAGACATGGCGGCGATCACACCATCGTGCAGATAGCCGCCCTGATGGTGCGCAATGATGTCGCCGATGCCAAAATAGTCGGAGAAGCCGTAGTCCTCCATTTCCTGGGTAAATATTTTTGTGGGTGTGCCCAGCTTGTTGACCGTCTCGAAATCCTTGTTCAGGTGCCACTTACCTTTGTAAGCGGTGTAATAGCCAGCCCGGCGCAGCATGTCGCCCACGGTGCGGATTTCGGTCGACATGCTGTTGACCCACGGAAAATTGCTATTGTCGAACATCCTGGTGTGCTGAATATGCTGGCCGGTATAAAGCACTGAACGGGACGGCGTGCATACGCAGGAGTTGATGCGGTGATTCAAGAACGTTGTACCCATTTTTGTCAATCGCTCATGGGCCGGCAGCCTGTAGCCGGCAGGCAACTCACCGGGCCGAAAGAAGCGTTCCTGATCAGTCAGAATAAAGAGAATATTGTATGAGCCCGTGTTGCGCACGCCGCTCTGTGGCGACGGGCCTGCACCGGGTGCGGCGGATGCCAAGCTGGACATCCCGTCAATCCCACCCACACCCAGTGCCGCAACGCCTACGCCGGCAAGGCGCAGAAACTCGCGGCGCGAAATTGAACAACTGGAATCATCGTGATCTCTCATGCCGTATCCTCGTGGTTGATTGTTCTGCGCAGATGCCGTACGCCGCGAAACACCCGGCCTAACCGGCTGGCAATGGAGCACCGTGAAATTCCTAGCCTGGCTTCATAGGGTTTTTGGAAGGTCACACGTGAGTGAGCTTCTCTCACAAACGCCTTGCCTTTGCCCTCGAGGATGAAGAAATCTCCTTTGATTTTCTGGTTCCTGGTTTCGCTATCGTGCCAATGATCTTGTACCCCCCGTAGTGTAGAACCTCCCTGACCGCCCTGATGGCCCCCCTGCTTTCAGGAAGAATGAAGTTGAAAAGCCAGGGTGTCGTGCATGCAGTCACGAGAAACGCTCGATTTCATGGCCAGCTGCCAGGGGTTCCGTCAAGGCCTCGAGGAGCGAAGCGACCGTTCCATTTTTCCGAGGGCTGCCGTTGAGCACCAGTTTTTTCATCTTCCTTACCTTACTTTCTTAGCTGAGCTCGGCGGCGAAGTGAATTATAGCTGATACCCCTCTGAAGAACAGCACACTTTTCTGCTGTAAATAATGTAAAAATAGCACCATTCAACCGTGCGGCTGCATCTGGGACCTTAGATCCTGGTTTTCATGAGCTCTCAGGCAGTTCCCTCAGCGCTTTCAGCAAGGTGGGCTGCTCGGCATGTTCCGCCCGCATGACCTCGAGCGTCATCCAGCCGGGAGCTATTTTTCCCGAACGGCGCCCGCAAATGCACGGGAAGCTTGCCGTTTCTCCATCTGGCCGAGGACATACCCGCGCAGCTCGCGGCCGAAATCCGATGCTACGTGGATTTCCACCGGGTCCACCGGCACGTTGTTCAGATACTGCAAGCGCAGGATGTCGACCCCGCCCCTGGGATAGGCGTGCTCCAGAACATTCGTGCACGCCTCATCGACCGCCAGTTCCAAGTGGTGAATGTCGGGCTTCGAGAAACCAGGCTCTTCCATGGCGGCCCGCAGCGCCCCGGCGATCATTCGCAGCGACCGGGGCCGGTTGGGCATCTCGAGATGGAAGATAGGGTTGGACATGGCATCCGCCTCAACTCATCGGTGCGTTTCAGCGGACGTATGGTTCTTGCGATCCGATGAAAACGCGGATTGGCGAACACTACTCTCCAAGATCTTGAAGAATTAAAATCACCTGATCCTTTAAAACAGGGATGTCGTCCTTTGCTGTCAGCCATACCGTATCTATATCGACACCAAAATAGTCATGGATGAGTTTGTCTCTCATTCCAGCAATATCGCTCCACGGAATCTCAGGATATATCGAATGCATCTCGTTAGAAACACGCTTTATCGCCTCACCAATGATTTCGATTTGCCGAATAACACCATCTTGCAATAGGGAGTCGTTGTTAAATTTTTCCGATTCGACTCCTTTTAGATATGAATCAATACGATCACATGCATCACGAATATGTTTAAGATAAACAGTGTCATCTCGCTTCATAAATCACCTTAAGCTCTTTAACAATACGTTCCTTCAAATATGGGCTGATAGCGTTTTCAGTCAGCAAATCTACTCTTTTTCCTATTGCTTCTGAAAGATTTCTTTCGAGTATTACTAAAGAAAGAAGGCTTTTTGGTTTGGATAGCTTTATAAGAAGATCTATATCACTCGATTCTTTGGCCTCATCTCTAGCCGTTGATCCAAAAACTCCAATCATAGAGACATCGTTTTTGAGACATATATTGATTATCTTATCTTGATCAGATTTATTCATATTTTCTCTCCGGTCATTATCTTGGGGAAATCCTTAGTAGATATGATGCTGTTTCGCCATCACAGAGCTAAAGAGGAATAGCCCCACAGCGCCACCATCCACCTCAGCGCCTGTTTATAGCCCGGTTTGCGGCGTCCATTTCTCAGCAAAAGATAGAGCCTCAGCCTTCTCTCTTTCCGACATAGCTTTCAAAACGCCCTCCTTGGTTTTTGCGACCATATCAGGCGTTATATACAGACCGCCGCCTTGCATCCATTCACAGCAATAAAACAGACTTTTCCCCTCACTTTCCTTTATGACGTTGTTTACAAGCAAGTACGCCTTTACAAGGTCTTGTTTGACACCTTTCCCTTCCAATAGCAGGTCCGCCAGGCGCCATTGGGCAATAAGAGCGTCGGTGTTTTGGTTGAAGTAACCGGATTTGCCTACACAACCTGCAATCTGGCCGTCTGCCCAGCCCCCTTCACCTTTTTGGACTGCGCATTTTGTGTACCAGTAAATGGATTTCTCGATGTCTTTTTCAATTGCAATGCCCTTTTCGTAGTAAACTCCAAGCCTCAATTGTGCCCACGGCTCACCTCTTTCGGCACAGGGTTTCACGATAGACAAGGCACGATCGTAATTGCCTGATTCGTTGGCGATGTCGGCAGTACGTTCACCCGGGTTCGGGTTCAAGCCTGCACAACCGGAGGTTGTCAGAATGATCCATACGATCAGAAAAGCAAAACGTTTCATGTCAATAATACTCTTGGCCAAAAATTTGAATTTGCCCCCAATTGAAACCATCTAAGGGCACAATATCGCAGATTAAATGGAATTAGACTGCCGAACCGGCAAAATGCCTTCGGAGATATGTTTGGCAGGAATAATCCGCTTCTCGATATCAGCCCCAATCTTACGTTTCATCATTCTGAGATCAAACTGGGTTTGCAGATTCAGCCAAAATTGGGCTTCAATCCCAAAATATCTTTCTAGTCTCAATGCTGTATCAGCCGTAATGGCTCTTTTTCCGTTCACAATCTCACTGATCCTATTGGGAGGCACCGAAAGATCCCTGGAAAGCTGGTTTATGCTAATACCCAAGGGCTCTAAAAAATCCTCTCGGAGGATTTTACCGGGGGTTATCGGCTCTAGACTATCGTGTTTGGTCATTATAGGAGCACCTCATTGGTAATCCGTTATTTCAACATGGTACGCATTTCCATCTTGCCAATCGAAACATACGCGCCATTGGTTATTGATGCTGATTGAGTACGGACCCTTCCTCTTCCCTGAAAAGCCGTGAAATTTGTTGCTCGAGTTCCGCATCAGCGCTTCTATGCCGCACGCGGCATGCAAAACCATAAGCCCTTTCCGCGCCTGCCTTTCAAAGGCCTAGAAACGACCTACCCTTTGATCATTGAATAATTTTTCAGTATCTCGGCAGCCAAATGATTTAATCATACGAGAAAAATATTACGTTAAGCGTAATATGTCAAGCGGGATCCACCGTGCAGAACAATAAAAACCACCGGTCCTATCCTGTGCATTTTTCGGACTGGGCGGCGTTTATTCCGGTTTCTCCGAATATCTCGCACGCCACCGATTCTCGATCCTGGCCCTAATGATTTCGGCTCGTGTCAATGATCACCCTCTAATGGAGCCACCCATGATCGTCTCAAAGGAATCATTAAAAAGTGGCGGGAAAGGGTCTCGAGGCGCTTGTCAAATCAACCGATTTCACCCCCTTTCTGACTGGTGTTTTTTGCGTTTTGGAGCAGGTGATTTTTTGGTCTTTCTGGGTCCCTTGTGGGGATCTGTAGCTTTTGCCTTCGCGCATGACTTTGTAGGCACCGTGACGAAGCCTGTCGATGATGGCTGCCCAGAGGATACGGTTGGGAAAGGCGGCTGTCTTCGTGGCGGAAAGGGTCTGGAGCCCGAACCGGAAGATCGTCAGGAAGCGCGACGGCAATACAACATTGATCTTCAATCCTTCGTCCAAGCCGGAGGTGCTGTCTTGGGTGCTGTCGTTCGGAGATGAGGTCAGGTTGATCAAGCCGAAACAACTGGTGAAGGACATGAAGGAGAAGTTAAAAAAAATGGACGATGTCTATTCTGGTTTAATGAAAGAAGGAGAACATTCAAAACTTTTGTTTGAAAAAAGGTCAAAAAAGTTTTAAAGCTCGACGCGTGAACTTAATCGGGATCAATGACCTGCAAAGGGGCGGCTCCTTATGGACAAACTCTGCCTGGGGTGAGTATGGATTTTTCTGACCTGATGTCTCGCACACTTCTGCTGGATCTGGAAACGACACGCACGGGTAGGATCACACACTGGGGAGCCCAGTTAAACCAGGAAAGCCGCCTGAAGAAGGAAGGGGCCGGGTCGAAAGCCGGCCTCCAGGAACTGGACGAATTCGCCAGGGACGCTGACTTTGTTCTTGGCCACAATCTCCTGGGGCATGATTTTCCCATCCTGAAGACCGTGTCCCCCTGGCTTAAGGTTCTCAACAAGCCTGTCATCGACACCCTCTACCTGTCGCCCATTGCATTTCCGGAAAACCCCTATCACCGCCTTGTCAAGAATTACAAGCTGGTTCGCTCTTCGGTCAACAATCCACTGGAGGATGCGAGACTGGCTGCCTCCGTGTTCAAGGATCAGTATGAAAGCTTTCGTTCCTTAGCACAGAAAAATCCACACCTCACAGATTTCTATCGGTTTTGTTTCGATCAAAGTCAGTTCAACGGCTTTTCCGGGCAGGCGCTTTCCATGGTTTTTGCCGGGATGGCGCCCGCCGCGCTCCACACCACTGTGGATGCCCTCGACTGTTTCCTGGCCCAGACGGACGGAGTGGTCTGCAGCAACTGGACAAAGGAGACCGTCCCGGGCCTGCTCTCAAATCCGGAGAAACGCCCGGTGCTCGCCTACTGCATGGCTTGGCTTCGGGTAGCCGGCGGCAACTCCGTGCTGCCCCCCTGGGTGAAGCATCAATTTGCCGAGATCCCTGGTATCATTCAGATCCTGCGCGAGCGGTCCTGCGGCGACCCAGCATGCGATTACTGCAGAGCGAACCACAACGCGGAGGAACATTTGCGCCGGATCTTCGGCTATCTGTCCTTCCGTGAGAAACCGAAAACGATTCAAGGCGCGAGTCTGCAGAAAGCCATCGTGGAGGATTGGATGACGTTTATATGGACTACCCGGGCTGCTTTGCAGGCACCCATCCCATCCATGAACACCTGGCGAAGCTGGAAGCCGGGCAGTTTGTTTCTCTGCACCAGAACCATTCGAAAATAGAAATCCGGGATTCAGCAGGTAGATGCGTGGGGAGGCTTTCGGAGGCAGGGCGCGGCAAGTGGCAGAATCGGTTGGGTTCCATCCTTGAAGCGAGGATTCTGGCAGTGCTGAGAAGGGATCAAAATGACCCCGATGCAAATTTTATTCATAAGATCAATGCAAAAGAGTGGGAATTGCCTCTAGTTGAGATAGTGTGTTCTCCCGATAGGATATGATTTCATGAAAATAGTATATTTACTTTGAAAAAGTATAAAATCATACTTTTCGAAAAATCTAAGATTAATGTCATTTCCTTACTCACCATATAATTGAATTCGACTATCTAAATCAACCTTTGAAGCAGTGTTCATTGTGCCATATCAAATATTCTCCGCCCGGCCTGAAACGCGAATCCAGCGGCAGGTGGATTCTGTTGCCATGCAGCGCGTAATACAAGCGGCCGTTTTCAAATTCTTCCCTGATCCGGCGGCTCACGATGAAGCGATGCTCTTGAGTCACCGTCACATACCCCGCATCAAAAAGCTTATGGATGTCTGATCGCAGCAGCAGTCCATTATCAACCCGGTGGGGGCCCGACTCGCTGAAAGGCTTGATGTGCGCCGCCTCCAGGGCAGGAAGGGTCTTTTCTTGCGTGACGGCGCAACGCCGGTCGTAGGCATCCGTCACCATCACCCTGAAGGTCCCCTGACCGAGGCGCTGCTGTATGGTTACAGGCTTGCCATACCCTCCCGGAGCTTCAGCAACCCGTTTTTCCTCTGTTAAATCTGGATAGGGCCGAGTCAACGCCAGCCTTTCAGATACGGCGTCCCACAAGGCACGGCCATGAAAGGTAGCCGTGTCATACGTCTTGCCTTGGACAATATTCAGGCTGAAATCAGGGGGTACGGGGATCCAATCCTCCCGACTGAAGAAGAAGGGCTGCGTCAGGATAATGCAGCCGATTTTGTAATCTTCAAAGGTATTGTCCGCCCTGCGCCTTTTTTCTATAAGCCGTTTCATACTGAGAAAAGAGGAAGCTCCATTCTTCTCCCGGAAACTCTCCCATGCAAGGCTTAAAGGCAGAACGCTGTGGTGCGCGAAGAAGCCCCCGCCGGCAATGAAATGATTGGGTGCATGGAGCTTGAACAGAAAGGGCTCGCCGGGCTGCAGGGCCTTGAATCTGCCGGATGCGCCGCCCGGCTGCCAGAAGTTGACTTCGTCAATCCCGGGCAACCCGGCCAGGAAGCCGAACCATTCATCGTCCGTGACGCCGATATAGAATCGCATGACGGTCATTCCTCATAGGCGCTGTATTTGTCCGCGCGGCCTTTTGCTTTCTCTACAGGGTATTTCCGGCCATTGATGGCGAGCTTCTCCAACACCACTTCCGCCGGGTCGAACGTGAATTCATTGGCCAGGTTCAATGCGTAAATGAGAACATCCCCCAATTCCTCCTTGACCCGCCGGCAAGCCTGTTCGTCCGATTTCATGGCCTGCACCTGTTCCGGGCTCTTCCACTGGAAAATCTCCAGCAATTCAGCGGCTTCCAGCGCGAGGGAGATTGCCAGGTCTTTGGGATTATGGTACTGCGCCCAATCACGCTCATCCCGGAATGAAATCACCGCTCTCAAGAGTGCCTGCAAGTCCATTGTCCCCCGATCACCTCCCATCATCGCTGCCTGCCCCGATCGGCTTGCTACTGTGTTTTTCATTTTTTATTCCAGCCGTTTGGCGCACCTGACCAGCCCGGAGAGGACAAGGATGATCCCGGCTTTCACCCTTCTCTCACTCGGACAGGAACCGCCTCGGCGCCCCGAAACCGGTCACGAGCACCTCCTTCTTGGCCCGGGTCGATGCCACGTAGAGGAGGGCACGCTCCTGAATCTCGGTCTCCCTCTGAACCACCGGGTCGGCGGAATCGGCTCCGATCCCCGCAAACGGCACCACGCCTTCACGAGTTCCCGCTGCAAAAACTTCGGCAGCCGCACTAGAAACCGACCGCTGAAATCCTCCTCCTAAGTCTCGGGTTCGGGGATTGCGCGCTCTTCTGCCAGGTATTCCGCAAAACGTTCGCGCTTGGCGGCTTCGAGTTCCCTCAGGGCCTCCTCGGGCGTTTCGCCGTCGCCCAAAATCCCCAGTCGCCCAAATTGCGGCAGCCTGGCGAGATACCCGCCGCCCTCCTCCTGCGCGATAGCCGTGATCTCCACCCTGTACGGCAGCGCTGCGTAATCATCAGCATTCCTTTGCATGGTCTTCCACTCCCAATTCCTCCAGGAGCCCTCGTCGCCCGGATAATCTCCCTTATGTAAAACCCTTGCGCTCCCCTGGCAGCCCGACGTAATGCGGTTCTTGGAAGGTTATCTCTCTATGAGTTTTTCCCCCAATCGGTTCGCCTTTCCCGCTAACGATGGAGAAATCTCATTTGATTTTTTGGTCCCAGGTTTTGCGATCTTCCCCACTATGTTGTACCCTCCGTAGTGTAAAACTTCCCTGACCGCTCGAAGGGCTCCCCTGCTCTCGGGAAAAATGAAATTGAAAGGCCATGGTGTCGTGCAAGCCGTCACAACAACGGCGCGCTTCCCTTTCTGCCTTGGTTCTGGCATTCCCTTAAGACTTTCCCCCATAAATACCGGCACATTGCGATCGAAAAGAAGCTTTAGCGGCGCGGACATATTTCCCCAGTGCGTCGGCGTGCCAACAACCAAGGCATCAGCATCCTGAATCTTCTTACCCACTATGTGCGCATCATCTTCAGGCAAAATACACCTTTCTTTCTCTCGGCAGGCCATGCAGGCTGTGCAAAATTTCATGTCGAGGCTGCATACATCAATCCACTCGATATCATGCTCCGCCGATAGGGATTCCGTTACGGACTTTAGAAGCGAAGCGACCGTTCCATCTCGCCGAGGGCTACCGTTTAGCACCAATATTTTCACCTTATGCTCTTCCCCCCCGGCTTTCACGTTTATGCGGCACCCGGCAGCGTGTCCGCACCACCCACGGGTTGGCCGTTTCCACTCTTGAGGTCCACGATCCAGGTGAACCTGGCTAACGTTTAACCAATTCCACTCGCCTGTTTTTGGCCCGCGCTTCTTCGGTGCTGTTGGGCATAACGGGTTTGGATTCACCATAACCCTTAGGCACGAGCCTGCTGGTATCGATATCGAACAGGCCAAGGTAGGCCACCACCGTTTCCGCCCGGCGTTGCGAGAGTTTCAAGTTGTAATCATCAGAGCCCTGGTCGTCGGTATGGCCCTGGACCTCGAGCGTAAGGTCAGGGTTATCTTTAAGCAGCGTTACCAAATGCTGCAGCTGCTTGGTGGACTCTGGCTGAAGCGTAGCCTTGTCCAGATCGAAAAAGATACCGTACAGCTGGATCCGTCCTTCGGCATCCAGAGCAGCTTTCATCTCAGCGGGGCCGAAGGTCAGCGATTTCTTGAATGGCTCTTCATCAACAATGATCAGGTCCTGTTGCCCCAGGTTAGCGGTGCCGGAAACCCTGAGCCAGGTTACTCCGCCGTCGTCCCGGGGTATTGTGACAACCATTTGACCCCCGTCTTCGTAAACCACCCGGCCGCCCTTTTCCTCGGCTGCCGCTCTATAGTTTTCAAAAAATTCCAATTTCGAAATGGTTTTGACCCGGTCGCCGGAGGATGTCCGTACTTCATACAGGAGCCTCCAATATTCCCCCTTGACGGTCTTTTTTTCTCTTTTCTTTGTTGTCTCATTTAAATAGTAAAACTCGTAGGCATCAAAGTTTTTATGTTTGGACATGTTCTCGGCCAGAATCGATCCCGGGAACGGACGAATCAGAGGATGTTCTTTTATTCCTTGTGCATAGACCGAAACTGAAAAAAACACCAGAAGTACTGACAAAAACATCCACTTAAGACAGTTCATAGAAATTTTTCCTTTCAAGATCAGTTATATAACGCCTGAATTAAACCGCGCCGCAAAGCAGCATCGGCTTCAATGAGTTGTTGCACTCACACGATCTATACTCTTTAGGCATGATTGGCTTTTCCCCACTCTCGGAGTCGCCCGGCAACCCCCACATCACCGCGTCATCAGCGCGAACACGCCCCAGCCCAGGTATTCACGCGTGTAGGCGGCGTAGCGCTCGGGTTCCGAGGTCAGTTGGGCTCGGACCTCTTTCGCGAACTCGTCGTCGGGATTGGCTTCAAGCCAACGGCGCATGGTGAGCCACTTGGCCGCCTCGTATCTGTCCCAGCTGTCTTGGTCTGCCAAGACCATTTCCACGACGTCGTAGCCGAGGCGGCCGAAAGACGCGAGAAGTTCTGGAAGCAGGAGAAAGTCGGAGATTGAGTGGGCAAGACACCTCTTGGCAACATCTTCTGTCGGCGGTGACTGCCGCCAATAGGGCTCCCCGATGAGGATGATTCCTCCCGGGCGAAGGCTCTGCGCCAACAGCTCGATGGTACCGACAACCCCCCCGCCGATCCACGTGGCACCGACACAGGCGGCCACACCCGCTTTCTCCTCAGAGACATAGCAGGCAGCATCGCCATGGATGAACTTGACTTGATCGGCGACGCCGAGTTCCTCAGCGCGGAGTTTCGCTTGCTCGGTGAACAACTGGCTCATGTCGATACCGGTGCCGATGACTCCGTAATCGCGCGCCCAGGTGCAAAGCATCTCCCCCGAACCGCTGCCCAGGTCGAGTACTCGCGTTCCCGTTTCGAGACGCAGCGCCGCACCGAGAGTGGCGAGCTTTTCGGGTGTGAACGGATTATGGATGCGGTGAGCACTTTCAGTAATGTTGAAGATCCGTGGAATATCCAATGCAGAACATCTCCTTCCAGGTGTGAGTAGATTCAATCGCCGATCTCACAAAATCTCATGAATTTGTAGATTTCATATTGAAGGCCGACATAAAAATCACAGACTTTTCCAACGATAACTCCCTTCATGTACGGGCAGAGTAGACGCTCATAACAAAGATCTCTTGCTTGTTCCTCCACGCTTGGCCGTCCTTACCAGTGTATTGCACTACTCGTTAAGCAATCTCACGACAGCGTGATTACGCAGGAGCATTTCTGTGATGTATGGAACGACCTGGGGTGGATCCCGATTTGAGCGTTCCATCAGCTTCTGGGCCGCCACGAGTCGCTCAATTCGAAGGTAAGGCAGAGGTAGCCGTTCGACGGCTTGCGTGAATGCAGCCCATGCAACGTCGCCGGCGGTCTCATCCAACAGTGAAGAATGCAAGCGAATTTTTGGAGTGTAGTCGTAGATGCTCGCCTGACGTTGTGTACGTTCCTCCAAAACTAATTCGAAAGGTTCGAATGCGTGTAGTTCCTGCAATGCCGCCCTAAATGTAGCATTAGATTGCTTCAGGACACGCTTAAGCAGGTCGGTTGCCGACTTGAGCTCGCTGTTCACGAAAACTCGGAGACCATCAGAAGCGAGGGAGATTGTTTGGTGCGTTACCTTGCGATACCCTTTGCCCCGTGGTCCGAATGCAGCCCAACAATATGTGTCCGTAAGTTTGAGATTGCCGATATCAAAGGCCTCATAGAACGGTGTGGACACATACAGACTAGCCTGAACCTCGGCAGCGAAATATCCTACCTGGCCACGAATCCAGCGCCGAGCATCATCATCGTCATGCAAGAGAAAGTAGCGAAAGTGTTCAAGCCGGAAGCCATCGAATTCAGTCATACCGGTGTACTCCAGAAATTCAACAAATTGCCCCACCAGCAACTTCGCCGATGGGACCTCCGTTAGACTGGGTAAGAGGCGCTCGAAGAAGCTGCAGATCTGACCCCAAGTTTTCAGCAATACTATAGGTGGATTTTGCTGCGTGCACTGCAGACGTGCAAGGTGGCTCTGCATCTGTTTCTGCGAAAAAGCAGCGTCATCTATTTTGCTTTCCACCAGAACAGCGAAATTATCACGGTATATCCACGCATCAGGAAGACTCTCAGTTTTTCCATCCATACCCGCGTTAACCCAATCAAGTTTTTTCTTCGAAATGCCAAGGAGCACGCGGTCACGCTTATCTGCTGCTGTAGCCGTTGGGAGATCACAACGCTGCAACAGAAACTTGACATTTGGCCTGTCCGCAAGACCTAGCCACTCAAGAAACGCACCACAAACGCTACTGCCACCTAGATCCAGCGTATTGATCAGCGCCTTTGTGATGTTGTTCTCCAGTTGCCGGTCACGGTCGACAATGTCTACGTTCGGCCCCCGATAGCTGTAAAAAAGGTTGTGATGTAAGTCCAAAGAACTCGTCCTGACAACACTATGGATTCAAACTCGACTTTACAAATAAGCGAGCAGAAACCGCCTGATTATCTGTGATATCAATATGTTAGCCGTTGTTTGACTGTAGGACCCTACTGTATGCCGAAAAAAGGCCTTCTCAAATGCAGCATATATAACCATCAATGATATTTTCTCTTGACATGTAGGACCCTACTCTATATAGTGGGTGCCATGGCGCACCTCCACAAGAAAATCAAGAAAGGCAACGCCTACTACTACGTGCGTGAGACCCAACGCATCGATGGCAAACCCACCGTTGTCAACCAGGTGTATCTCGGCTCTGCCGACAAAATCCTCTCCGTCTTTATGGCCAAAGAGAGTGGGTTCCCCAGCCGGATTTCCTCGAAAGAGTTCGGATCGCTTTTTGCCCTGCTTGAAATCGACAAGCCTTTGGACCTCGCCGGCATTGTCGATAGTGTTGTCCCTGCAAAAAGGAAGAGGCAGGGGCCTTCCACCGGGGAGTTGATGCTTTATGCCGTCATCAATCGCGCCATTGCCCCCATGAGCAAACGCAGGATGTCCGAATGGTATGGCGCCACCGATATTCAGCAGATCCGTCCTGTAAACCTCGATGCCCTCACCGCCCAAAACTTCTGGAACCATTGGGATCGCATCGGTGAGGATGAGCTTACCCGCATCATGGACCGGTTTTTCACCAAGGTCCGCACGCTTTCCCACGGCGAGGAAGAACACTTCCTTTTCGACACCACAAATTACTATACCTACCTGAGTTCCCGCACCCCTTCCACGCTCGCCAAGCGGGGACACAACAAAGCCGGGAAGCACTATTTACGACAGGTAGGGCTGGCGCTCATCACGGAACGGTCGAGTTCCATGCCCGTTTACGCTTCTCTCTACCCAGGCAATCAGCACGATTCGCGGTTTTTCCGCCTCCANCTCGACGAGATCGTCGCCCGCCTCAGAGCTGCCGGGACGGCACCGGGAGACATCACCCTGATCTTCGACAAAGGGATGAACGCCGAGGAAGCCGTCCAACGNATTGACGGGGACGAAAAACTGCACTTCATCACGTCCTATTCCCCGTATTTTGCTCCGGAATTGGCCGCCGTTCCTCTTTCGCAGTTCCGGCTCCTGCCCTGCGAAGTGAACGACAGGCTTCTGGCAGCGGGGCAGGCGAAAGACCAGATCCTGTACCATGAAACGACCGCGTCTTTCTGGGGCCGCGAGCGCAAGGTCGTCATGACCTTCAATCCGAGGACCTTTCGAAAGAAACGCTATGATCTGAAGGAGAAACTCAACCGCCTTCGCGAAGACCTTTTCACGCTGCGCCGGGCTTATAGAGAGGGGCATCCCCACTCCCGCTCNCCGGAGGCGATCAGGGAGCGCTACGAGAAAATGTGCGCATCACTGCACCTGAGCCCGGCACTGTTCAACCTGAGCTTCTTCACGGAGGATTCTCTTCCTGCCATGGGCTTTGAACTCAACCGCTACCAGGTGGACGCCACGATCAAAAGAATGGCAAAAAGCATCCTGGTCACGGACCATCATACGTGGACTGCCGAGGAGATATACTCGGCTTACAGAGATCGGCATCTCATCGAGAACCAGTTCCGGAAGACAAAACATCCTTTTCAAATCGCATTTATGCCCCAATACCATTGGACCGATTCCAAGATAAGGATCCACGCCTTTGTTTGCATTGCCGCTCTGGTCTATCTCACGCTTCTGGAGCACTCGCTTCGCGCCCATGGACTCAAGATGTCCGCCGCAGAGGCCGTGCGCCATCTCCGTGATTTGCGGACGGCCCTCTTCTGGCTTCCCGGCGCGAAGAAACCCGGACGGAGGTTGGAAGAGCCCACATCTCAGCAAATAGCTGTTCTGGATGCTCTCGGCTTCGTGATCCAGGACGGTAGGGTCCTACAAAAGCAGTAGCTATTTTTTACTGCGATAACAAAGGCTTGCTTCTTTTTTCAGTTTCTTATTTGTAAACTTAAGTCAAACAGGCAGCCTCACAGACGCGCTACCCAATTCGCGCTGCTGAACACTGCGGTTGAATTGTTTTTGAACTACTTTTCGAGCGGTACTACTGAAGCCATCAATTATTTCTCTCACAGATGGAAAATCTCTTCCCAAAGCTCAACAGATCACAACGTTATATAAATGGAAATACATTATCCTCCCCGCGATATTTGAAATGACTTGGCCGACGCCCTGCTTCGATTATCCACGCACTCTAGAATGTCCGCACTTCGTCAGACGCCATACGAACATTTATCATGATTTATTCCACATTTCCATCTATTTACCACCATTTCCAACAACCAACCTCACCGGCAACAATGGAGCACAGCCGAATTTCCGTTTGGCGTAACCCTTTATTATATCCTCCATACTATCATACTATACGATTCCTTTAGTATGAAGTGCATTAAACACCATAAATAAAGCTGCAAGCCAATTCGTATAAGCAAATATTTTCTTAAGATGTGTAGGTTTTGTTTTTAGAGCAAACTTTCCACCTAATATTCCCCCTATAATTGTAACAAAGGCTAACGGAACAGCCCAAGAAGGGTTAAAATCTCCCTGGATAGCATGTCCAGAAAAACCCATAAATGCAGTTGCTGCTATTAATGTTGATGCCGTTCCGACCGCTGTATGCATTGGAACCCCGCAGGCTAACACCATCAGCGGAACCAGAAAAGACCCTCCTGAAACACCAACCATCCCGGAACCAAAACCAGTTAAAATAGTGACAGGAAAAGCGATATATAAATTCACCCGATAAACTGCATTGCCGGATTTTATATTTATGATTCCAAAATGTCCTTTTTCAGCAAATTCTTTGTTTTCTGAAACAGGAACCAGCATCATTAATCCGGCTATAAACAACATAGCAGCAAATATCAGCTTTAATGAAAAACCGCTGAACAAATGAGACAAATATCCTCCTCCAAGTGCTGGCAAGGCGGTAAATATCCCGATCAGAACAGCCATTACCCATGATACAGACTTGCTTTTTTGAAAAACGATCATTGCCGCAATGGAAGCAGAAAAAAGAATAAACTGACCAGTTGTCGCGGCCTCGTGCATTGGGATATTGGCAATGGTCAAAATTACAACATAGAAATTCCCTCCACCTTTACCGACCATTGTCATCGCAACAGCAACGATAAAAATGAGAGAGCTTACTATGACAAGATTTACCATTTAAAAATCCAGCCTCATTTTTTGCTTTTTATGACCTTTAAAATCTGCCCCGGTTTCAGAGCTTCTGTCAGAGCAAGGTATCCGCCTTCAACAATGCGCACATCCGGAAATCCTTTTGACAGTAAATAGGCATAAACGATAGAAGATCTGACATTTGCAGGACAAAATACCCCTATGGATTTTGTTTTTGGAATTTCATCTATTCTTTCAGGAATTTCATTAATCGGTATGTTTAAAGATTCCACATTGGTGTGATGCTCCAATTTTATAAAGATCGAATCTGATTCTTCTTTTGATCGGACATCCAGAAGAAGAGCATTCTCTATATCGAAAAACTTATCTGGAGATATTTTATGTTTACCATTTCCAAAATAATCTAGCGTAAGATTCCTAAGAACTTGTTCCATATCAATCTTCTTTCTCATATAGGCATAACGACTGGCTCACCGGGCCGGCTTTGTTTGCCGGGTCCGAGTGAAGTCGGTGGTTAGCGAATTGATGTTCTTATTTTTAATGTCGTTTCTATTCTACAATTCTGTATCCTGCTGAGCCTAAAGATGGACGAGTATAAATAAATAACATTTCAACTGGCTCTGGAAAGGGATTGTAGAACCAATGAACTTCTCCACGAGGAACGAACATTGTATCGCCTTCTTTCATTTCAACTTCTTTATCTTTTAATCCACTAATTCCCTTACCAGTCAGAATATATATCACTTCCTCAGCATTATCGTGGATATGCTTTTTATGTGTTGATGTTTCTGCTTCAAATTTACAGTAAGCAAAAGTAATATCTTCTGACCCAACTGTGTTTTTATCGGCAAGGATTATTCTTGTTGCATTATCTAGATCTTTTATTGGTTCATTTCTTCCATCTTCTAATCCAATTACTAATTTCATTTTATTTCCTAGAATTTAATTATAATCGATAACCCGAAGGGGGTAACTTGCGGCAGTTTTTTAGCAGTCAAATTCACGCACGAGTTAGCGGTCAATTAGCGCCCGCTAAACAGCAGCAACTTTTTGGAAAGATGCTCGATCTTTGATTCTGGCCCTAATGATCTCCGCTCGTTACAGTGTCTCCCGTTCCGCAGCGATTCTTCATCCTCTACAGCCCATACTGGTCTCCGTTTCGTCGCAACCACTCTTCATGGGTTTCATATTCCGGGGCAGCCCGCCTCAATCGTTCATAAAAGGCCGGGCTGTGGTTGTGTTCGTGAAGATGTCCCAGTCCATGAAGGATCAGATAATCAATCCGCTCCATTGGCAGAAGGATCAGCCGCCAATGAAACAGAATCTTCCCCTTCTCCGTGCAAGATCCCCCACAGGGTCCGTTTCCTCAGCCATGGGCCTTTTCGGTGCAATTTGGGTTAGTTTCTTCATGGCTCAAAACCTTACCCGCCCTACACTAAATTTTCAAGGGGGCGTGTCTCACCCACATTGACACAGAGGGTTGACGAACAAGAATTCCTCATTGATTCTGACCGCTATCCATGCTTCATTGATTCGGAACTGCTCTGGTGTAAGCATAATATTTATCCAATCTATAACACATGAATTGTACAACGCTCAACTGCGGGGCGGCGAGGAACGAGCCGCCCACTAACGGCGACATATTCGACTATTGAAACATCGCTCAATTTCCTACGCAGTCAAACCATGGGTTCGCCATCCATTCCACACGGCGGATCGTAGGAGCCATGCCAACCGACCAGCGTACGCCCAAACGAATCCACGAAATATCGCGACCCCTTTGAGATCTTGACAACGCCGCCCCCATATCCAACACACATCGCCTCAGAGGCTCGACGTTCCGCAGCTTCTATCCACAGGTTGCTGCTCGGAAGCAAGTTTGGGTCCTTGGGAGCGCTCCAAAGAGATTCCGGGCCGTGGGAAGCTCGTCGTAGAAGTGATGCCAATGCAGGATACTTGCGTTTCTCCGCCACGTCTGCCGCGCTTTGCCGTTCGTGCGAAAGCCCTTCGACCGCTGCACCCAAGCGAATCAGCTCGAGACACGCTGCCTCGTGGCCGAAATAGGCCGCCTGATGCAAAAATGTCCAACCAGAAGATAGCTTTTGGTATCTGCTGCACTGCTGCGCCAGTTGCGCATCCCGTCGCCAATGAGATAGAACGCGCTCCCAGTGCCCATGCTTCGCATCTTTATATAAATCTTTTATAATGTCCTGCTTTTCGCGCATAAATATCCCAATTGCAATCAACTATGGTCAACGCCCCTGCATAACCGGTTGGCAATTCCGCTGCGCTCCCCTGCCGACCCGAGGTGATGCGGTTCTTGGAAGGTTAGCTCTGTATGAGCTTTTTCCCCAATCGCTTCGCCTTTCCGGCTAACGATGGAGAAATCTCATTTGACTTTCTGGTCCCTGGTTTTGTGATTTTTCCCACTATGTTGTACCCTCCGTAGTGTAAAACTTCCCTGACCGCCCGGAGGGCTCCCCTGCTCTCAGGAAAAATGAAATTGAAAGGCCACGGTGTCGTGCAAGCCGTCACAAAAACGGCCCGATTCCCTTTCTGCCTTGGTTCTGGCATTTCCTTAGGACTTTCCCCCATAAATACCGGCACGTTGCGATCGAAAAGAAGCTTTAGCTGTGCGGCACACGGCAGCGTGTCCGCAACAGCCACGGTTTGGCCCTTCCTGCAACTCCTTTTGCATGGAGCTAAAGAATATCTTGAGTCGGATCACACCAGCATCTCTCCCTGTTCATTCCACCCCTCGGCCAGGACCGGCGGCTTGGCCAACCGTTCCAGTACCTCTCGTGACGAATCCATCTCGGTTTTTCCCCACTTTCCGAGTCGCCCGGCAACCCCCAAATCACCGCGTCATCAGCGCGAACACGCCCCAGCCCAGGTATTCACGCGTGTAAGCGGCGTAGCGCTCGGGTTCCGAGGTCAGCTCGGCTCGGACCTCTTTCGCGAACTCGTCGTCGGGATTGGCTTCAAGCCAACGGCGCATGGTGAGCCACTTGGCCGCCTCGTATCTGTCCCAGCTGTCTTGGTCTGCCAAGACCATTTCCACGACGTCGTAGCCAAGGCGGCCGAAAGACGCGAGAAGTTCTGGAAGCAGGAGGAAGTCGGAGATTGAGTGGGCAAGACACCTCTTGGCAACATCTTCTGTCGGCGGTAACTGCCGCCAGTAGGGCTCGCCAATGAGGATGATCCCTCCGGTGCGCAGGCTCCTCGCCAGAAGCTCAATAGTGCCGACGACTCCCCCGCCGATCCAAGTGGCACCGACACAGGCTGCCACACCGGCCTTCTCCTCAGAGACATAGCTGGCAGCATCGCCATGGATGAACTTGACTTGATCGGCCACACCGAGTTCTTCAGCGCGGCGTTTCGCTTTCTCGGTGAATAACGGGCTCATGTCGATACCGGTGCCGATGACTTCGTAATCACGTGCCCAGGTGCACAGCATCTCCCCCGAACCGCTGCCGAGGTCGAGCACTCGGGTTCCCGTTTCCAGACGAAGCGCCGCGCCGAGAGTGGCGAGCTTTTCGGGTGTGAGCAGGTTTTGGATGCGGTGAGCACTTTCGGTAATGTTGAAGATCCGTGGAATATCCAAGGCAGAAAATCTCATTTGTAGAATGAAAAAGGATTAAGTTCTTGTCAAAGAATTCCTCCGCTCCGGAAAGCGCGAGGCTATCATGACCCTTAAACCGTCGCTCGCCGCCATAAAATTCTGCCAAGAGAAGAACTTGAGCACCAATCCCCTGAGAGTTCGCGTCCTCCGGTTCACATTGAAAAACAGGATAAAGGTCGTTCTCTTTAATTCCCTCCTCGACAAGCACCAATTTCCTTTGGCTGAGTTCAAAGAGCTCTACACCAAGCGCTGGTCTGTGGAAACCGCTTACAGCCATTTCAAATGCCGCATCGAAATCGAGAAGCTTTCGGAAAAATCTCCCCTCGCCGTCCTCCAAAATTTCCACGCCAGAGTTTTGACAGCCAACCTGGCTGCCAGGATCGCTCACCCGGTTCAAGATCTTATTGAGGAGCAGGCCAAAAACCATCCCGAACGACTCAGGTACCAGGTCAACTTCACCTATGCGCTTTCGTCTATGAAAAGCAACGTCGTGCTCTTCGTTGCTCGGCGACGCATCACAAAAATCCTTCGAAGCCGCCTCTCGCTTCTCGGTAAGTCTTTATCGATTATCCGACCAGGCCGGAAGAATCCCAGAAACAGGGGGCCGAAACTGAAAATCGCCGTTATGGCCTACAAGCCCATAGCCTAAGTCAATGACATCGAGGCAACAGTGAGAAGACCATCGCCGCTTATTCTCGGGCTGTCCGACGAATAAACGACGATTTCGATTGCTGCCCCGATCAATTGACCCTGGAGCAACGTGAACAGTATTTTTCCGATTTGGCCGAATCCCACTCCTGGAGCACCGTCAAGATCGACCCCAACGGACTGCAATTCTTCTGGAAGCATGTGCTCAAACGCGATTGGGAGTGGGTAAACATCGCCAAAGTCCCGAAAGTGACGCCGCTGCCTGATAACCTTGCCCTGAAAGAAGTCGAGCGATTAATCAGCGCCACGCGCAAACTGCGCAACAGGGTCTTCCTTTTGACGACCTATTCCATGGGATTGCGTCTCTGCAGCAAAATGTTGGGCTATCAATGCCCTTCATTTTTGAAATAAGTCAGAGTGGGCTCCAGTCCGCTCGAAGACAACACGGTCGGAATCAACCAGATAAATCAACAGCCAGTCGGATTCAATGTGGCATTCCCGTCGCCCCTTCCAATCGCCAATCAGCTTATGGTCACGATGAATGTCATCAAGCGACTCCCCAGCCACTAAAGAACGGATGATTATTTTCAATTTTTCAAGGTTTTTTCCGTGCTTTTTCATCCGCTTAGCGTCGCGTTCAAACTGCGTTGTATATGCGGGGGTCAGCATTAGATGCCTAACTTTTTGAACATATCGTCGGCGTCATTGCAAATGATCAGGTCACGTCCGGCATCCGTATCAGAAAACGTCTTGCGAGTGACCTCATTAGGAATGGCTACGTCAAAAGGCAGCCCTTTTTTTAATTCGACCTGTTTATAAAACAAAGTAATCGCTTGGGTTGTAGTCAGCCCAAGCTGCTGAAATATGCTCTCAGCTTTGCCCTTTAAATCGGGTTCAATTCTGGCTCTGATGGTGGATGATTTACCCATGGTCTGCCTCCATTTGGTTTTTTATAAATGTAGCCCAAATGGGGTACATTGTCAAGATTTGCATAAAATCGATTAATTTGCCCAACGCCCGGCGTGAGCAGCGCCGCCTTCGGCCTTCCAATTTAGGCACGATTTTCTCGGCGTCTGCTCCACGCCGTTGTTCGCTTCAGCGATATACATCCTTCCGATGGCCGACTTTTACAATCCAAATGGAGAGTTCATCGTCTTGTATTGAGTATAAAATGCGATATCGTCCCTGACGCAAACGGTAGCGCTCTTGGCCGGTCAATTTTTCACACCCCGGTGGCCGGGGGTCATCCGCAAGGCCTTGTATCCTGTCAAGAAGCTTTTTCAGGTCGTTTTTCAGCATTGCAGAAAGGTCTTTTTGGACCGACTTTTTGAAGAAAACCCTATATTCGGCCATCTTCTTTCAGCCTCTTGATCATCTCTTCATAGCTGATCAAAGGTTCATCAGCCCGCTCGTCAAAGGCGTTGAAATCCTCCGCATCCTCTGCGAGGGCTTCCCGGACCGCATCGTTGACGAGATCGGATACAGAACGAGAGGTCTCAACAGACTTGAGCCTCAGTGCCTTGTGAAGGTCCGGATTGAAATAGACGGTTACCCGTTTGGCTTCGGTCGCCATAATGTCACCTCCTTTTGTAGCTATGTCATTATAGCGCTATAACGTTATCGTGTCAATGGTGAGAAAGCGAACTTTATATTCGACGTCTCAATCGAAGCCGCGAAAAACCTCGATTTGGCTGCCTATTGGATTTAGGTGGCTGATGTGTCGTATAGACCGATCCTGAGGGAATCTAGGCTTCAAATTCGACGCAATTGGATCTTGATATTCACAAATTATAGCTGTATACATAACTGTAAGTTTTTTGAGCGCGGCAAGATCCAGAGCATTGCCCCCACCTCGGATCGCCATTTCCCGATCGTTCCGCCTTTTCAAGTGCCCCCCCGTCCGCCGCGCCGCCAAGTTGATCCACTCGGATACGTACGAAGGGTGCCGGGCGTCCGCCACCATCTAAGGCCGCCCTACTGAAAGGCCCTTGTCGGAACCCGCGGGTAGACATCCCGAGAGAAATGCCATGGAAAAGCCGAAACTCCTCGACCAGGTCCGGGCTGCGCTTCGTGTCCTGCACATGAGCTATCGCACCGAACAGACTTACGTCCATTGGATCAAGCGGTTCATTTTCTTCCACAACCGGAAGCACCCACTGGAAATGGGAGAAGCCCAGGTCAGCGCTTTCCTGAGCTATCTGGCTGTGGAAAAAAGGGTGGCGGCCTCCACCCGGAATCAGGCGCTCTGCGCCATCCTGTTTCTTTACCGCAACGTGCTCAAGAAAGACCTCGGCTGGATCGACAACATCGAACGGGCCAAAAGACCCCGCCGGCTTCCGGTTGCTCAGGATGCCGTAGTGCCTGATCTTCATGAACCCATCGGGCAGGATGTGCAGCAAAAAGCGTCGGATGAACTCAAGGGCATCCAGGGTCATGAGCTTTGTCGCATCATGGTCAGTGCGATCACGATAACGGAAGGTGACCCGGCCATTCTCCAGCACCACCAATTTCTGGTTCGAGATGGCAACCCGGCGGGTTTAGCGTCCGAGATAATCCACCACCGTTTCTGCGCTCCGGAACGGGGATTTACAGGAAACCACCCACTCGTGTGCATAGAGATCCTTGAGCAGGACCTTGAAGGTCTCTTTCTCCTTCAACGACGCGATCCTGCCAGGAAATATAAACTTCCCCTTTTCATAGGCCTCTTTGAGGCAGGCCAGGAACTTCCCCCGGAACAACCGGGAGAGCACCTTTACGGGAAGGAAAAACTTTCCCTTACACAATACCCACCGCTTTCCGTCCCGGGACAACCCTCCTTCTATGACGATGCGATGAATATGGGGGTGGTCCATGAGGGTCTGCGACCAGGTATGCAGGGTCGCGATGAAGCCCACTTCCGTTCCCGGGTACCTGCTATCTTGCATCAACTCCTTGATGGTTTCCGATACCGCCCTGAAAAGAATGCCATAGACCACCCCCTAATAAAAATATTATTGTTTGTTTCAGAAATTGCGGTAGTCACTCCAGACATTATTGGGCTCAATTCTATACATGCATAGCTTCTTAGTGCCCCCGGACGGTTTCTGTGTTAGACACATCAATGTGTCATTCCTTTTTGAACGAGTTCAGCCAGAAATCTGTAAAACGGTTCAATATTCTTTCTTACGCTTGCTTCTTCCAGGGCAGCCATGTAGTCATTGCGGGTTTCAAACGGAATAACTGTCCATGGATAGCCGCCGCTGGCTAACATTACATTCATCAGGAATTTTCCCATGCGGCCATTCCCATCAACATACGGATGGATATACACAAAGAAAAAGTGACCCAAAACAGCCCTTACAGCGGGTTCCTTTTCATCTTTTAGAAGAGTGAAGAATGCTGGCATAAGATCGCGCACGGCTTCGTAGCGGGGCGGTACATGCATTGATTTTCGGATATAGACAGGCTGACTGCGGTAACCGGCAAGGTCAGATGCAGAAATCAGACCCGCGTTTACACTCGTGGCAAATAATTCTCTGTACCATATGGCATGATCAATACCTGCCACTGTCCCGGAAGAGTCACCATTCAGAACTTTTACCAAGCTTTTCTTTACCGCCTGAAAAGCCTGCCAGTAACCACGAGCGGCCAAAGCATCTGCGTACTCCTTATCTCTTTTGTTTATTTCCGGCTCCCAACTTCCTGAGCGGACACGTTCAATAAGCGCTTCACTGACGCGATATCCTTCTATCGAAAGCGAATGATAGGCGTCGGTCAGATATATATCATCGACTTGTTTAAGATATTCATCCGTGTTCTGGCGAAATTCAGGGGGCTGCGGAAAGGTTTCCATGACAATACCACGCATATCTGCCCAGTTCATCCGTATCCGGTTGACATATGGAGAAAGCTCACGCTCATTAAAAATGATGGCAAGTTTTTCATTAAAAGGATCATTTTCTGTAATGCTGTATCCGGCAGATCTCATTGTCTCAATGATATTGTCAGCGATAGCGTTTTTCCCGATATTTCGAAAAGCTCCTGCAAGTCTTCCGGCTATTGTGCTGTGTCCGCCTTCAAGAAGCCTGTGTAAAATCTCAGATGCATCAGAGATCATGGACAGCACAGCGCGGGCATCTACAGCATTATTTAAATAAAATCCGGGAGTACATGCAATCAATGCAGCGGGCATGATCATAATCCGCAGGTTTTCTTTACGTTCTATATCATTCCTGTCTGGCAATTTCAGGCGAGCGTCCAGTATGGATGTTTGATGGAGAAGGGCTGTCGGTTTATTGCCACCTTTAGGGGTTCGGACAAGTAGCTGTCCGGGGATATTCCAGTTTCCGCTATGAATGCTCAATGATTGTTCAGGGGACAGGTACCACTGATCACCAAACCTTGAGTTAAGATAATCAGCACAAAATCCCCAAAATGAGGCATACCAGGCCGTACTCTCTCCGGCTGGTTCTTCTGGGCGGGACGGGACATACCATCCCTTCATCACTTCTATGATGAAACCGCTTTTGACAAGACGTTCCCGGTGAGTGCGCGTCATGTTTTTTGTATGAATTGCAACAAGGCCTTCGTCCTGAAGTTTTTTCAGAACGGCAAGAGATTCTGCAAGTTTATCTTGTGGAGTTGCCATTTTTTGACTTGTTGTGTGTACTTGTTATTTTTAGGTTATCGAGTTCTACCATATTTAGGTTATCAAGTCACCCGATTTTTAGGTTTTTGAGCCATATTATATTTCGGTTATTATGTTTTACGATATTCAGGTTTTTGTGTTGTTTTTATTTCCCCTGGACGGTTTTCAACCTTCGTTCCGGTGTCACGCCGGAAAACCGATCCGGCCACTGAACCCACACCATGACCTGCGCGGCATTCCGCTCCGGTCATACCGTCTGCTTTTGAAACACAAACCGCAGCTTTTCCGACAGCCCTCTATGTCCATGTAGGTGAGACACGCCGGCCGAATGGACACGATCTAACGATAAAAATCACCGGTCCTATCCGGTGCATTTTTTGGGTTGGACGGCGTTTCGTCCGATTTTTTCGGCATACCTCGCGCGCCCGCGATTCTTGATCCTGGCCCTAATGAGCTCCGCTCGTTGCAGCCTGTCCCGTTCGGCAGCGATTCTTCATCCTCTACAGCCCATACTGGTCTCCGTTTCGCCGCAACCACTCTTCATGGGTTTCATATTCCGGGGCAGCCCGCCTCAATCGTTCATAAAAGGCCGGACTGTGGTTGTGTTCGTGAAGATGTACCAGTTCATGAAGGATCAGATAATCGATCCGCTCCGGTGGCAGAAGGATCAGCCGCCAATGAAACAGAATCTTCCCTTTCTCCGTGCAAGATCCCCAGCGGAAACCAAGATCACGAATCTCGATGGATTCCGGCTGTATGCCTACCCGGTCTTGCAGCATATGGACGCGCTTGGGAATCCACTCGGCAGCACGTTTCCCATACCAATGAATAAACACTTCCCGCCCCCTGGAAGCTACAGCACGGGGCATCAGAAAACGGTTCCCTTGGAAACGAAGCGCCTCCCCATTCCTGAAGGGCTGCGGTTCATCGAGGATCTTCAGCCGATATTTCCGCCCGCGATAATAGAAGCCTTCGCCGGAAACATACTCCTTTGCCGGCATCTGGTACAGTTCTTCCTCTTTTCGGCCGAGCTGCCGGTAAATCCAGAGGAGTTTCTCCCGGACCATGGCCTCCAGTTTTTCCTGGTCCGTCTTATCCGGGGCATAGAGAAGAACACGCCCATCCCGTTCCACGCTCAGTTCAACGGTTTTGCGGCGGGCACTGCGTCTCACCTCGACAGCGATGTCCTTAATCGCGATTCTTTCCATTGCCCCACACCAACAGCCGATGAAGGTTTCTGGCCTGGTCAACCACTCGGGTGGCCAGTTCCGCTATTTTGTCCCTGGCAATCTTCCCGCTTCGCAAGAGGGACCTGTACACCGACTTTTCCAGGGACCGGCGGCTGTGTTCATCCCGCCAGAAATCTACCAGTCGTATTTTTTCCCGAATCTCATCCACCGTGGCCACGGTCAAATCGACCACTTCCTTGAAAACCGGGTCATCACTTTTCAATTCCTGACCTTGCGTTTTTTCGATCGCCTCCTTCAATGTCCCGAAAAAGGGGGCATGCAAACGCGGGTCAAGTCCCGGCACGGTCTGCTTTCCTTCCCGTTCCAATTCATCCCGAATGAATTTTCGGAGTGCCTCTTCCAGGGCCTCCCAGTTATCTTTGAGCTGCTGGATGATTGCCTCCAGCCGTTCGCTCAATTTTTTGTAATGCGCAGGATCTTCATCGTAGCGAAGCCGGATCTGATGGCGCAGGGCGTGCTTCATCTCCGACGCCCTGGCCCGGGCGTTCTTCTTGCGCTTGACCTCATCCAGAAAATGAATATCCGTGATCGCCACCGGTGCAATCCGCGGATCGATACCCTGCGCCGAAACATACTCATCGATCAGCCGCTTCATACGGCGATCAACGCCCTCCAGGTCGAGCTGGCTGTCACGGTAGAGGTTGGCCGCCACCTTGGCGATAAAGCCCAAAATCTTGGCGTCCCGCACAAAAGGCAAGGCCTCCGGCCGGGGCATGACGATGGCGAGGCTTGCCAGAAACGCCCGCACCCGGTTCAAAAATTCCGCCCGGATTTTTTCGTCTTCCAGCAGGTCCACAGAGGGATCGATGGGCATCAGATCCGGGATACCACGGGAGCGAAAGACATCGAGGGCCTTCTGGTGCCGGTCCCTCAGGCGGGGTATTTCATCCCGCACCCCATCGATGCCCGTTGGCGGGCGGGGGCCTCCCTCGCCGCCTTCTTCCGATTCCGTCAAGGCCGCCCGCAGTTCCCTGGCAATCCCGATATAATCGATCACGTACCCGCATTCCTTGCCAAGACGTTTCCGGTTGACCCGGGCGATGGCCTGGAGAAGGTCATGCTCGATCATACGGCGATCAAGGTAGATGGCCTGCTCCACCGGGGCGTCGAATCCGGTCAAGAGCATCCGCATCACACAGAGGATCGCCAGATTGCTGCGTTTGTCTTTGTCCTTATGCTCGAAGGGTTTCTTGAAGTCGGCGATATGGGTTTCAATGGTGTTGGGGTCGGTCCACCGGTCCCAATCCGCGCTTTGGTTGTGCCTCTTTGAAATGACGGCGGCAAATTCCAGCGCTTTGACACGTTCCAGGTCCTTACTTGCCGCCACCACGGATCGCTCGTCCTCGGAGCGCTGAAGCAGTTCCTCTTCGGAAAGGGCCCGCAGGACCGGGTCGATGGCTTCCGCCGCTTGGACCAGCTCGTCACGGGCAGCGCACAGGGCTTTTTGGTAAAGGACCACCGCCTCCTGGCTGACGGCGACCACCTGGGCCTTGCAGTTCCCGGGCAGAATGTTCCGCACATAATGATGGAGCATGTCCCTGGCCTTGACCGCAATGAGTTTCGAGGCCTCCATCACCTTCCGTTCGGTGGCGAATTTCTGCATGATGATCTGCTGCTCGGGTTCGGTGAATTCGGAAAACCGGACGGGCACCTGGGCATCGAGCCGGGCCCCATTCTTCACCAGCCCCAAGGGCACCCTGCCTTCGTAGAGGATTTTGACGGTCGCCTCGTCCTCCTCGGCCTGTTTCATAGAATACTTGTCGATGAAGTCATCGAAGATGTTCAAGGTATTGCCGCGATCACGGTTCATGATCGGCGTGCCGGTAAAGCCGATCTTGGCGGCATTGGGCAGGGCCCGCATCAGGTTGGCATGGAGGCTCAAGGTGTGGGAACGGTGACACTCATCGATCAGAAGCAGGATTTTCTCGGAAGGGTTCACCTCAGGATATTCCGTTTCGTTGCGAATCACCTGGCGCAGGGTTTTCGTCATGCCCTGGGCCAATTCAAAACGGGATTTTGCCTCAGCGGCTTCTGGCACGTCAAAGTCGTCTGCAACCTGATAATCGACAACATCCCCGGATGCAGCCTTCCGAGGCGGCGGGACCGGCACCTCATATTCCAGGACCACCACCTCGCCTTCGCGGTCCTGATTCTTCTGGACCATGCAGAAGACCAGATCCGGACCGTCTTCACTGAGTATCCGTTTCACCCGGTCGCTGCCGGACTCTCCGGATCGGAAGTCGTCCTTATCCGGCCGGACCCGCTCACCCGTCAGTTTGGCGGTCTCCTGGAGCTGCTGCTCCAATGACGTTCGGTCGGTGACGACCACCACCTTGAAGCCGCAAAGCCCGGGGGTGGTGCGCAGTTTCCGCACCAATTGCACCATGGTGATGCTCTTGCCGGACCCCTGGGTATGCCAGATAATGCCGCCGCGCTCGTCCCGCCGTTTTTCCGACCGTTCTCTCGTCTTCCCTTCCGCCAGACGCACCATGGCTTTCTGCACCGCCCGGTACTGCTGGTAGCGCGGGCAAAGCTTGGTGAGCTTGCCTTCCTCGACCTGGAACAGGATAAAATGACGCAGGATGTCGAGCAGATGGGCCGGACGCAGCATGCCGGCCACCAGTTTTTCCTGGCTGCGAAGACTCTTCCCCGGCCGGCCGATTTCGGCCAGCACCTCGGCTTCGGTGAATGGGGCGGTATCCTTCCATTCCACATAGTGTTTGTAATCGGCGCCAAAGGTGGCGACGCGTGCCGCGTAGTAGCAGGAGGAGACCATCAGCTGATTCCAGTGGAAGAGATGCTCCACCCCCTCCTCCAGTTCAACCTCCTCGCGTTGATTGGAGTAGCGCAGCAACTGGGTGATGCCGGATTCCACGGGTTTCCAGAAACCCCCGTCATCGGTCTCGGCCAGGCTGGGGCTCTTGCATTCGATGATGACGAGGGGAATGCCGTTGACGAACAGGATCACGTCCGGGATCACAAAGCCCACCCGGCCGATGGTATCGATGCGGAACTGATTGATGGCCAGAAACGAGTTATTGTCCTGCTCGTCCGGGTCGAAATCGATGAACCGGACCGTCACATTGCGGGAATGGGGGCTGTCGCCGCCGGTGGCCCGCGGCACCGAAACCCCCTTGATCAGTTTTTCGGTCAGTTCCCGGTTGCGGTCCATGCCGCCGGGCTTATCGGATCGTTCCAGTTCGCGGATGGCCCGGTCCATGGTGATATCGTCCAGATTCTCGGCGGCATTGATTTTGCGAATGGCGTTGCACAGCGGCTCCCGCAGCAGCACTTCACGAAAGTTTTCCCGCAAGGTCTTTTGCGGGTAATCCATATCACCTTGCAGGTACTCCCAGCCCATGGCAGCCAACTGCTGCAGGAGCGGGCGCTCCACCGTGGTCCACTCGTTGGGGGTTTCCCGCTGCGGGTCCGGGTCGAGAGCGGGGATGGGTGAACGGTATGGCACACTCATGGTACATCTCCGGTTTTTCGCCCCGCCCTTTCATCCAGTAACCGCCGAGTGTTCTCGATCTTCTTTGACAAGTGGCCCTCATAGGACCAGGAAAGCGGGAGAGCAGCCATCAGGTCATCAAGCGGGAAAATCCGGGTAGCCGTCCCGGATATTTTTTGTTCGGCCAATTTCCGAGACACGGCTTGGCACATCGAACCTAGGGAATCGCCAGACACGGTCCGGCGAATCTGCCCGGGTGGATAGACCGTATATAATTGTCGCATATGTTGCAAATTCTGCAGGGAGAATCCCTTTGCGAATTTTTCGGTCAGATCCCGGGAAAGTCGTTCAATCACTTGAGCGCCATAGTCGGCCCGCTCTCTGCCGCCCTGTTCAAATTCGACGATTCTTCTGCCAAGTTCGCAGTAGCTGGCAACCAGGACAGGATTGACCGCCCGGACCGCCTGCTTTATGGCCTCTGACTGCAAGGAGGAGACCTCGCCGAGAAAAACCTGATAGCCGTCCGGAAGCGGCGGCGATGCGGCCGGATCATGAGATCGTTTTGGGGAGGCGGTCATTTGCGTTTTCTTTTCCTTCCTCATTCTGCGGCGACCTCTGCTTGGTATTTTTGGAGGATTGATTCTGGCATACGGACACGGCCGGTGAGGAGGTCGTGCATGAGGCCTTGTTTCAATTGGTGTAACTTTGATGATTTTTTCGACTCTTTTGCCATGATTGCATCAAATGCACCTAATCTATTGGCGATTGATTCTTGTTCGTCGGGAAGGGGAATTTTGATTTCGATCGAGAGAAAGACTCCTTTTGAAATATTTTTCATGCTACCGCTTGTTCCGGTGGCTATATCCCGAATAAATTTTCTTACTGGTTCCCAGTTTAGCACATGAGACAACCATTTCACGGAGACTCTTTTTTCTTCTCGCATTACGGCTTGCCATAAACGGTCAGGGAGGTAAATTCCTGGATGTTCTTCTTTTACATAGCCGCTTTCTCCAACCAGTAAAGGGGTATTCATTCGGCTGATTATGATTGAGTTAGCCCTTACTGGGCAAGAAACACGTGCTTGGTCTCGTGGTAGAACGGTTTTGTTTTCCTCTGGCAGAAACTTTCCACCAAACACACAGCTGGTTTTCAAAACACCAAAATCTCCTCCGCCAGCAGGTCTATCCCATGCATTCACACTAGCTCCAGCCTCTAGCTCTTTAATGAGTGACCCAATTGTATTAATTTCCCACCCCTTCGGAATCCTGCCCAACGGTGAATTTTTAAACTGTTCGGGGTGGCGGATGGGGTCGCGGAGTTCACCGTTTTCGTTGAGGCCGCAGGTGAGAAGGTCGTGGAGCATCCCCACCTTCACCTGGCGCAGCTTGGCAATCAAGGCCTCGGTCCGCCGGATTGCCTCGTCCACGGTGTCGAGAATGGTGGCAATGGCGTGTTGTTCATCGGTAGATCGAGGAACAACAGTTGAAAGATTACCAAGGTTTGTTTGTGTTATGAGAGGCTGAGCATTTATTGTAGCAAGTTTCTCAGGATGAAAAAAAAATAACAGGTGACCGAGGAAAGCTAAATCACAGACCGCAGGTTTAGGCTTCACTGTCAAAGTGTTATCAGATGCCCAGCAAGGACTTGAAATATACTTAATTGCTCCTACAGAACCTACACGCCCAACAAGATATCCTAATTCGAAATTGGAACGATCAGTGCTTCCTATTTGGCCATTTGCTCCCATAATAGGGAAGGAACCTTTCTGAGATAGTGGAGCTGAACCGCTACCAATTTCAGACAGACAATTTAATGATCGGACTTGCCACTGGGAAATATCACACATACCCCAACTCCTTCAAAAACCCATCCAACCTTCCAGCCGCCACATCCCTCTCCTCCTGAATCACCCGCAAACTCACCCCATACTTATTCCACAAATTTTCCACCGCCGCACGGACCTCCTGCCGATGTTCCTCCACATAGCGCAACAGCACCCGCTCCAGATCTTCCCTGGAAAGTTCCAGCACCAAGTCGCGGCAAGCATCCCCTGACAACTCCGCCCGTTTCTTTTTCAACACCTTCAGCAGAGCGTTGCTCAGGTCTTTCAAGGTCTTCTTGGCCTTCCGTAAGGCCGCCAGAATCTCCCGGTAGGGGGTCAGCTTCTCTTCCAGCAACTCCTTTTCGGTCAGCAGTTCCTGGTCGTCCCTATCCTTCTTGAGTTGCTGCTTCACCTCTTTCAGCCGCGCTTCCAGGGTCCTGGCATAATTGGGCGGGTTCTCTTCCTCGCCTTCACCTGGAGTTTCTTCATCCTCGTCATCGGACTGCTGTTCAAAGGTCTCTTTTTCGCCTTCCAGTCGGGCGATTTCGGCCCGGCAGTCATCGATCTGCCGGAGGTAATCGGGAAGGAGTTTGACCACCAGCTTATGCTCAAAGGGGTCGAAGAGTTCGGTCTTCTTGGTCTCGGTATCCTCGATCACATCCTGGATCAGATCCATCCAGCCATCCACCAACTCCTCAAAACCACGGGCGCTGATGGTCTGGATCTCGTCCCGGACACTGTCCCACCAGGTGGCGAGAATTCCGGTCAGCTTGAAGCGGTCAAGTATCCCGATGGGCAGAAGCGCGGCCTGGAAGGATTGCAGATATTCATCCCGCAGGATCATGGGGTCGGATGTTTGCGGCAGCCCGGCCAGGCGGGGAGAATGTGCTGCCCACCAGTCGCGGTAGGTCGCCAACATGGTCTGTTCACGGGCCTTGATGCCGGGATCGTTATCCACGGCCTCACGGAGTGCGCCATTGCCGGCCGCATCGTGCGCAAAATCAACATAACGTTCATCGCGATCCACAAAAAGACGGGTCACGTCAAGCCCATGTGCCTCAAACAGCGGCCGGAGCTCGTCCACCTCGGACCTGGGAACCCCGCCAACCAGATGAGCGCGCACGTCCTGGGCTTCCGGCGGCGGCGAGTTGTCGGCATAGCGGCGGATGTTGAGGTTGAAATCCTCTTCCATAAGCTGCTGCGTGTTGACAACGCTGGAATAACCGGGGATGGTTTCAAAGTGTTGAAAGGTCTGGACGATCTTTTCGGCATGCTCGGCCCGCAGATAGTTCTGGGCGCGGCCTTCCTCGTAATCCCGGTCGGCATTGATGAAAAGAATCTTTCCTTTGCGCGCGGCGGGCTTATCCCCCTGGCGACGCATAACCAGGATGCAAGCTGGAATGCCGGTACCGAAGAAGAGATTGGCCCCCAGGCCGATAACCGCCTCGATGTGGTCTTTTTCGATCAGTTTGCGGCGAATCTCGTATTCACCACCGCCCCGGAAGAGGACCCCGTGGGGCATGACCGTGGCCATGATGCCGCCGGGCCGGAGCGAAGCCAGCATGTGCAGGGCAAAGAGAAAGTCGGCCTTCTTTTTCTCGGGCGGAAACCCATACGCGGAAAATCGTTCCTGATGACTGAGTTGCTTCTTTTCGTAGGGCATGCTGAAGGGCGGATTGGAGAGGATCCGATCAAAACGCATCAACTCCCCGCCTTCCTGATGCTGGGGGGCGGTGAGGGTATCATCGTTTTCGATGAAGGCCCGCTCGAAAACTCCATGCAGGATGAGGTTCATCTTGCAGATCGCCCAAGCCGAACCTTCGTTGTCCTGCCCGTACAGGGAGAGGTTGTCGGCATTGCCCCCATGTTGGCCCACATGCTGCCGGGCATAGATGAGCATGCCGCCGGAACCGCAGCAGGGGTCATAGATGCGCATGCCTTCCCTGGGATCGACCAGGCGCACCATAAGGCTGACCACATCGCGGGGGGTATAGAACTCGCCCCCCTTTTTTCCGGCCGACTCGGCAAACATATAGACCAGGTATTCGTACGCCGAGCCGAGCAGATCCCGATGCTCGAAATCCTCATTGCGCATCCGATGCTTGCGGAAATGGGTGATGAGCTGCCGCAGTTTCGGGTCCGCAATCGGTTTCTTGCCGATCAGACGGGTGAAATCGATCTGTTCCAGAACGCCGGACAGGACCGGGTTGTTTTCCGAAATGGCGGAGAGCGCCTTGTTCAGGATATCGCCGATATTCTGGTGGGCCGTTTCGTCCAGGGTGCGGAAGCGGGCCTGGGGCGGCACGAAGAGCCCTTCATAGAGGTTACGGTCCTCGGCCAGCTCTTCGGCCTCCTGTTGGCCGCTACCCCTCGCCACCTCTTCACGGATGATCTTTTCCCGCTCTTCCTCAAAAACATCCGAACAGCGCTTGAGAAAAAGCATTCCAAAAATAAAATCCTTGTATTGAGAAGCGTCCATCTTGCCGCGCAGGATGTCTGCGGCGGCATAGAGATGGCGCTTGAGTTTCGGCAGCGTCAATCTGGCCATATATGGTCTTTCCTCGTTGCTTATTCCAGGGCTTGAGTTCCATCGCCCATCTCGCCCATCTGTTTTTCAACATACCCCGCATCAAGCCTATGATACAGGCCAACCCTTCGATGCGTAACATCACTGTGACAAGGCGCTGTTGGCTGTCAATCACCCAATGCGGCACTCAGCACGCCGCTCTCGTCTCCACCCTATCGCGACTCCTTAATGCCTATCAACCTATTTGCCATCGGTTTGCTTCGATCTCCGCTGCTTTTATCAGCCAACGTTTCGGTTCCCAACGCTTGAGCTCAGGGGGGGTTGAGGCCGCGACCGTTTTTGCGGCAGCAAAATGCGCGACGGGTCAAACGTCAGCTGCAGCGATTTGTGCCGCACCTGCTTGACTTCGCGGCAACGGTGTAACGTGCGCCACTATTCAGAGCAAAATATTTTCACCACAAACGTGTTCGCAGCTCGACCAATTTCTTCGTTCCCAACCCTTGAGCCCGCATTATCTTCGAGAATCTGCACGCCGTAGGCCTTAAGGAAAATCTTGGCAATGTCCCCCTTGATCGCAAAGTTCACGTTCTGAGGAATGTCTCCGGTTACTCTCTGAATAAGGCCAGCATTAAGTTTGCTAACGACTACACCGATCACTCTGCCCGTCTCATCAATAACAGGAGCCCCACTATTACCTTGTTGAACTGGCGCAGAGATTTGAAAAAATCGAAAATCGTTGGAGATCCCAGATGTGCCGCTCACTACACCGGTTGTGAGCTGAAGTTGATCAGAGAGCAGCCCAGCAAGGGGAAATCCTGTTACGACAACACCTTGGCCAAGCTGCGGAGCTCCTGTGCTCGCAAATCTTGCGATCGATGCGGGGCTCTTCTCGGCCTTGAGAAGGGCTAAGTCGTTTTGAGGGTCACTGGCAATGACATCGAAAGCGTACCGACGTCCTTGGCAAATTGAATATATTCTTCCGCAGCCACTTATTACATGCTCATTCGTTAGCAGGTGGCCTGATCGAGAGACAAAGAAACCAGTCCCCGATGAGCTTGCTCTCGGTGGTTTCTCTGCTCCGTTGTCAGGGGCGGCCTTCGAAGGTGCTTGCCCACGACTGCCAACATATGTTTCAACTCCTTCTACAAAATCGCAAACTCTTTCTTGTGGAATTGAACTTTTCGAAATAAGCAAACGGGATTTTTCTTTGCCTCCGTTCTCAGCAATGTACCATTCTCCGTCACCTTGATCGGTCAAGTAGAACCAAA